>DXHX01000146.1 GCA_019113205.1 Candidatus Pseudogracilibacillus intestinigallinarum | reverse complement strand
TTATTTTTCACATAAAATATAAAAAGATGCATTCTGGATCAATTATAGAGAGAGGTTCGTTATGCATAGACTAGCTTCGCATGAGGGGTTTGGTAACACAGTTCATTTACCTAATTAATGAACGATATGGTAAGGAGGTGTGTACCAATGACAATTGATAGTGCACTATCATTAATGATTTCTTTTGGTGCATTGATTGCTTTTATCGTTGCCAATCAAAGTAAAGAGAAATAATCCCCCACATGCATTTGTTAGGCGCTGAAGGATTATTTCTGATGTTGCCTTCCCCTCTTTGTCGGGTCCGGTCTATTATGGCCGTCTCATGTCACACACATGAAACGGTCTTTAATAATGTATGTTAAGTGTAAAATTATATGACAATAAAAACTTACCGAAATAGTGCTTAAATCGTTAAGTATTTGTATCATTATGAACAATGTAAATAGCATAAAGTGTTAAATAAAAATAGACATTATCGTCTAATATAAGGAAATGTCAAAATTAAGAAGGAGAGGTATCTTATAATATACGTCGACATGTTTCGAAGAAGGAAAAACAAGGCTACATTTTATCCTTTATTTATTCTATTTAAGTTTATTGAAAAGTTCTCTTTCTACTGTTTGAGCATATGTTATTAAAAAAGGAGTGTGCCGAATGGGATCAATCAAATTTCCTGTTTTCATTCAAACGATGGTAGTAGAAGCCGAACCAAACACAAAATTATATTATCCACAAGTAACTCATTTGCCGGATCAAGTAAAAAGGAAGATAAATAACGTTATTTTTCAAGCAGTAGAAGATTTATATGAGCAACAATTTATCGAACAACAAGCAACCGATTTTGCGGAAGCACTTGGAACATATGAAGTAAAATTAAATGAACGGCATTTATTAAGTATTACTTTATCCAATTATAGTATCGCTCCACAAGCAGCGAACGGACTGACTATGATGGATGCGTTAACTTTTGATACCAAAACTGGTAAAACGTATACTTTAAGTGATTTATTTCAGCCTAATAGTAATTATGTAGAAATTTTATCCAAGATGATTCAAAAACAAATCACAGATAGAAATATTCCAACAATTGATTCTTTTACAAAAATTTTACCTACACAATCTTTTTACATAACTGACAAATGCCTTATTCTATTTTTTCAAGTTCTTGATTTTACACCACATTATGTAGGGATACCAGTCTTTCCAATCTCCATATTTGAATTAGAAGAAATAATAAATGATGAAGGTCCATTAGCACGCTTACTGCCTACTGTATAAAATGGAGATAGAAAAAAGCTTGTGGCTTCATATCAATATTGCCACAAGCTTTTTATTTATTTCAAAAACTTTTCCATCACAGCCCAAATCTCTTCTTTATTCTCACCCGTTTCAGCTGAAAATGGCATCACATTTGGTTGGTCATTATACTCTGTTATAAACGCATTTCGAACTTGTCGTATATGATGATCTCGTTTATTTTTTGCAATTTTATCTAATTTCGTTGCTACAATTAGGACAGGATGTTCTAAATATGAAGCAAAATTATACATTTGAACGTCTTCTTCTGTCGGTTTATGGCGAATATCGACGATCAATACAACTAATTTCAACTGTTCTCGTGTTTGGAAATACTCTTCCATCATTTGTCCCCATTTTGCTTGTTCCGTTTTAGATACTTTCGCATAGCCATATCCCGGAACATCAACAAAATGAAATGCATCATTAATAATATAAAAATTTAATGTGCGAGTTTTTCCTGGCTTTGATGATGTACGAACGAGATTTTTTCGATTAATCATTTTATTTATAAAAGATGATTTACCGACATTTGATCTTCCGGCTAATGCAATTTCTGGTATGGAATCACTTGGATATTGTTTACTCGAAACTGCGCTTATAACAATATCAGCTCTATTTACCTTCATTGTTTCGCCTCCACTAGTGCATGATCAAGCACTTCATCTAGATGTTTCACCGGTATAAACGTTAAATCATTACGAATACTTTCCGGAATATCTTCTATATCACGTTCATTATCTTTTGGAATGATAATGGTTCGTAACCCAGCACGATGGGCGCTTAATGACTTTTCCTTTAATCCACCGATAGGTAAAACATTTCCGCGTAATGTAATTTCACCTGTCATCCCTACTTCACGTTTAACGGCACGATTTGTCAATGCTGAAATTAATGCAGTAGCCATTGTAATTCCCGCAGATGGACCGTCTTTTGGTGTTGCTCCTTCAGGTACGTGCACATGAATATCATACTTTTTATGAAAATCAGGTTCAATTTGTAATGCATTGGCACGTGAGCGAATATAACTGAAAGCTGCTTGTGCCGATTCTTTCATAACGTCCCCTAATTTTCCCGTTAAAATTAACTCACCTTTGCCTGGATAATGCGCAACTTCAATTGCTAATGTATCCCCACCGACCGAGGTATATGCTAATCCTGTCGCTGTTCCAACTTGGTCTTCCTGTTCCATTAATCCATAACGATAAATTGGTTTACCTAGTAATTCAACTAATCGTTTTTCTGTTGCAATGACTCGTTTTTGTTCTCCAGCAATAATAATTTTCGCAGCCTTACGACAAAGAGTTGCAATAGTACGTTCTAAATTACGTACTCCAGCTTCTCTCGTATATTCACGAATCAATTTTAATAAAGCATTGTCCCGAATTTGCAAATCATTTTTTGTTAGTCCATTTTCTTTTAATTGTTTCGGAATTAAATGATCTTTTGCAATATGCAATTTCTCTTGTTCTGTATATCCCGAAATATTAATTAATTCCATACGGTCGAGCAATGGTCCTGGAATATTATTGACGTAATTTGCTGTTGCAACGAATAAAACGTTCGACAAATCATACGTCTCTTCAATAAAATGATCACTAAAGTTGTGATTTTGTTCTGGATCCAACACTTCTAGTAATGCAGAAGAAGGGTCTCCACGAAAATCATTAGCCATTTTATCAATTTCATCTAATAAAAAGACTGGATTTACAGTGCCCGCACGTTTCATTCCTTGAATGATACGACCCGGCATTGCACCAATATATGTACGACGATGTCCTCTAATTTCCGCTTCGTCACGTACGCCACCTAATGAAATACGGACAAATTTTCGGTTTACAGATTCAGCAATTGATTTTGCTAAAGATGTTTTCCCAACTCCAGGTGGGCCAACTAAACATAAAATTGGTCCTTTAATGGAATTCGTTAATTTTTGCACAGCTAAATATTCTAAAATACGTTCTTTCACTTTGTCTAAACCGTAATGGTCTTTATTTAATGTCGCTTGAGCTCGATCAATATTAATCGTATCTTCCGTTTTTTCTTGCCAAGGAAGCGCGATTAACCAATCTAAGTAATTACGAATCACAGAACTCTCACCTGAACTTTGCGGTACACGCTCAAAACGTTGTAACTCTTTTAAAGCTACCTCCTCCACATTTTCAGGCATTTTTGCTTCTACAATATCTGCACGTAATTGGTCGACTTCACTTAGTTTTCCTTCTGTTTCACCAAGTTCTTTTTGAATAGCTTTTAATTGTTCACGTAAATAATACTCTTTCTGTGTTTGTTCCATCGATGTTTGAACACGTTTCCCAATTTTTCTTTCTAAATTTAAAACTTTCTTTTCATTCGCCAAAATCGTTAATAGTAATTTCATACGTTCGATCACATCGTCTATTTCTAATAAACTTTGCTTGTCTTTCATTTTAATTGGTAAATGTGAGGCAATCATGAATGAAAGACGATTTGGTTCGTCAATATCAACTAATGTTGCTAACGTTTCTTTCGTAATTTTTTTAGATACTTTTATATATTGACTAAACTGATCTAAAAGTTGACGCATTAATGCTTCTTCTTCATACTCGTCGCCAGCCATTTCATCTAATTTAGCAATTTTAACTTCAAACTGGTTTTTTTCCTCTAAGTATTCGATAATTTCCGCACGATATAATCCTTCTACTAAAACTCGTAATGTACCATTAGGTAACTTAATCATTTGCGTAATTTTTGCAACAGTTCCTACTTTATAAATATCTTCTTTTTCTGGCTCTTCCATAGCAATTTCTTTTTGCGACGATAAAAAAATCAATTGTTCTTCATTCATCATGGCATTTTCCAATGATGCAATCGATTTTTCACGCCCTACATCTAAATGGATGACCATTGATGGGTAAACGAGAATGCCGCGTAATGCCAGGAGGGGTAATTTTTCGATCTTATTATTTTCCATATGTACCTCCATACTTCTTTCGATGTAAACACGTATTTCAATAATAAAAAAGACTAACTTAAACGATCAAATTGCTCCATAATGCGTTTTCACGGTTGGAGTAGATGAATACGTGAGTCAGTCTTCTTTATAAAATAACGTCAATGAAGCGTTCGCCAATTCCATTGACGTTATCAGTTAATTTTATGCACTTTCTTTAGGCAAGCCTTTGTTGCTATCTTCTACAGTACCGTCTGTATAGATTAATTTTGGTCTTGAATGCTCTTCTGTTACTGTTTCTTTTGTAATGACACATTTCTCAATATCATCACGAGAAGGAATTTCAAACATAATATCCAGCATAATTCCTTCAATAATTGAACGTAATCCTCGAGCACCTGTTTTTCGTTCCATTGCTTTTTTCGCAATTTCAACGAGTGCCTCTTCTTCAAACTCTAATTCAACATCATCCATCTGGAATAATTTCTCATATTGTTTTACTAATGCATTCTTTGGTGTCGTTAAAATTTCAACTAATGCTTTTTCATCCAGAGGTTCTAAGTTTGCAATTACAGGTAATCTACCGATAAATTCCGGAATTAACCCATATGATAACAAGTCTTCCGGTAATAAATGTCCAAGTAATTCCGCCGCTTCTAGGTCTTCGTTTTCGTTTTGTTCTCCAAATCCGATCACTTTTTTACCTAAACGACGTTTAATAATTTGGTCGATCCCGTCAAATGCACCACCGACAATAAATAAAATATTCGTCGTGTCGATTTGAATGAATTCTTGATGTGGATGCTTTCTACCGCCTTGTGGTGGAACGCTTGCAACTGTACCTTCTAAAATTTTGAGTAAAGCTTGCTGTACCCCTTCCCCTGACACATCACGTGTAATCGATGGGTTTTCAGACTTTCTTGCCACTTTATCAATTTCATCAATATAAATGATCCCTTTTTCTGCCTTTTCTACATCATAATCTGCAGACTGGATTAATTTTAATAAAATATTTTCTACGTCTTCCCCTACATACCCAGCCTCTGTAAGAGATGTTGCATCTGCAATTGCAAATGGCACATTTAAAATCCGTGCTAATGTTTGTGCTAGTAATGTTTTACCGCTACCAGTCGGTCCAATCATTGCGATGTTACTTTTTGCTAATTCAACATCGTCACTGCCTTTTGATGAATTGACACGTTTATAGTGATTGTAAACAGCTACAGATAAGTTTTTCTTTGCCTTATCTTGACCGATAACATAACTATTTAAAGTTTCAAAAATCTCATGAGGTGTAGGTACTTCTTCCAATTCTACTTCTTCATCTGAACCAATTTCTTCTTCTACGATTTCCGTACATAAATCGATACATTCATCACATATATATACACCTGGTCCAGCTACCAGTTTGCGAACTGATTCTTGGTCCTTTCCGCAGAAAGAACATTTCAATTGTCCTTTTTCATCATTAAATTTAAACATTTATACTTCACCCCTAAACGTTTCAATCACTCAAATTTGAGCTTATAGCAATCATAACAGATACAATTCGGAAAATAAAACAATTCACCCTTTTCATGTCTGTATGAATACTGTTTATTCTATTGTACCATGAATAACTGAATATATAACCAATTTTAGTTGATAAGGAAAAGAGATTGGAACGATGTAGTCCCAATCTCTGCTATTTTAAAAAATTACTTCGCTTTACTTTCATCAACGATAAAGTCGATTGCTTTTTTAATTTTTAAATCTTCTTTTAATAAGTTAGTGTTTCCACCTAACATACCGATGATTTGATCTTTTTCTAAGTTATACATGCTAGCCATGTTTTCTAATTCTGCTTCAATGTCTGCTTCTTCCACTTCAATGTGTTCAGCTTCTAAAACAGCTTCTAATACTAAGTTTGTTTTCACACGTAATTGTGCATCAGTTGCCATTTGTTCTTTTAATTGTTCTTCTGTTTGACCTGAGAACTGGAAGTAAGTTTCTAAGTTCATCCCTTGCATTTGTAAACGTTGTTCAAATTCATTTAACATTTGATCTAATTCTGTTTGAACCATTGCTTCTGGAATGTCAATTTCAGCATTTTCTGTTACTTGTTCGATTAATTGTTCGCGTTTTTTGTTTTCTGCTGCTTGTTTTCTTTCATTTAAAAGCTCTTCTCTTTTCTTTTCTTTTAATGCTTCTAATGATTCAACTTCTTCATCAACATCTTTAGCGAACTCATCATCTAATGCTGGTAATTCTTTCTCTTTAATCTCATGAATTGTCACTTTAAATGTCGCTTCTTTTCCAGCTAATTCTTTCGCATGGTAATCTTCAGGGAAAGTAACGTTTACTTCCGTTTCTCCTGTTTCTTTACCAATTAATTCTTCTTCAAATCCTGGAATAAATTGACCAGAACCAATTTCTAATGGATGATTTTCGCCTTTTCCACCTTCAAAAGGCTCGTCTCCGATAAACCCTTCAAAATCTATTACAGCTGTATCGCCTTCTTCAACTGTACCTTCTTCTTTTACGACTAATTCTGCATGGCTTTCTTGTAAAGCTTCTAATTCATAAGTAACGTGTTCCTCCGTTACCTCTTCTTCTTCAACATCTACTTCTAAACCTTTATAGTCTCCTAATTTAACTTCAGGTTTAACTGTAACTTCACATACGAAAACTAAGTCTTTTCCACGTTCGATTTCATCGATATCGATGCTAGGCTGATCTACTGGGAAAATATCCGTCTGTTCAACTGCTTCACTATAAGCACTTGGTAACACAATATCAATTGCATCTTGGTATAAAGATTCTACTCCAAAACGTTGTTCAAAAATTGGACGAGGTACTTTTCCTTTTCTGAATCCAGGAATATTTACGTCTTTTACTACTTTTTTAAATGCTTGATCTAAAGCTGTTTCAAATCTTTCAGCAGGTACTGTAATTGTTAGTACCCCTTCATTACCTTCTTTTTTCTCCCAATTTGCTTGTACTGTCATTTGTTTATTCCCTCCACATTCATTTAAAACATATATCTTTCATATATATTATTTACCTTTTAATATTCAACCATTAAAGTATAACATAGTCAACAACTTAATGAAAATAAATACATTTTACGATAATATACATATTTCATGCACCACAAAATGAGGCACTACATTGTGAATGCCATATACAATATTAATGCAAAAACAACTCTGCATATAATCGTTCTGCTTCCATTACTTGCTTTATATATTTTTTTACTTTTCCATTATGCATTGGTTCCTTTTCTCCTAAATATAACTCCTGACCGATAAACATCAATGTCTCTACGATACTCTCTACTTCATTATTAAAGTCCAATGGAACATACATATAAAGTAAGTGTTCGGTTAATTCTAGTAAAAACTTTTCCATTACCGGGTTATCTTGTCCTAATGGTTCTAGTCGTTTCGCAATATCTTTATATGTTCTTGACTGTTTGATAATTGTCGTTTCAGATGGTTTTTTACTGATGCTTTCACCAAACTTTGAAACAGTAATATTATCCTTTACTTTTCGTTCACGTAATATTTGCCATATATATGCTTTTATCCCTTCATGGATGTCCAACAATAAATATGAATAAAAAACTTTTGGTACTTGCTTATGCAATGTATTCCACTGTTTTAAAAATATAAACGCATTTTTATATTCTTTTT
>DXHX01000145.1 GCA_019113205.1 Candidatus Pseudogracilibacillus intestinigallinarum | reverse complement strand
AAATCTTTTCTATCAATACGGATGAATATCCATTGTAACGAAATGAACATTCCATACTATTTGAAACTCTAACAATGATTGTATAACTTAACATATACTTATAAGTGTAAAATGTGTACTAAAAATTGACTACCTTGCTTTTTTAGTCTTTCATAAACAGTTTGACTGTTCCATTTATTCCCATTCTAATTAAGCGTTTCATTCATTAATACTTTAGGTTCTTCTGAATATATCGCTTTGTATAATCGTTGTAACGATTTACTTAATTGCTCCCGAACGTTTTCTTCCCATCTGTCAAAGGAAAATTCTACATTATATACCCCATTATATTGAGCTTCTTTTAATAAATTAATATACGTTTCAACTGGTAAGCTTTTATCATTAATTATCGGACAATGTGTTGTACCACTATCATTTAAACCATGAATATGTGTATGTATTACATCTTTTATATATGGCAACAATCTAGCCTGATACAAACTATCTTGCTTTCTTTTTGTTATATTTGATATATAGTGACCCATATCCCAACAAATGCGCATATGTTCACTATTCACTGCCTCTACGATATCCATGACACCTTGTATATTATTACATGGATCATTTATTTCTTTCTCACGGTTGTTTTCTAATGCAAAATATATTGGTAATTGGTCTACTTCCACTAATTTCGTCCATTTAGAGAATGTATCTATACTAGAAATTTTTAATGATTCACTATCCGTTGTTTTTGATTGATATGCATGAATCGGCATTATTACTTTCTGTTGTTTCAAATTCGAATGGAATAATATATTTTTTAAAGATGGATAAATCTTCAAGAAATTATCTTCTTCCTTAACACTCCCAGCTAAATCTCCATGTATTGTAAGGTCAAATCCTTGTTGCAAAATTAAACCTATAGATTCCTCGAACAGCTCAAATGGATCATCTCGTTTATATATTCTTAATTCTATACTAGATACCCCATGTTCACGTAAAAATTGTAAATAAGATGATAAATGGTCAAATCCAGCTAAATGAATTTTCTTGTCTGATTTAAGCGAATCGCTTCTTAGAGCAATACTTTTAATAGATACACCTAATTTCATTTTTATTATCTCCCTCGTTTAATATGTTTAATACGAATTTACATATTTCTTTCATTTTCTCATACAGTTCGTTTGGACATCATCTTTCCATAAAACATTTATATCTCCCATAGGTGATTATTCACAATAAATGGAATAAATAATTTTGTAACATGTATTTTTCATTCCCATTCATCCAAAACTTTTGATGAACTCCCTGTCGTTTAGATTTTTCTTTATTAGTTTATTTTCTATATAATATCCAATTGCACCTTCCACATTTGTATCTTGTAGTACAATATCTGCATTTTCTTTTACTTCTTCTATGGCATTTTGAACAGCGACCCCACATTCAGATGCTTGAAACAAAGAAATATCATTTAAGTGATTACCAAATGTCGTCGTATAACAACCATCCATTTGTAAATATGATTTTAAATAATGCAGAGCTATTCCTTTAGAAGTATGTAATGGTAATATTTCTAAAAAATTTGGTTCTGAATAAGTAAGCTCTACTTCATGAAATGTTCCCATGCATATTTTTTCGCACATCGCTAAGTCGCCTTTATTATCTGAAATGATAATAATCTTTGTCACTTCTCTAGGAATATCTTTTTCTGAAATTATTTCACACCGAACATTTTCTTTTTTTTCAAACGCTTTGATGTGAGCTCCTTTTTTAAATGTATAAATAACACCATCTGAAAATATTAATACTTCCGCAAATGTTCGATAAACTTCAATCAGAAATTGTTCTAATTTTGTAGAAATAGCATACGTTTTTTCATAGACAATGCGTTCTGTCACTGGACAATACAGTTGAGCACCATTATAAGTAATGATCGGTACTTTAATTTGACACTCTAATGCAAACTTTTGGACAGATTCATTCATCCTACCTGTTGCAAATGTAAAAATACCATTGTTTTTTTGGAATAAATCAATCGATTCCTTTACATATTGAGGCACTTGATGGTCATCGTTTAATAATGTTCCATCTAAATCAGTTACAATTAACTGCTGTTCATTCATTCAAACTTCTCCTTTATATACATACTTACATGCACATATGTTCTTTTGAATATTTTTTCTATTTTCTTTAGTTATCTATACAAGTAATATGTTATCAGTTGATTGTAAATTTATAATTTATTACATGCAAAATCTTTGTAAATCATTATCACTCAAAATAAATCGCCCTAACTACTTCGAATATTTTCATGTTTAAAATACGTGAATAAATGTATTAACTTGTGTAGAGATGATATTGTTTGAACATTTTAATCACCAATACTATTTAGTAACCATTTTTTTCGAAATAATATTTTCACATATCATATGTAGAAAAAAATAAAAAAGCAATGCATGATGTTTCTATCAATCATCATACATTGCTTTTTCTTAATAAAAATAATTTCCTAAACCTTCTAAAATTGCATTTGATACATTTTCATCATATGCGTCAGACTGAATAACACTTAATTCATCGGGATTACTAATGAATCCTAATTCTACTAAAACAGATACATCTGCATTTTCACGTAAGACAAAATAGTTATCTTTCTGCACTCCACGGTCATTTAAACTAGTATGTTGTACAAGAGCTTGTTGGATGGAATACGCTAATTGTTCATCCTTTTTATTTGCATAATAATGCGTACTAATTCCTCGACTTCCAGACTTTGTAAATGCATTAAAGTGAACGCTTATATATGCATCCGTCCAAAATAATTTATTAAAAGCAATTCGTTCATTTAATGACATCGTCTTATCTGAAGTACGTACTAATGTTACAGTAGCACCATGTGCACGTAATTTCTCGGCAATTTTATTCGTTAATGCTAACGTCATATCTTTTTCATATTTTCCGTCAGCTGCAATTGCACCAGGATCTTTCCCTCCATGCCCTGCATCTAACATAATATTTTTTCCATCTAATGACACATTTGGTGTAGCAGATGTTGTTTGTTTGGACGATGACTTTTTAGTACTCTTTTTCGAACTACTATTCGAACTACTTTTAGCTTGTCCTGTTGCTTTACTTGTTGTTACCCAAGAAGCAACCCAAGCAGTCGAGCCATCTGGCAACTTAATTTTATGCCATTCATTTACCGTTTCAATTAACGGAAAACTTTCTCCTTTTTCTGCAATATAAACTACTTCATCATGCGTGCTTGCATTTGCCCGGATGTTTACAATATCTTCCGTGACCTGAACTGTTTTACCGTTAGAAGAACTTGCCTTCGATTGCTTTTTCTTCTTTTCTACCTTTTTTGTTGAATTATCTGCTGGTATTAAATAATGTGCTGCAACCCAAGCAATGTCTCCATCATAATACGTTTGCGCCCAGCCATGTGCTTCTTTAAAAACTGTCACTTGATCACCTTTTTTTAATTGACCAACGACATTCGCATCAGCTGCCGCATCATCCCTCACATCTACTGCATCTACCCCGATGTCATATGTTTTCTCTGCAGCATATGACTTGTCCAACCATATAAAACTAGTAACTAGTATAAATGCTGTACATAAAAATAAAATTCTTTTCTTCAGAATAACCACTCCCTATTGCCATAAATTAGTAAAAGGTAGTGGTTATATTTTACAAGATATGTAAAATAAGAAAAAGAGTAGAATGTATTAGAAAAATCTAGAAAAATAGTATTTATTTTACAACAAATACATTTTATTTTAAATCGTGAGACTAAAGTCTACTTTTATAATTGTTTTAAATATTCCATCATTTCCTTTTGTTCTACTCCAAAAAAGTGAACCATTTGCTTATAATAAGCAAAAATTTCTTCATATTTTGTCACATTAACTTGATTCGGAGTATATATCGTTTGTGTTGGAGGAACCATTTTTTCACAAGCATCCTCTATGTAATCATATCCACCATTTTTAGAGCCTGCAACGACTGCACCATACATTGCCGAACCAATAGCAGGTGTAATATCACTTGCAGATACACTAATCGGCTTTCCTGTTACATCCGCATAAATTTGCATTAACAATTTATTGCGTTGTGGCAAACCTCCACATGCAATTAACTCTTCAATTAAAATTCCTTCTTTTTGAAATGTTTCAATTATTAATTTTGTGCCAAAAGCGGTTGCTTCAATTAATGCACGATACATTTCTTCTGGCTTCGTCGCTAATGTTTGCCCAATAAACACACTGGATAATTTCGCATCCACAAGAGGGGTACGACAACCATTATGCCAATCCAATGCTAATAGGCCGTTTGCACCTGGTCCTAATTTAGTAGCTTTTTCTTCTAACAATTCATGCACCGAAATATTTCTTGTATTTGCTTCTTCCACTATGTACGCTGGAACATTTTCTTTTACAAACCAGGCAAAAATGTCACCTACTGCAGCCTGACCAGCTTCATACGCATAATAATTAGGGATGATGCTATCTTTAACCACTCCACTTATGCCAGGTACATTTTTTTCTTCTTTACTTAGTAACATATGACATGTCGATGTTCCCATAACGAGCACCATTTTATTTGGCGTTGCAACCCCCGCACCAGGTACACCTGCATGTGCATCAATAATTCCCATCGCAACTGGAATTCCTGCTTGTAAACCAACTCTCTCCGCAAACTCTTCCGTTAGTCGACCAGCTAGCTCGCCAACCGATGCCACCTCGCCACCCAGTTTCGTCTTATATAACGAAGCAAGTTTTGGATGTAATGCTCCTAAAAAATCTTCGCTAACATATCCCTCTTCTTCATGCCAGGTTCCTTTAAATCCAGCTGCACAACTATTACGTTTAAACGAATTAGTCATTTGAAAGGTTAACCAATCTGCCGCTTCGACGAAAAAAGTTGTCGCATCATATACTTCAGGTGAATTCTCCAAAACTTCTAATACTTTTGGTAACATCCATTCAGATGAAATAATTCCACCGTATCTTGGTAACCATGATTCCCCACGTACCTTAGCCAATTCATTAATCTTTGTCGCCTGTTCTTGAGCAGCGTGATGTTTCCATAACTTTAACCAAGCATTTGGTTCACTCTCCCATTTTTTATCCAAACATAATGGAGAAAAATCTTCTTTTACTGGTAAAATTGTACACGATGTAAAATCCAATCCTATTCCGATAATATCTTCTTTTTCGATATTCGCTTTTTGTATACTAGCTGGAATGGATGTTTCCAATACTTCTATATAGTCAAGCGGATGTTGAAGCGCTGTTTCTCTCTTTGTAATCGCGGCACCATTCGGTAATGTGTCAGTAATAACGCCATGGCGATATTCCGTTACATCTGTAGCAACTACTTCGCCCGTTTGAACATTCATTACAATCACTCGCCCCGAACCAGTACCAAAGTCTATTCCAATCGCATACCTTCCCATACTATCCATCCTTCATAAGTTGTATTTATGTTAATAATAGCAAAACTTTCTCACAAATCCTACAACTTATAATATTTGTTGACAAAGCCATATAAA
Source organism: Candidatus Pseudogracilibacillus intestinigallinarum (assembly GCA_019113205.1). Lineage (GTDB taxonomy): Bacteria > Bacillota > Bacilli > Bacillales > Amphibacillaceae > Pseudogracilibacillus > Pseudogracilibacillus intestinigallinarum. The sequence continues at coordinate 21,402 of DXHX01000145.1, read as the reverse complement.
TTGGCTATTATAATACATGTTGTTACATATTCGACTCCGTAGCTCAGCTGGGAGAGCGCTACCTTGACAGGGTAGAGGTCGTTGGTTCGAGCCCAATCGGAGTCATACATGAAACCCCTTAACGCATATAGCGTTGAGGGGTTTTTGTTTTCGTAATATATTACATCTAAAATAAGTCATGCGAAAAATATGTGCCAAAAAACATTATTTGTTCTCAACATCACTCTCAACCATTATAATAATGTTCTTTAAAATAAGAATAAAATAAGAAGTATTTATTTGTCTTTATAGTCAATAATAATTATTAAATTTCAAAGTTTGGAGAGAAAATTAATGATTAGCTTGAACTCTAATATTAAGGGAAAAAAAGGCTTTTTTGGACAAATACAAAATAGTCTTAAAAATTATGGTTTCTTCTTATGCGGCGCTTGGGAATATGACAGAGGAAAATTTGATGCAATACTTTGGAGAGAAAAAGGGGAAACGATTTATTTAAGAATTCCATTTCATGTCATAAATGGAGAATTAGATAAAAGTGATGCTTATATACAATTCCGTACACCTTACATAATAAAGCATGTTGTCAATTTGGGATTAGACAGAAATGAAAATTCATTATTAAGTGCAACTGGGTTGAATCAATTTCAAAACCACTCGATAAAGATGGTAAAATCAATTATAAAGATCATTGGTGCAAGCATGGCGAAATGTTAATCAACGACATTATCTCTACACATTTTATTGATTCATGACACAACTATTATTCGAGTATAATAAAACCTTTTTTGTAAAGAATATAAAAAAGGAGGTTTTGGCTTATGAATTGGTCACAAATATTAGCCTTAATTTTAGTTATAATAGGTGCTATTAACTGGGGCTTGATTGGTTTGTTTCAATTCGATTTAGTTGCATCTATCTTTGGTGGACAGGGAGCAATCTTATCTAGAATTATTTATGCATTAGTTGGATTAAGTGGCTTATACGCACTAACTTTATTCTTTATTGGCATGGACGATGATTTTGTCGATGATGAAATGAGAGCGAACAGACCGAATTATGGTACAGAGTTTGGTGATGATTTCGATCATTATACAAATCGGAATGATATAGATTAAACAGAGAGGAATGAAGCTTTCTTTGGATCACGGAATCATTTTTCCAGTGAAAAGCACCCTTTAAGTTAGATCCTGATTTAACTTAAAGGGTGCACATTTTTTGTGTTTATTCGAACGAATGTAATAATCCTAAAACAAAATCCATATTTTCCTCAGGATTTTCTATTTTAACTTCTGCATCGTAATACATTTCTGCTTCTTCTTCCTGCCACATAATTTCAACGTAATTATCTTTTACAGCTCGAACATGATATTCTTTGCCCTCGTATTCCAAGATTTCTCCGTGTTCTTCATCAGCATTCATGAAAAATGGTGGTTCATCATCGCGCACTTTAAATTCTAAAGAAGGTGCATCTGAAGAGCCTTCTATATCTGACGATTGTTTAAACGTAAGTTTGAACTCATGACTATTATCCTTTTCGCGGAATTCCTCCGGTTTTAAAACTGTAAAAATTTCAATTGATACTTCCTGTCCGTCTTCGAAAGGTAACTTTGTCGGCATTGGATATTTCGTGAAATCATAAGTTACAGGTTTTTCACCTAATAACTCTAAATCTGAGATAGAGGTTAAAACTTCATCTAATTCGTCTTCTTCAAAATCATCTATGTTTATGCTATAATCCATATCTTCATATGTATACATCAACTTATCATCATTTATATAAAACTCGATATCATTTACTGTATCAAATAATTCAGTATCATCATCTTTCATTTTATATTCGTTGTCTGTAGAATGAATGCTAATTGTTTCATAATCTTTATGTCTAAAGTGTATAGACATATCATCTAAGTCTAGTGAACTGAAGAATGTAGTCGACCCTGTTAATTCTTCTTTAGGATAAGGAAGCTTTTTTTGGAACATAAAATGATTCAATATTATCCCAAGCTGTATTTAATTCCTCGTAAACATCAATCGTATTAGGATATAATTCTAAATTTTGAGGAGCATCTGTTTCCTCTTCCTCAATACCCTGTTCCTCTTCTTGATTTGTAGCTTCATTTGTTGTTTCGTTTTCGTCGGCTTTTGCCACATCATTGTCGGAAACATTGTCATTTTCGCTACACCCCATAACAATAATGCAGGAAAGTGTCACTATCGTGAATACTTTGAAAAAATTCCGCAATATAATACCTCCTATATTTTTCGTTAATATTCATATTTATACCATACTAGGATAATAATGTACATATAAAAAAAGATAGCATTGATTCGTAAGTATGCTCTAATTTATTAAAAATGTTATAAGTGGTGAATAATTAAAATATTATGTATGTTATTTCTTTCCTATTCATCCTTTTTAGGACTCACCAATATCGTTAAACCATTTTCATTATCCCACATTTTAACCCATGGATATGTATTGTTAGGTAATTTAAATACACGTTCTTCTAGAGGTTGTATGGACGTATTCAAAACATCACAGCCATGTATGATCGTTGCAGGATGTATATGAACGACTCTATTTGTGTCATTGAAATATACAAATTTCATTTTTAAAACTCCTCATCATAAAAGTTTTTCTTTTAAACATCATACAAAATTTTTACTCCCTTTGGAAATACCATCCATTTGTATTCTATCAAATATCATAAAACTGAGATTCAGTATTACGCTTATTAGGAAGGAAAATATGAAATACATAAATAAAACATCTATTAGTCATACATCTAATTACCATATTTTGTTGCGGTTTGGCCATTTATAGTGCAACATAGTTAATATGATAACAATAAAAAGTTGGTGATACTTTTGATTTCACGGACAATACTTCCGTTTTTAAAAATGTTAAGTTTAATATTTATTATTTTTTCGATCATTTACTTACTATTAAGGATTTCTACCGGATTCATAGTGCATAACTACGGGTATCTTATTTATTCTCATAATTTACAATTAAATTTAAAAGAAATAACGTATTATTTAGACTTATTTATTATTTTCATCAATATTATAGCTACGTCCATATATTTTAAAAATAAAATCCTTCCTATCCTTTTAATGATTTTTATAGTAGCTTATTTACCTTTGCATTTTATTTTTAAATTAGGAATAGAAGATGTGACAGAAGTAAAAAGTGAATACTTAAACGATACCTATTTAGTAGAATTGTTACATACACCAGTGAGCCGTGAAAAAATATCACTTAGTATTTTTGTATATAAAAAAGAATTTCCCTTCATGTATAAGAATGTTGGCAGAAAAATCGAAGTTTTCTCTAAAGTAACAGATGAAGAAACGATAAACTTATACAAAGACAATGCATACGAAGTAAGTGAAGATGGTAAATTTTTAACATATGGAAAATTTGTTATCCCATTAGAATAATTAATAAAATATATTTTTAACTTTTAAAAACAATCAAATATCCCTATAAGCTCTAGAGATTTATTCTAGAGCTTTTAAAATGCAAAAATTTGCAATTAGAAATTTAAAACAAAACAACCAAAGCCTTGCATATAAATTATTTCTTTTTTAAAAAAACACGTCCAATTTATAAGTGTATTAATGGAAATTATCTTCCCTTAAGCCTCACCAATGCCAAACAAATAATACTAATCGATAATAAACTAAGCGCTGTACTTATATCTATCTCGTTTAATATATTTAAAACGAACGTACTAACACCCATAGCTAATGCAATAGCAATTAAAATGAAAGAAAATTTTTGATTCATCGTAGTACCCCCAAAAATAATTTCTTTAATCATACACCAAGGAAATGTGAAAGTCATTTTTATAAGATGAATTACTAGCATGATTTAATATATTAGTTTGTTACTAAATAAATCGATTACAATTACAATTTTTATATCTCCTAACATATTTACTTTTTAGTAAAAAGTGTAGCAATGAACTGAGTGTTAATCTACCCATCGGAATCCATTGATTCATAAATGTTGTCTTTCTAATTACAAATTTAAATACCGGATAAAATAAGTATATTATAAGCAGTCATCTCCTTATTTAATCAATATGTTAATTTCAGATGAGGTCAGATTAGTGATTAAGTAGAATATCGAAAATGGATTAATATTGGTCTTGCTTTACAGCAAAAAATATAACATCTTTCATATAATAGTTGTAGCTTGAACATCCCAAAGTTTACATTAGTTCTCATGTTACATGCACAAAATAATAAGGAACAAATACTGATTCCAAAAATAAAACGATTAGTAAGGATCGCCTTTTATGTAGTAACTAATTTTATTATATCCATTTTCATTCATAAAACCTCAATGTACGAGAATAATAAAAATGGAACTCTGGATTAGTTCCACATAAACCGATATAGTTTATCATTTCCTTTTTGTGGGAATATAAGTACAAACCATAATATGACAAGTGAAAACAAACTTGAAAGCTTTGCTGTTATCACGAAAATAACATATACCTTTTTATATAGGAAAAACATTTTCGTTATAACAAGTACTTTTAGAATAGGTGATCAAAATGAATTGGAAAAAACTGCTTGTTCGTATATCTATCCCTGTCATTGGCGGGGTTGCTTCAGGCTATATAGCGAATCGTGTAAACGAGTCTCATTCAACAAAAGAGCAATACAGTAAATTGAAATCACCACCTGGATCACCTGCTCCTATTGTTTTTCCAATAGTTTGGACTGGACTGTACACGACAATGGGGATTGCGCACCATCTTGTTAAAGAAGAAAGAAAGCATTCAAATGTAGAAAGTACTTCCTATTACTCACAACTAGGATTAAACATGTTATGGTCATACTTATTTTTTGGTTTAAGATTACGTGGAATAGCTTTAATAGAATGTTTTATTCTTTTATCCACAATATTATTAACGACGTATCAATTTGGGAAAGTTTCAAAAACTGCTGGAAAGTTAATGATACCTTATGTTATGTGGACAACTTTTGCCACATACTTAAATGCTAGTACATGGTATTTGAATAGAAATTTATCAAAAGTAGAGGAGGAATAAAATGGGAACTTTATGGACACTTATTGTTGGTGGTATTCTTGGTTGGTTAGCAGGGTTAATTATAAGTAGAGATGTACCTGGTGGAGTCATTGGGAATATTATTGCTGGTATCGTTGGTGGTTGGTTAGGTTCTATGTTAATGGGAGACTTTGGACCAGAAATAGGCGGTTTCTTTATTATCCCAACCTTAATCGGTGCAATTATCGTAATTGGTATCATAAGCTTCATTATGGGTAGTATGCGAAAATAATTTGTTTATTATGTGTAAATCCCTAGCATTAGAATACACACCTAATGCTAGGGATTTTTATTTGAATAAAAATATTATTTGTATTTTTTACCATGGTTAATATTACATCAATTAGCTCATAATTATACATAGAAATTAAAAAGGAGTGATTTGACATGGAGATGCAAAATAAAGTACAAAAAGAACTAAATAATTTGGATAGCGAACAAAAAGATTCCATCCTAGAAAATTTTGATCGCTTTAAACAATACCTTTTAGAAAAAATCGAAATTGGAGAAAGTATGGGATTAAGCGATGATAAGCTTGCAAAAGCAACGGAATTAGTTGCAAATTATCTCGCAAAACATGAAGAACCTCGTAATCGGGAAGAACATCTGTTAATGGAGTTATGGAAATCCGGTTCGAAAGAAGAGCAACAATCACTTTCTCATATGCTCCTGGAAATGATTAAGAAGTCTTAAAGCGTTTATTTTCCATATAACAATGATTTCTTCAAAAATCTTTAAGTAAACTATAACGATACTATTACTTATATCCCCTAGAAATCACTATTTTTTCTAGGGGATATATAATTAAATAAAAATAATCCATAATATGAATGTCACTATAATCGCAACAATACCTTGTAATAATGTTGCCATCGTTTGTCCTTTGTATGCTTGAGTAACAGACATACCACTGAACTCTTTTACAACCCAAAAGTAACTATCATTCACATGAGATACAACCATTGATCCAGCTCCTGTTGCCATCACAACAAGTGCTAAAGGAAGTGCTCCTTCAATTCCTAATCCTGGAAGTAAAGGTGCTATTAAAGTTGAAGTAATTACTAATGCAGCTGTAGAAGAACCTTGAGCTGACTTTAACGCAGCAGCTATAATAAATGGTACAAAAACAAAGGCTGCTCCTGTAAAGAATGTATTGTTACCAAATGATTCAATAAAATCAACAATAGATGTTGAACTGATGACTTTTCCAAATGCTCCACCAGCACCTGTAATTAATAAAATTGGTGCCGCTTCTTTAATTCCAATTCCAATCCAATCTGTTAACGTTTCTTCATCATATTTAGGTAATAACATAAAAGCAAATAATATGCCAACTAATAAAGCGACAGATGGTGATCCTAAAAACACAAATATATCAAAAATAGTTCCCGACCATTCTGCAAAATTAATAATGGAACTAAAACCTATTAAAAGAATTGGCACGAGTATAGGTGCAAATGATTTCAACGTAGAAGGCATTTCCCCAAATCCTTGGACAATTTCTTCATAATCAAGTGAGAAGTCATCTTCCCCATCAATTTTTATTTTTGTCCCTACTTTTATCGACCAAATGTAACCAATTATTACCGTTGGGATAGCTACAACTAATCCAATTAAAATGATTGTTCCTAAATAGTTTTCTGCTCCAATATTACCCGCAGCAGCAATTGGCCCCGGTGTTGGTGGCACTAATGTATGTGTCGCATATAAACCTGTAGCTAATGCAATAGAAACAGAGGCCACTGCTACTTTTGCTCGCTTAGCAATTGCTTTTTTCAAAGAAGACAATATAACAAAACCAGAATCACAAAAAACAGGTATACTAACAATTGCCCCGATTACACTCATTGCCATTTGTGGACGTTTAGGTCCTATAATTCTCAAAACAAATTCTGCCATTCGATAAGCGGCACCTGACTTTTCTAAAATAACACCGATAATAGTACCAAAAATAATTACTAATCCAATACCAGACATTAGTCCACCAAAGCCTTCATTCACCGCAGTCACAACTTCAGTTAAGGGAATACCTGCAAAGATTCCTAAACCAAATGCAGCAAACAATAACGATAAAAATGGATGTAATCTTAACTTTGCTGTAGCAAAAATAATAAATAGAACAGATAAAATAATTAAGATAATTAAACCAATACCTTCCACCTACATTCACTCCTTTTCATTTATAAAAAGTTAAAATCAATGACATTATTTGTTTCGTTTGTTCGTATAGCAATGTTTCCGCTTGACTCATACTCTCTTCTAAACTTAACGGTCCATTGACAATGGAAAAACACCCTGCAAATTGGTCTTGTAATTTTTCATGGTTACTTTTGATGGATCCTGAAAATAAAACAGTCGGTACATTATATTGCTTCGCTAATGTAGCTACATAGCTCGGAGCTTTCCCATACAATGTTTGTTCATCTGTCTTCCCTTCCCCTGTAATGACGAACGTTGCATCTTCCAACTCTTGTTCTAATTCAATCATTTGAGCAATTAATTTAGCCCCTGATTTTAACTTTGCATGTAAACATAAAAGAGCAAATCCTATTCCCCCTGCAGCCCCCGCTCCTTCTTGATTTTTAAAGTTGTTTTGAAAAGCAGTCTCTAAAATACCACCATATCGATCCATCGCTTGATCAAATTGTTCTAAATTAGAAGAGAATAAACCTTTTTGTGGGCCATATACATATGTTGCTCCTCGTTTTCCACAAAGTGGATTATTTACATCTGAAGCTACTTTTATTTCCACCTCTGATTGCCATTTTTTTAAAGCGGTTACATCTACTGTATGAATATTTGATAAATCTTTACCAAAAACAGAAACCTCTTCTCCATTAATATCGTATGCTTTCATACCTAACGCTTGTAACATTCCTAATCCACCATCGTTAGTAGCACTCCCACCAATACCGATGACAAATTGTCGACAACCACGACGGTAAGCATCCTCCATTACTTCTCCCAAACCATACGAAGTTGTAATATATGGATTTCTATCTGAAAATGGTACTTGTTCTAAACCAGCAATTAATGCCATTTCTATAAATGCAATATGATCATCTGATATTCCATAATACGTATTTATTTTTCCTCCTCGTGCTCCTGTAACAAATACGTCAACTTTTTCAATATTTCCCCTATGAAATAAACTGTTTAATGTTCCCTCGCCCCCGTCTGCCATCGGTTTTAAAACGGTTCTGATCGACGGTTCTACATCATGTATTGCTTGAGCAATTATTTCAGAAACATCTGTAGCTTCTAAACTATCTTTGTAACTATCTGGCGCGATTACTATTTTCATTTTGCTACTCCTTTATATGAATTACATCTAATTTAAACGTATTCTACTTCAGGATGCAATATGGTAAATTCACAATTTTCAGAATAAAAAAGCACCTCTCTTTGTTCACATGCACAAAAAGAGGCTATATTTATGTCATTATTCTTTTATTTTTTGTACAAGGATACAATTGCGGCCATCATCACATCATAAAAGTTCCTGAAATCTAAACCAGTTTTTTTAGTAATTTGATTTAATCGATAATTTAATGTGTTACGATGAATATGTAATTTATTTGCCGTGTCTTTTATTGATAAATTAGAACTGAAATATAATTCCATTGTCTTTTTATATTCTTCATCTAACAATGCAAACTTCTCTTCGTAGGGCGTACATATTTTATGAAAAGTTGCATGATCGATGGAATGAATAAGCTGTGACAACTTCCAATCCCTGCTAAAAGTAACTACTTCTAGTCCTTCCGATAAATATAAAGCTCTTTTCGCCTCGTGATAAGATTCTCTAATTCCATTTAATCCTTTATATAATTCTCCGACACCAATTCTAGAATCTTCATTAATCATTTTTAAAAGTTCCTTCGTTATTACATCTATATCCATCACGTTTTCTTCTAAAGCAATAATAATTTCTTCTGTTATATAAGCTAATACAAATAATGGCTCTACTTCTAGTCTTTTGAACAAACTATTTATCTCAGTTACTTTTTCTTGTAATGTTTCTCCCGTTAAAATAATTACTCTCCATTTTGCATTTGGATTAATCATCAATATATTTTGTAATTCCATCGACAAACTTTGTTCTTCTATTCCCTTTGGATGTAATAATTGTTGCAACCAGTAATGGAGTTTTCGATCTTGTTCATATAATTTTTGTTGAGAATCGATTTGATCTAACACAAGTTCTACCGTTGCTTTTACTAAACCAGACATTTTATATAAACTTTCAGGATTACCACTTACACCAACGACACCTAATATCTTATTCTTATGTACAATTGGCATGTTTACCCCTTCTTTTACCCCTATATAATTGCCGATATTATCTTTTGTAATCGTTAATACATCCTTCGTTCGGATAACTTCTATAGCACCTGCATGTTTTGTATTCATTCTTTCTTTATCTGTACTTGAGACAATTTTCCCTTGTAAATCTATAATATTAATTTCTAATGCAACATAGGATACAATTGCTTGAATAATCTTATCCCCAAGTTCGTTTGTAATCTTCAATTTTCACACCCCTTTTAACATACATCTTATCATTGTAGCTTTCCTACTTATATCACGAATCTTTCTATCATTTTTATTTTTTTCACTTCACGGCTTCCTTACACGACAATATTATAATTTGTGCTACACTAGCCTTAAACTTTTTTGTTTACATTAAATTACATATCTAATATGAAAGAAATGTCCATTAAAAACCTATATATATTGATAACGTTATACATATATCATATTGATTGATTAAAAAATCATTAAATATCATCATAAAAAGAAAAATTGATGCAAATTTAAATTAGCATCAATTCTTTGATCCCGATTTTATCTGTCGTTATAAGTGTTATTTTTATAGATGAACCATTGACGAATAAATTATTTATTGGGATGTTGTTAGTCGGTCTAAGTATTTATTTAGTTAACTATGAGAAAAAGAAATCAAGTGTATAATGATATACCTTATACAAACAATATTCTTATGTACTTAAAAATAACACTATATCTTCAAAGTACATAAGAATGTTTTAGTAAAACGATCTCGTAAATTTTTAAAATTTTAATGCTAAGATTATCATCCTAGCAATTTTATAAACTGGTCTAAATTTTCTTTATGCCATTTTGCACCAATCATGAATTTATTCACTTTAAACGTTAGAATCCCATGTATACTCTCCAAATATAATTCATATCCAAACAACTTTTTTCTCCAATTAACGGATGTAATCTCTTCTTTGGTAAGAATAACATGGTTTTCCTCTACAATCTTTCCTGTCACATTATTAATCGGAATAATAATTAATTTGGAATTTGTTACATATAAAACATTGTATTGCACTTGTAGACTTGAAAACAAACCGCCTATCATATGATCTGTAAGCTTAGGCATGATTTGTCCCCAAACAGCAATCCCTTTTTCATCTGATATAAGTCCCTTTTCATTCACATAATCCGTGACCATTTCTTCTTTTAATAACAAACAAATCCCCCCTACGTAAATCATTCTCTATATCTAGTATAGCTTAAGGAATACTATTTGCCATTTCAATCATTTTTGCAACTTCTTTTTATTAATTCAGCTTTCACCATCAAAAATTTGTTAATTTTTCAAACTAATAATTCATTTTACAATTTTAATTACCTATAAAAATTATGAATACCATTATATAATGTATTTTTTCAAAGTATATAGTATGATAAAGGTAATTATTAGAGTGGATCTTTTTAGAAAGGAATGTATTGCCTATGTTTCGTGCAATTTCAGTTTTATTTATCATCGCTGGATTAGCATTATTAGGTTATGGTGGGTATGAATATTTCACTTCCAAATATAATGAGGGGCAACGCTTAAGCGAAGCGAAAGAATTTGTTTCAACAGATGTGAGGGAAGGTAATTTTGATTTCGATTATAGTGTTTTTGGCGAAGGAGATACAATTGGTGTCTTATATATTCCAAAACTGGATCGTGAAATCCCGATTGTTGAAGGAACAGATGAAAAAGAATTAGCTCAAGGTGTCGGACATTATTCAGGCACAGGCTTTCCAGGTGAGAACAAACAAATCTTACTCTCTGGCCACCGTGATACTGTTTTTCGGAATTTTGGTGATCTAGAAGATGGGGATGAATTCCATATCCAAATGGAGCACGGAACATTTGTCTATGCCATTCGTGATAGTGAAACAGTCATCGTACCAGCAAATGATACGACTGTCATCGATCCAAGTCGTGAAGATGAAGTATTAACTGTTTCGACCTGTTATCCATTCTCCTATATTGGGGATGCACCTGACAGATATATTTTACATTCTTACCCTGTAACAGAAAAATCAAATAAGTAATACATCTAATCTCCGAGAAAATTTATCGGAGATTTTTTATACGAATTTCTTAGCGTTTTCTCATTTTCTTCTCGCTTTTTTATCATTTTTTTCCTTTAGTATATAAGTATGAGTTGAAGGGAGAGAGAGAATATGAAAAAAATTATTGGTTTAGCAGTTGCTCTAGTTGTCATATTAGGAATTGGGTTCGGTTTAACTACAAAAGCGGATGAAATTACCGTCGACGATCATAACATAAATCAAGATGAATATGTAAAAGATGAAGGTACTAAAGCTGAGGAGGAAATTCCAGTAGATTCAGAGGTTGAAGTGGAAGATGAAGTTGATACAGCGGATGTAGACAAAGCTCCTGCAAAGGAGGAAGCAGTAACGGAAGCACCTGACACAACAGAAACATATCAATTTGAAGAAACAAAAATAATTGAAAGTAAAGTAGATATGAATGGTCATACGATGGATGTCGTGGAAGATAACCCATCTAAACGTATTATGTTAATAAAAGATGAAAATGGACATAAACAATATAAAACAATTTATGTGAAAAAGAAAAACTTCTTAAAAATCATCGACCTAAACGGTGGTATGATCTTCAAAGGAAAAGTGAGCTAAACAAAAACCCTTAGAGTGATACTAAATATCTAACTCTAAGGGTATTCTATTTGTCTATTTTAAGAAATCTGCCTCTTTATACGCTGGATTTGGATACGTGTAAAATCCAGCCCCACTTTGTACACCTAATTTATTTTTATCAATGAAATTTTCCTTTAAAAATGCAGCAATCTTTTCTGCTTCTTTATCTCCAGCAGCCGCCGCAGCTTTTGATAAGTTATAAGGTGTATTAATTCCTACAATGTCTAGAATCGCAAACGGCCCCATTGGAGCACCTGTTGAAATCATCCAAGTCTTATCAATGGTATGTGGATCTGCTACCCCGTTTACAACCATATATTGTGCAGAATTTAAAAATGGCACTAATAAAGAGTTTAATACATATCCTGGTTGTTCTTTATATATTGGAATTGGAACCATTCCAATTTCTTTCGCAAATTCAATTGTACGATCAAAAACAAACTCTTCTGTTCCTTCATGTTTCATAATTTCAGCAATATTAAATTTCCAAATTTCATTCGCAAAATGTAAATGTACATATCTTTCAGGTTTTTTTACGAACTGTTTAATCTGGCTCGGAATTAAAGTTGATGAGTTCGATGCGAAAATAACTTCGTCGCTCGCATTTTCAGATAATTCTTCATAAAACTTCTGCTTAATATCAAGTAATTCTGGTACTGCTTCAATAACTAATTGTACTTCACCAACCGCCTCTTCAATGCTAGTGAAAAAAACAATTCTATTATAAGCCTCATTTAGTACTTCATCTGTTAAGCCAAGATCAGCTTTATATCTTTCTTTTAATACGTCAAATCGCTCTTTTGCCGCTTCGATCGCCACTTCATTAATGTCATATACATGTACACCAAAACCATGTACTGCGGATTGAAATGCAATTTGACTCCCTAACACACCAGAACCTGCAACCATTATATTGTTTATTTCCATGTAAAAAACTTCCTTCCAGGATTGAAATCCAGCTAATTTTTAATCAACGTAATGTGTTTATTTTTGCCTTCCTAACTCTAATGTACACCTTTTAAAATATGGTTGCAAAGAACTGATTTCATTTAAATAAAGTGAGAAAAATACAAAAATTCAACTTATTATATAAAAAAATGACCCCAAAATTAATATCGGAATCATCTCTTAACCGCCTCAATATTTATTAAAATTATCTACTTTTAAAAAGGTCTCTTCTTACACATCTTTAATTTTTTTCATATAAGGTTTTGCTGGTGCCAGCTCGAAGTCATATGCTCGAATCTCGTCTAAGGACTCAAAATAACCATGAAGTGCATCTGTAATCATCAAATTAATAATATTTCCTGATGGATTATATAAGTATACTGGCCGACCGATGGCATAGGCATAGCCAACTTCAAATGCTGTCCCTGTATCACCGTAATTATCATCTAATATTGCAATTAATGCGTCACACCATTTAATATGGTTTATATCGTTTCGAAATACATTTGTACGCCATTCGAATGAAGCAAATTCAAATTCAGGCAATTGATTTTGGCGCGGTGAAAACATTTGATGTCCACCTTCTTGTAAAACTTGTTCAATATCTTTCACATGTGTTAATTCTTCCTTATTAAAAAATGGTGATGCAATATAAAATTTCATCGTGCTGTCTCCTCTTTCTTTCTCATTATTCATCTATATCGTAAAGAAGTATTTTTACTATTGCAATGTTTATCCAAATAATAATTGCGATAAATAAATGACACCTGTTACTGTAACGACACTAAACACTGTCGTAATAAGAACTGTTTGTCCAGCGAACTCAGGGTATACGTCGTATTCCAACGCCATTTGTGCACTATTTCTTGATGCTGGAAATGAACTAGCTATTAATAATCCTTGTGCAGTGACACCGTCAAGACCGAGGATATATATAAGTGCCAATGCTAATGCTGGAGCAATGAGCAATCTACTAATACAACTTAATAATAATGTCCAATTCATCATTTTCAGACTCATAAAAGCTACTTGTGCACCTAGAGCTAATAAAGCAATCGGTAAAAATGAAGCATTGACGCCTTCTAAAGGAATCCAAATAAATGTTGGAATGGGAATATGATATGTATTAAATAAAAATCCTAGCAATAAAGCATATAAAATAGGATTTTTTAATATTTCACGGGCAATTTTAGACTTATCATATTTTGCACTAACCGTATTTAGTAATCCATATGTATGGGTAATAAACGTTTGAATCGTCATGACAACAATTTGAATCGTTACCCCTACTGGATTACTCGCGAATACTAATTGGCTAACAGGAAGTCCAAAATTCCCCGAATTCATTAGGACAACACTATTTTTAAAATTCGCTGTCATTCCACGATCTAGTTTCAAAATTTTTGACATTATTGCACCATACACCATTAATATAATGCTAAAAATAAGTTGAAATTTTAATATTTCAAAAAAAATCGTTTTATCTAAATTACTTTCATATAAATTTACGAATGCGACGACCGGTAATAAATAATATGTCGTAATTTTGGATAAAGTTTTTAAATCAAAATGAAACATACGGTGTAAAAAAATTCCCATACCGATAAGGATAAATACTGGTGCGATTACTTCGATTAATATACTGAAAAATAAGTCCATCTGTCTATCCCTTCTTTCTCTCTACATTCATTATAACTACCATCTACTAGAAAAGAAAATACACACATCAAATTAGATGTGCGCATTTATTTATGCTGTCGTCTCTTTTCTTCCTTTTAAAAACATATAAACCATGGAGCTTAATATGATGACATACCCGATTAAACTATATGTATCAGGACCTTGACCAAAGACAGTAAAACTTAAAATGGTAGTGAAAATAACTGTTGAATACGTAAAAATAGATATATCTTTTGCCGGCGCAAATTTGTACGCAAGGGTAATTCCAAACTGACCAATTGTCGCAAAAAATCCTGCTAGTAATAAATATGTTAATTGTTTCATTGTCATCGGTTCATAATAAAATATAAGAAATGGTAGTAAAACAACTGTTGAGAAAAAAGAAAAATAAAAAACGACTGTATAAAATTTTTCCCGATTTCCGAGCACACGTAATAATGTATAGGCTGCCGCAGCAAAGATGGCTGATAAAACTCCTACACCATACGGCACAATATCAATAGAAAATGATGGCTTCACAATGAATATCATACCGATAAATGCAAATACAATTGTCACTACTTGAAATGGTAAAACACGTTCTTTTAAAAATATTGCTGAAAAAATAATCACGAGAAACGGACTTAATTTATTTAACATATCTGCATCAGACATAACTAAATGATCAATTGCATAAAAAAGAAAAATAATCCCAATCGTCCCAAATATCGATCGTCCGAGTAAAACTAATTGGTTTTCCTTTTTACCAAAGAGCGATTCTTTATTATACATCACAAAAATAAATGCGATAATCGCTGATACAAAATTACGGAAAAAAGTTTTTTGAATCGATGGAAGATCCCCCGCCAATTTAACGAAGAGGGTCATGATAGAAAATCCAATCGATGAAATTAACATTAGTATGATACCTTTAACTATGTTGTTCAAAAAATACACTCCTACTACTACGATGTGTCTTATACTCTGTGAAAAAATCCCACAATGATATATTTTCTTATAAAAGAACATACAGTGCAAGAATTTTGATTTCTATGTAGGTACAAATTACACATATTGTATAGATGGGTAACATTTCCCACATACGAATATAGCTCTACAGTGTACTATTTTCCCCAATAAACGCTTTAACATCTTCTAATTTCGGAAAGCTCGCAAATGCGCCCAACTTTGTCGTCGTTAATGCTGCAACAGCATTTGCAAAGGAAATTATCTCTTCTACTTCCTGAATAGATAATGTTGGTAATGTTTTGCTTTGCAATATGCCATATAAAATACTCCCCATAAACGCATCTCCCGCGCCAGTCGTATCAATGGTGTACACTATATAGGAAGAAACATAACTAGAAAAATCATGCCACATATAATAACAACCAGCCGCTCCTAATGTGACAAAAATATACGGTATATGATAAGTTTCTCTTATTTTGGCAGCACCTTTCTCCACATCAGTTTCACCAGTTAAAAAAGTTAATTCTTCTTCCGAAAATTTTACGACATCCACATAAGTAAGCGCCTTTTCAATCCGTTCTCGTGCCACATTGACATCATCCCATACATCTTCCCGAAGATTCACATCAAAACTAAGCAATGCTCCAGCCTCTTTCGCAATTTTTACTGCCTGAAACGTTGCTTCACAACTAGTGTCATGTGTTAAAGATATCGAACCGAAATGAAATACTTCCGTATTTCGAATACTCGCTTCATCTAATTCTTCTACCGAAAGCAGTGTATCGGCCCCTAATTTTCGATAAAATGTAAAACTACGGTCTCCTGTTTCATCTAAATGAACGAACGTAATTGTCGTATGTGCCGCTTCTGTTTCCACTACTTGTGTCGTGTCAATGTGAAATTCCTTTAATATACGACGAATATATGCTCCAAAATTATCTTTTCCAACTTTACCTATAAATGCTGTTTCTTTTCCTAATTTTGATAAAACTGCAAGTACGTTTGCAGGGGCCCCACCGACATGTTGCATATATGTAGGGGTGTCTGTACTAGATACTGGTGTAAAATCAATTAAAATCTCTCCTATTGCTGTTACATGTACCACCCTAGAATCAACTCCTTTTAATACAAAACTTCATCATGAATGAGGTGAAAATCGATAACTAAATGTCCGTCATCTGATTCATAAATAAATTTTTTCTTTTTAAAATTCGTTAATGTTCGACTAATTGTTTCCCTACTCGTTCCAATCATATTCGCTAATTCTTGATTCGTAAACGCGGTCGTTAATTTATAATGTTTATTTCCTAAATCAACACCATGTGATTGTGTCAGTCGAAGTAGTAACTTTATAATTTGCTCCCTTGCATCATGCATCATTTTTTCATTTAAACGAATATGTAAATCATCAATTAGTTTATTTTGCATTTTTAACATTTCAATTGCGATACTCGGAAATTGCAATAGCATATTACTAAATTCATCTTTACTTATCGTTAAAATTTGTGCCTCTTCGTAAATAATTGCATTTGCAGGATAATCATGTTCTTCAAACATGCCCCGATGCGGAAACATCTCCCCTTCTTTTAAAATATTAATAATTTGTTCCCTTCCAGAAACGTCCATTTCATAAATTTTTACTTTTCCTTGCACGATAAAAAATAATTGTAGCATCGGATCATTTTTAAAAAATACGTGACTGCCCTTTCGCATCGTACGAATGTTCATCCAAAGTGCCAGTTGTTCTATAGATGGTTCATTCAAATGGCTAAAAAGGTGAATCTTTTTTAAATACGGGACGAGTCCTTGTTTCCTTCGTTCCATCACATTTTCTTCCCTTCCTATGACGTTTATGTGAATTTCCATTCAAATATGTGGCACGTATCACAGCAACATAGTGATACAAGTCACTAAGTCGCTTCTTATTCCATTATAAAATGAATGTAACATAAACAAAAGGAGGAGTTCATTATGAAAGATACAAAAGTACAAGAAAATAAACATGAACAATCTCTACGTGGCACATTATTTTCAACAATTGTCTTCGTTGGAGGAGGTATATTGAGTTTCATCATAATCTTATTTTATTTCTATTTAACACGATTATAAAAGGAGGAAAAGAAAATGAAAATGCATCGATTTGAAGAAATATTTTTAACGATTGCCTCAATTATCATTATCGGGTCCATGCTCGTGACAGGTTATCAAACGTTTGCATTAGGATGGGGACCACCAAGCGGCAAGGAAACAATTGATCCACAGAAAGTATCAGAAACGGCGCCATTCGATGAACCAGGCATCTATAAAGTCGGTGAAAATGAATATGATGTCATCATGACATTACAAACATTTAGTTTTGATCCTGGTGAAATTGTCATTCCAAAAGGAGCAAAAGTCAACTTTATTATGACATCCAAAGATGTCGTTCATAGTATTCAAGTCGTTGATACAAATATTAATGCAATGGTTACTCCTGGACATATTCAAAGAATCTCCCATACGTTTAATGAATCCGGTGAGTTTCTTATGTTATGTAACGAATATTGTGGAGCAGGTCACCAAATGATGAGCGGTACAATTATTGTCGAATAAAACTAGAAAGGAGGAAGTAAAATGGGACTTCCAGCAAAGAAATTATATGAGCATACACCAATAACTGGCGAACATAAATTTTTAGGTACGAATAAGCAAGATTCAACATTGGCTTTAACATTTTTTGTAGTATCATTTATTGCTCTTTTAATCGGTGGAATTTTAGGATTATTACAAGGTCTTGAACGTGCAGGAGTCATGACAATGCCGACTTGGTTTGATTATTATCAAACATTAACAGCACATGGATTTATTTTAATCGTCGTCTTTACTGGAGCATTCTTAATCGGTTACTTATATGGAGGTGTATCACATGTTCTAGGGGGACTTCTACCGAAAGTACGAAAAATGGGGTGGACATCATTTGGTCTCATTACATTTGGTACGGTTCTAACAACCTCCCAAGTCGTCATTGGGGAAGCTTCCGTCTTATATACATTTTATCCACCAATGGCTGCATCCCCTGCATTTTATATCGGACTTGTCTTTATCGTTTTAGGATTATGGACTGCTGCATTTGGTATATTCATCAATGTTGCACATTGGAGAAAGAATCATAAAGGTCAACATATTCCATTATTCGCCTATTTTGCAACTGGTATTTTCATTCTTTTATTCGGTGGAACAATTGGTGTGACAGTGGAAGTATTTATGTTAATACCTTGGGCGCTTGGTTGGACGGAAACTATTAATGTAATGTTAAGTCGTACATTATTTTGGAGTTTCGGTCATACGCTCGTAAATGTTTGGTATTTAACCGCTGTATCTGCATGGTATGTAGCAGTACCAAAAATCATCGGTGGTCGTCAGTTTAGTGACACACTCGCAAGAATGGTCGTATTTTTACTTGTCATTATGAACATACCTGGTGGATTTCACCATCAAATCGTCGATCCTGGCTTTACAGAAGGTTTAAAATATATGCACGTATTTATGAGTCTGGCAATTGGTTTTCCTTCCTTAATGACTGCATTTGCGATGTTTGCAACCTTTGAACGTACTGGACGTAAAAAAGGGGCCAAAGGATTATTCGGTTGGGTAAAAATGCTACCTTGGAAAGATGTACGTTTTCTTGCACCATTTATCGCAATGGTTGCATTCATCCCTGGAGGTGCAGGTGGAATTGCCCAAACAAACTTCCAATTAAACCAAGTCGTTCATAATACTCTGTTTATTACAGGACACTTTCATATTACCGTAGGAGTTTCAGTTGCATTAACGTTTTTCGGTATCGCTTACTGGCTTGTGCCACATTTATCGAAACGTGTCATGACAAGCGCGATGAACAAACTAGCCATTATACAAGTGGCCTTATGGGTCGTCGGAATGCTCATAATGTCCGGTGCAATGCATACAGTCGGTTTATTCGGAGCACCACGTCGTACCGCATTCACTGATTACTTTGATAGTTTACAAGCGGCAGGGTGGAATCCTTACTACATGCTTATCGCTATCGGTGGAACATTGTTAATTATCTCAGTCTGTCTCGTAGTGTATATCGTTTTCCATTTAATGTTTAAAGCACCGAAAGGAGAAACAGAATTCCCTATCGCCGAAGTGGAAGAAGATGCACCAGCTACCCCAAAATGGACAGAGCGTTGGAGTTTATGGATTTTAATTATGGTCATTGTCGTATCGATGGGATATGTGATTCCATTAGTCGACTTAATTGTAAATGCACCACCAGGCTCTCCACCATTTAAAACTTGGTAATATCGCTTTTAATTGGAGCTTAAGATATTTATGAAATAGCTCGATTTTAGTGGAACATCCAGTTCATGAAGAAATGTGCAATGTTTTTACAGAAGTTCCCGTACATTTCTTCATACGTATATATCATTTCTAATGGTAGGAGGGAGGAAAATGAAACAGACAAAAATATCGATCACTGTCATTTTATTGTTCGGGCTTGGATTATTTTTCTTCGGTACTGATGGATTTCAAGCATTCACAACGGAAACAGCACGTACTCATAAACTGATTGAACAACAACCTACATTCCCGAATGTTGAACTAGAAGATTCTAAAAAACGTACGTATTCATTCGATGAATTTAAGGGGAAGTATGTTTTTATTACATTTATTTACACCGCATGTACCGATGTTTGTCCTCAACTCGAACTGAATATGTATGAAGTATATGAACAAATTCCTGAGACATATAAGGGAGAGGATATCGTCTTTTTAAGTATTAGTTTTGACCCTAAAAACGATACACCTGAAGTATTAGAACGTTATCGTGAATTTTTTCATAGTGATGGAGAAACATGGCGCATGGCAAGAATCAATGATAAAAAAGCATTGCAACAACTATTAGATTCTTTCGGTGTCATCGTCATACCAGATGAAAATGGCCATTTCCAACATAACTCAGCATTCTATATGGTGGACCGTGAAGGAACTTTAATCAATGTTCTCGACTTTACAGAAATTGATGAAGCAGCTGAAACAGTAAATGATCTATTACAAACCAACCGTTCAACCATTAAAAAAGGGGGGAAAACATCATGAAACAATTTATTTATGGAGTTATTTTATATGTATTTCTCATGATGCCCCCTGTCATCGAGTTAACAGAATCTATTATGAGTATTCATATGCATATGCAAATGCCATTTCTCGCAATCGCTGGATTGCTTATGTACCCACAATTTAAAAAGTGGTTCCCTACTTTTTTTCATAAGTGGAATGAAAATGGAATCCCTGGGATGTTACTCTTTTTCATCATCGTTATTTATTGGCTATTCCCCCGAACGATGGATGAAGCATTAATGAATACATCAGTAGAGATATTTAAATTTATAAGTTGGCCGTTTTTAGTTGGTATACCATTACGTGATAGTTGGAGTAAACTGACAGACCGAGGTAAAACTATTAGTTTGTCCCTTATAAGCGGGTTGTATTTCCTTATGGGATTTATCTATATTTTCATCGATGAACAATTATGTAATAATTACTTACTTGTCGAACAAATAGCACTTGGATGGGGATTTTTAATTATCGCAATCAGTCTAACAGTCTATGTTTTACAAGCAACATTTATCGACTACTCCCAATATGAATAATTGCTTTTAACAAAAAATCTCTCACGTAGTACAAAACTACGGAGAGATTTTTCTTTTACCATTTTGTATGAAACACACCTTCACGGTCTACT
>DXHX01000001.1 GCA_019113205.1 Candidatus Pseudogracilibacillus intestinigallinarum | reverse complement strand
GAACAAGTAGATAAGGCAACGGACGGTGAAGTGATGATAACCTCGTATCCAGGATCTACACTTGCCGCATCAGATGATCAAGTAGATGCAGTGATGACTGGCGCAGTGGACCTTGCAGTTAGTGTACATAGTTATACACCGAATGAATTTCCACTATCATCTGTGATGGAATTACCACAAATGGCAGAAAATGCACATGAAGGATCAAGTATTTTATATGATTTAATGGAAGAGTTCGATGAATTTGATGAGGAATACGATGGCATGGTGCCACTATGGGTGTTCACTTCAGATCCGGGACAAATTTTTACGACAGATAAACCAGTAAAAAGTGTCGAAGATTTAAAAGGGATGAAAATTCGCTCTCCATCAGCAATGACGAATAAATGGTTAGAAGCATTAGGTGCGACACCTGTTTCCATGCCGATGGATGAAAGTTTTGAAGCGTTGGAACGTGGTGTAGTAGATGGAACGATTGCACCTTGGGAAGCGGTAGATGCGTGGAGTTTAGGGGAAGTTGTCAATTACGCAACCGTTGGAAACTTCTACTTAACGACATTTTATGCGGTAATGAATGAAGACGTTTGGAATGATTTAGGCGAGGAAACGCAAGAACAATTACAAACGATACTCGATAAGGAATTATCGTTAAAAGCTGGTGATTCCTATGATACAGTTGGTAATGCAGCTCAAGAGGCAGCAGAAGAAAACGGTATGGAAATATATGAATTAGATGAAAAGGAATTAGAAGAATGGGCAACATATATTAATCCAACGATAGAAGATTGGATTGCAGATATGAATGACCGTGGCTTACCAGGTCAAGAAATATACGATCGCGCAAAAGCATTACAAGCGGAGCAAAAGTAACGTCGTGCGAATATGTACATGACGATTATGCAATCGGGTAGCAGAATATAACCATTTTATGTAAGTGGAAACCAATTGCTATGAATTTATCCCGCTGTGTGAACATATTTTGCGTTCATTTTTTATAAAACTGAAAAAACTTCATGAAAAGATTAGTCATCAAGAATAAGCGCTAAAAGCGTATGTATTCGACAAAATAGTACACAATATGTTGTACATTTTGCTGAAGATGCTAATCTTTTTAAAAATTTCTGAATGTAACCGTTGCCAAAATGAAAAATATCGTTTATAGTAATAATTAGTATAATTTTTTTATTTTCCCACTGCATGAATGAGGATTCATTCAAGCGCTAACGCGAAGCGAAGAAAAAGCTCGTGTTTTGTCGCATAAAAAATAAATGACGCTTCATTCAATATGTGGCTATATAAAAAAGAACAAACAAAGATGTAAGGAGGATTACAATATGACACATCGTATTAAAAGGGCTGCAGTATTAGGTTCTGGTGTGATGGGGTCGGCGATCGCGGCACATTTAGCGAACAATGGAATCCCAACAATCATGCTTGATATTGTACCGAGAGATGTCACAGAAGATGAAAAGAAAAAAGGATTAACGTTAGAAGATAAGGCGGTAAGAAACCGAATTGCACAAGCAGGGAAACAGGCGTTATTAAAACAAAAACCATCACCAATTACATCAAAGAAAAGTTTGGACTTAATTACAGTAGGTAACTTAGAAGATGATTTAGAAAAATTAGCAGACGTTGATTGGATTGTCGAAGTTGTCGTTGAAAACTTAGATATTAAGAAGCAAGTATACGCAAATATCGACAAAGTTAGAAAAGAAGGAACGATTGTATCGTCAAATACATCCGGAATTTCCGTGGAAGCGATGATTGAAGATTGTTCAGAAGATATGAAAAAGCATTTCTTAGGAACGCATTTCTTCAACCCACCACGTTACTTAAAATTATTAGAAATTATTCCGACACAACATACAGATGAAGATGTATTAAACTTCATGAAACAATTTGGGGAAGATGTATTAGGAAAAGGTGTCGTCGTAGCAAAAGATACACCGAACTTTATCGGAAACCGAATTGGAACATACGGTTTATTAGTTACAGTACAAGAAATGTTGAAACAAGGATTAACGATTGGAGAAGTTGATTCTATTACTGGTCCATTAATCGGACGTCCGAAAAGTGCTACATTCCGTACATTAGATGTTGTCGGATTAGATACATTCATTCATGTTGCAAATACTGCATATGAAAAAGTAGAAGGCGATGAGAAGAAAGTATTCGAAATTCCATCGTTCATGAAAGAAATGAATGAGCGCGGTTGGTTAGGTGCCAAAGCGAAGCAAGGATTTTTTAAGAAAGAAAAAGGGGAAAAAGGCAGCGTCATTTTAGAGCTTGACCCAGAAACTTTCGAATATAGCGAACAAAAGAAATTAAAAACTGCTGCGGTGGAAATGGCGAAACAACAAAAAGGAACACGCAAGAAAATTAAAGCAGTCGTATCTCAACAAGGCGACAAAGCAAGTGATTTCTTATGGAGTATCTTAAAGCCAACATTATTATACAGTGCACAGTTATTAGGTGAAATTGCAGATGATCTAACACAGATCGACAATGCGATGAAATGGGGCTTCGGCTGGCAATATGGTCCATTTGAAACATGGGATGCAATCGGTGTTCGTAAATCGGTTGAACGTATGAAAGCAGAAGGCGAAACAATTCCAGCTTGGGTAGAAACATTACTTGAAAAAGGAAATGAAACGTTCTATAAGGAAGGAAATGGAAACGTTTACTATTTTGATCAGGAAGATTATGCACAAGTTGAATTTAATGAAAAAGAAATTAATATTCGTCGTTTAAAAGAAACGAACGACGTCATTATGAAAAATAGTGGAGCAAGTTTAGTTGATATCGGAGACGGAGTAGCATTATTAGAGTTTACTTCGCCGAACAACTCCATCGGGCTTGACGTCATTCAAATGATTAATAAATCTATTGAAGAAGTAGAGAAAAACTACGAAGGACTTGTAATTGGTAACCAAGGGAAAAACTTCTGTGTTGGTGCGAACTTAGCATTAATGTTAATGGAAGCACAAGACCAAAACTTCTTTGAATTAGATATGGTCGTTCGTCAATTCCAAAACATGACACAAAATATTAAATATAGTGAGAAACCAGTAGTAACAGCACCATTTAATATGTCTTTAGGTGGTGGAGCAGAAGTCACTTTACCAGCTGCAAGCGTTCAAGCTTCTACAGAAACATATTTAGGATTAGTAGAAGTGGGAGTTGGATTAATCCCAGGTGGTGGAGGAACGAAGGAATTATATTTAAAGATGCTTCGTGACATGCCACAAGGTGTTAATTTTGACTTAATGCAAGTAGCGAATACAGTGTTTGAACGTGTGGCAACAGCTGCGGTATCCACTTCAGCAGAAGAAGCACGTGAAAATGGATTTTTAAATCGTTATGACGGCATTAGTGTGAATCCTGACCATCAGTTATATGATGCCAAACAACGTGTATTAGGCTTAAGCAAATTAGGTTATAAGGCACCGAAACCAGAAATGATTCCAGTTGTTGGTGATGCGGGATATGGAGCAATGGTGTTAGGAGCGAAAAACTTACACTTAAGCGGATATGCATCTGAACATGATTTAAAAATTGCGGAGAAATTAGCATATGTTATTTCTGGTGGCCGAATTAATGAAGGATCACTAATCGACGAAGAAACAATGTTAGCACTAGAGCGTGAAGCATTCCTAAGCTTAATCGGTGAGCCGAAGACGCAAATGCGTATGCAACATATGTTATTAAAAGGAAAACCATTACGTAACTAATCATAGATGAAAGTTTTGAAAAAGAAGGAGGAATTTTCGTGAGAGAAGCAGTCATTGTTGCAGGAGCAAGAACCCCTGTAGGACGTGCGAAACGAGGGTCACTTGCACATGTTAGACCAGATGATTTAGCTGCGATTACAGTAAAAGAAACATTGAAGCGTGCAGGAAATTACGACGGAAATATCGATGATGTAATTTTTGGTAATGCGATGCCAGAAGCAGAACAAGGAATGAATATGGCAAACAATATTGCCGGACTTGCTGGATTGAAAGAAGAGACACCGGCACTGACGATTAACCGTTATTGTTCGAGTGGATTACAAAGTATTGCATTCGGTGCAGAACGTATTATGTTAGGACATAGTGATACGATTTTAGCTGGTGGAGCAGAGTCGATGAGTTTAATACCGATGGGTGGACATGTCATTAAACCGAACTCTTCCCTAGTAGAAAATGCACCAGAATACTATATGGGAATGGGACATACGGCAGAAGAAGTTGCAAATCGATACGGTATTAGCCGTGAAGAACAAGACAGTTTTGCTGTAGAAAGTCATCGAAAAGCAGAAGCGGCAATTAAAGCTGGAAAGTTTAATGACGAAATTGTCCCTGTGGAAGTAACGAATCGCTTCGTCGGTGCGAAACATAAAATTGAAGAAACGACACGTATGTTTGAAATGGATGAAGGTGTTCGTCCAGGAACAACAGTAGAAGTATTAGGGAAATTACGACCGGCATTTAATGTTCGTGGTTCAGTAACAGCTGGTAATGCCTCACAAATGAGTGATGGTGCTGCATCTGTTTTATTAATGGACCGCGAGAAAGCAGAAGCTGAAGGTTTAAAACCGTTATTAAAATTCCGCTCATTTGCAGTTGCCGGTGTAGCACCTGAAGTGATGGGAATTGGTCCTGTTGCAGCTGTGCCGAAAGCGTTAAAATTAGCTGGTTTAGAACTATCAGATATAGGCTTATTTGAATTAAACGAGGCGTTTGCATCTCAATCGATTCAAGTAATGCGTACGTTAGACTTAGATCCAGAAAAAGTTAACGTAAATGGTGGAGCAATTGCACTTGGTCACCCACTAGGAATGACAGGAACGAAATTGACGTTATCGATCATGCATGAAATGATCCGTCGTAACGAACAATTCGGAGTTGTCACAATGTGTATCGGTGGCGGAATGGGTGCTGCTGGAGTATTTGAATTACTTTAATTTTGTGTAAAACTTTCCGCAAAAACCGCTGTTGCGTCTTATAACTCCCATTATCGATAGACCGTAATTTTTGCGGAAGTTTTCATATATGAAAAACCTCTTAAATATTTTCATATTATTCGTGGGGATTGTTGTGCCTTGCACACATCTCCCACACCCTTTTTTATAAAAATGGATGAAATGAGAGGAAACTAAATTTTATTGTATACATGAATCATGAAAACAGAAAGGATGTTAACGATGACAGAGAAATTAATTAAAGGTGGAGCATTTTTAATTGAAGACTTAACTGGTGAGGATGTCATCACACCAGAAGATTTCACAGAAGAACATAAAATGATTGCTAAAACGACAGAAGATTTCGTACAAGGAGAAGTTGTTCCTTTAATCGATAACTTAGAAAATCATGAATTCGAACATTCGGTAAAATTATTGAAAAAAGCTGGGGATTTAGGACTTTTAAGTGCTGATATTCCAGAAGAATATGGTGGGCTTGCATTAGATAAAATTAGTTCATCTTTAATTACGGAAAAATTTGCTCCTGCTGGTGGATTTTCAATTACACATGGTGCACACGTCGGAATTGGGTCCTTACCGATTGTATTTTTCGGAAACCATGAACAAAAGGAAAAATATTTACCGAAATTAGCGACAGGGGAGCTTATCGCTGCGTATGCATTAACAGAGCCTGGTTCGGGTTCAGACGCATTAGGGGCAAAAACGACAGCAAAGTTAAATGATGCTGGAACTCATTTTATTTTAAACGGGGAAAAACAGTGGATCACAAACTCTGATTTCGCTGATGTGTTCGTTGTATATGCTAAAATTGATGGCGAACATTTCTCTGCATTTATCGTAGAGCGTGAATTCCCAGGAGTTTCTGTCGGACCGGAAGAGAAGAAAATGGGAATTAAGAGTTCATCGACACGTACATTAGTATTAGAAGATGCGGAAGTACCGGTAGAAAACTTATTAGGAGAAAAAGGCCGCGGACATATTATTGCGTTTAACATTTTAAACGTTGGTCGTTATAAGTTAGCAATCGGTGGTGTTGGTGGTGCGAAGCGTGGTTTAGAATTAGCGACGAAATATGTTAATGAGCGTAAACAGTTTGGTACACCGATCTCGAGCTTTACTTTAACACAGGAAAAATTAGGAACAATGGCAGCAGAAACATACGCAAATGAAAGTGCTGTATATCGTACAGTAGGGTTATTTGAACAACGTATGGGATCACTGTCAGATGAAGAGTTAAAAGACGGTCGTGAAATTGCAAATGCGATTGCTGAATATCAAATCGAATGTTCCATGAACAAATATACAGCAACAGAACTATTAGACTATGTTGCAGATGAAGCGGTTCAAATGCATGGTGGATATGGTTTCATGGCAGAGTATGAAGTGGAGCGTATGTACCGTGATTCACGTATTAACCGTATTTTTGAAGGAACGAACGAAATTAACCGTTTAATTGTTCCTGGTACATTATTGAAAAAAGCTATGAAAGGTGAATTACCATTATTGCAAGCAGCTCAAGGGTTACAGGAAGAGTTGTTAATGATGATGCCAGAAGAAGTTGGCACAGAGCCTTTAGAGCAAGAAAAATATTTATTGAAAAATGCGAAGAAAATCGTATTACTAGGTGCTGGATTAGCTGCTCAAAAATATATGCAAAAGCTAGATGGCGAACAAGAAATCTTAGCAAACTTAGCAGATATGGCGGCAGAAGTGTACAATATGGAAGCGGCAATTTTACGTACGGAAAAAGCAATCGGACGCGATGGTGCGGATAAAGCGAACTTGAAGTTATTATATACACAAGTATATGCACAAGAAGCATTCAACCGTATCGAAGCAGATGCAAAAGAAATCTTAATTGCAGTAGAAGAAGGGGATACATTACGTATGATGTTGTCTTCTTTAAGAAAACTAACGCGTCATGATCCAATTAACGTCATTGCGAAAAAACGTGAAATCGCAGCAGAAATCATTGAAGCAGAAAAATATATCGTATAAAATATGCTTTCTTACGGTGTTCATAGAAAATGGTGAACACCGTTTTTCTTATGCATGTGAAAACCCTTGTCTCTGCCGGGGGCCAGATAGCTTTTAGCGTGATATTAAAAATGTCTTCTATCCTGATAAAGTTGCAAGAATCTGGGTGGAAGTTGCAAGAATCTGGGTGGAAGTTGCAAGAATGTGGAGTGAAGTTGCAAGAATATGGAGTGAAGTTGCAAGAATATGGCGTGAAGTTGCAAGAATACGGCGTGAAGTTGCAAGAATATGGTCTGAAGTTGCAAGAATCTGGGTGGAAGTTGCAAGAATCTGGGTGGAAGTTGCAAGAATGTGGCTGCGCTAACGCTGAATCAATTGAGCAGTGGAAAAGCACAACCTTCACACTAGTGGTTTTGATTTTAATAGGTTGGGAGCGGCAGTGGAGCTTTTTTACTTGCTGCCATCATAATTTTTTAGTGTTACAAGTTTAATAGACTAGGATGGGATTTTCCTTATTTGACATTTTTTCATTCCGTGATAAGATAAGGACGAACAAACAAAATTACATATGAACACTAGGGGTGCTTGTGTTACAAGCTGAGATCGGAGTATAACT
>DXHX01000144.1 GCA_019113205.1 Candidatus Pseudogracilibacillus intestinigallinarum | reverse complement strand
TTTATATTGCTATTTATTTCATTTAAATTTTCTTTATGATGTTTACAACAGCAACAATAATAAACAATTGTATCCGGTCTTCTTTCATGAAAATCGGTTTGTCTTGTCTGGTTCGGCCTAACCATCTGGTTTTCTACTTGATTTGGCATTTGCATCTGAGATCTTCGGTTGTCATCTTGTTCGGTAACTCGTGGTGATACAACTCGTGGTTCACCTAAATGTCTATTTTGCGGCACATTTGACTGAAGCTCGTTTTCCCTTTCCATCGAGCGCGGTCTTTGTCGTTCATCATGTTCTACATCTTGCATCGGTCGAAAATTCTCATTTTGACTCTCACGTCTTTCATCTTTTTTCAACCTTTTTTGGTGTTCGTTTGGATGAATTGGCATCATTTTAGAAGGAATTTGAATTTTCATTCCTGGAAACATCATCTCAGGATCGGCAATTTGTGGATTTGCTTGTATTAACGTATCTAAATCTACCCCATACTGTTTAGAAAGTTGATATAATGTATCACCTTTTTGGACGATATGAATTTGCATGAACATTCTCCTTTGTCTCATAGTCTATAACAACGTATGCAAAAATCATGTCCTACGTGCCCAAAACTACTTATCTCACTATTTTTTCCATGAAAAAACGTCCATAGTCATATAGCACGATGAAAGTGCCTATATGCATATGGACGTTACATAGTTATATAGTTGGAACTGATGTTTTAAAATGATATACAGGATATGTTCCTAATACTGTAACTTTACAATCTAAAGCTGTTAACTCTCCTATGACCCCAGGAAACAACGCATCATCATAAGGTTCGTCAACATCAATTAAGAAAAAGTAATTTCCTAAACCTGTTTTCATCGGGCGTGATTCAATTTTGGATAAGTTCATTTTTCTCCAAGCAAATGCAGATAACACTTGATGTAATACTCCCGCACGGTCTTCAGGTAAAGTTACTAAAATACTCGTTCTCTCTAGCTTTTTTTCATAGTTAATATTCATTCCTGTTTCATCTTTCGTTAAAACGATAAAACGTGTATGGTTATTCGGGAAATCATGAATATTTTCCTTTAACACTGTTAAATCATATTCTTTTGCAGCGAGTAAATTTCCAATGGCTGCAATTGGACGACCATTTTCACTTACCAATTCAGCAGCACTTGCTGTTGAATTCGTATAATGAATGGATGCATTTTTTAAGTTTTTATGGATGAATTGTTGACATTGCGCAATTGCATGACGATGTGAGTGTACTTCTTCAATATCATTTAAACTGCAATCAAAACTTTTATGAACAAGTAAATTTTGTTCGATTGGTACAACTAACTCTGCTACGATTGGTAAGCGGACTTGATGTACTAAATAATCAATCGATAAATGTACAGTTCCTTCAATCGCATTTTCAATCGGTACGACACCGATGTCGATTTCTCCTTCATTTACTGCATCAATGACTTGTGGAATAGTTTTAAAAGCAACCTTTTCATCCCCATTAAATGCTAAGTCCACCGCTATTTTTGTAAATGTTCCTCTAGGTCCTAAATATCCAATTTTCCCTGTCAATTCACTTCGCTCCGTTCTATTTTCCAATATTCATAAAGTTGTATCTATTTTCTAAATATTTACACATATAATATACATACTTTAACAAAAGGAATAGAACTAATCAATAAATTCAAATTCAAAGTCTAATAATCTAACCGTATCTCCATCTTGAGCCCCACGTTTTCGTAACTCGTTGTCCACACCCATATGGCGTATCTGTCTTGCAAACCGTTTTACACCTTCATCTGTCGTAAAGTCTGTCATCTTAAATAATTTTTCAATTTCATTTCCTTGTAATACAAAGGCACCATCATCATCACGACTTACTGTGAAAGGTTTTTCTTGTGGTTTCGGCTCAATGACAACTGTATCTTCTATTACCGCCGTATGTTTCGGTATTGTATCTAACGTATCGGCAATTTTATATAATAAGACATCTAATCCTTTCCTTGTAAAAGATGAAATGGGAATGACATCGATATCAGCGCCAATTTTTTCTCTAAATTCTGCTAAATTTTCCTCAGCTTCTGGCATATCCATTTTATTCGCTACAATGATTTGTTTTTTCTCCATTAATACGTCATCATATTGTTTTAACTCTTCATTAATTTTTACATAATCATCATACGGATTACGGCCTTCCATACTTGCCATATCAATTAAATGAACAATCAATCTCGTACGTTCTACATGTCGTAAAAATTGATGACCTAAGCCAACACCTTCATGTGCTCCCTCAATTAGTCCTGGTAAATCAGCCATAACAAAACTACGACCATCTTCTGTATCCACAACGCCTAAGTTAGGAGACAGTGTCGTAAAATGATAATCAGCAATTTTTGGACGTGCAGCACTGACGACAGATAATAATGTAGATTTTCCAACACTTGGAAAACCAACAAGCCCAACATCCGCAATCACTTTTAACTCGACTCGGATATTACGTTCTTCTCCAGGTTCACCATTTTCAGAAAGTGTCGGAGCAGGGTTTTTCGATGTGGCAAAACGAATATTTCCACGACCTCCACGACCACCTTTCACAATCACAGCTCGTTGTCCGTGTTCTGTTAAATCTGCTAACAATTCATTCGTATTTTCATCATATACAACCGTTCCCGGTGGAACCGGAACGACTAAAGCTTCTGTATTTCTTCCATGTTTACTTTTACTCATACCATTTTCGCCACGATCTGCTTTGAAATGACGATTATAACGAAAATCTATTAACGTATTAATTCCTTCATCTACTTCGAAAATGACGTCCCCGCCATTTCCTCCGTCTCCTCCAGCTGGTCCACCTTTTGGTACATATTTTTCACGACGGAAAGCAGCCATCCCGTTCCCACCGTCACCAGCTTTTACATAGACGGATACTTGATCGATAAACATATGTTTCACCTCATTATATTCTCTTTCTTGCCATGTCTTGTACAAAGTATACCAAATTGTCTAATGGATGATAATAATATCAAAGAAAAAACTCCAATCTAAATTGATTGGAGTTTTTATATCATTTACGCTTCAACAGATTCAGGATATACGCTAACTTTTTTACGGTCACGTCCGTAACGTTCGAAACGTACAACCCCGTCTACTTTAGCGAATAAAGTATCGTCTTTTCCGCGTCCAACGTTTTCACCCGGATAGATTTTCGTGCCACGCTGACGGTATAAGATTGATCCGCCTGTAACAAACTGACCGTCTGCACGTTTAGCACCTAAACGTTTAGCTTCAGAGTCACGTCCGTTACGAGTAGAACCCGCTCCTTTTTTCTGTGCGAAAAACTGTAAATCTAATGTTAACATGTAAGGCACCCCCTTACTCTATTGTAATTTTTATAAATTCACCGTATTGTCGTTCTATCGTTTTTAAAGATTCGATCATTGCTTCTAATATAATATTCGCCTTTTCTAATCGTTCTCCAGTTAAAGAATTTGGTAATTCGACGTATAAATAACCGCCTTCTCCAGCCTGATCAACAATTAACTCCGTTTCACATAAAGCCGTTACCGCATTTACGGAGCCAAAGGAAACGGCCGACACAGCAGCACATACTAAATCGTAACCGTATGGTCCACTATTCGCATGACCACTTATTTCAAATGCATGAATCGTATCATTATATTTTGATATTACAACTTTTATCATACTTAAAATCCTTAAGCGTTAATTTTTTGCACTACTAATTTCGTGTATGGTTGACGATGACCTTGTTTACGGCTGTAGTTTTTCTTAGGCTTATATTTGAAAACAGTAATCTTCTTTTGACGACCTTGTTTTTCAACTTTTGCCTCAACTGTAGCTCCTTCTACATATGGAGCACCTACTTTAACATCATCTCCACCAACGAATAATACTTTGTCAAATGTAACTGTTTCTTCTACGTCAGCATCAACTTTCTCAACGTAAATTACTTCACCTTCAGCTACTTTAACTTGTTTACCACCAGTTTCAATAATTGCGTACATTCTCTTGCACCTCCTATTAGACTAAGACTCGCCATGCAGGTACTTTCTTATAAAAGTTTAAAACCTGATCTGTGCGGTTGTAGCAATGGTGCTACAAATACATAACATAAAGATAATAGCATATTTCTTTTATACTTGTCAACAACAATCATCGCTTAATTTTTAGCCATTGATAGATGGTCATATGATATCCTCTAGAATCAAAAAAAGCATCCCTAATTTCACGTTCCCCTACAATCGTTTCATCTATTATATGAAATTGCGTTTGTTTTTCTTTATACAAATTTTTAATTAGTTTTTTTATATGATCCTCTCGTTGACAATATATTACTTTTCTTCGCTCATTTATTCTTTTTTTCTGCATCAGAAAACGTAGAAATTGAAAATGTCTTTCCTGAAATATACGAACATTTTCAAGGAACAGAAATATAGTAAGTAAAAGAACTGTTAAATGAAAATTGTACATATAGTAATACATTACATATAAGAAGGCAAGTAGAAATAGTGAAAATATAACGATGAGTTGATAGGAAAAGTAGTACGGTAATTTCTTTAAAACTATATAAAATAACATTCTTCCCCCATCTAACGGCATGATAGGTAATAAATTAAATACACATAATAGAAGATTAAAATAATGAATTTCTAACAGGAGTGATGCGGGTACAATTGGAAATAAAGCTACTATGTTTAAAAAGAGAAATATAAATGCATGTTGAATTGGTCCCGCAATTGTAACGATCATACATTCATTTATCGGCCGATTCATCCATTCCGTCGTCTCCATCACACCACCAAAAAAATGAAAGGAAACAGTTGGAATGTCCCATTTATAATATTTCGCAGCAATAACATGTCCTAATTCATGTATACATACAATCATACTAACAATAAAAAATTGTACAAACATCCCGGTAAAAATACTAATTATGAAAAGAAATATAAAAACTGGATGAATGGAAATATTATGGGCTATCGTCAACTTGAATTACCTCTAAAGGATCCATATATGTATTATTTTTTTCCATTTGTACATATACTTCTTTTGCTTTACTTGCTTTGCCAATCCTATCCCCTGCTTCAACGGTTTCATAAATGTGCACATCAACATCTTTTAACTGTCCATATGTCGTTGTACTATTATTGGCATGTTGAACGACAATTGTTTTACCATAGTCTTTATCATTTCCAGCAAAAATAATAACCCCACGTTGCATGGCATTTACGTTTTCCTCGTTTGTCGCAAGCACAGTCATTCCTTGTCCATTAGTTGAAAAGGTTTCAATCACTTCATTTTCTGTTAAAAAGTCCCCTGACTCTGTTCCATCCTTCATCTGTTTCGTTGGGATGATAGCGAGTGGACTCCCAAAATTCGATACATACCATTCATTTACTTTTGCAAATGGAAATTCTTCTTTCATCCCATTATGTACAAACTGTGCAACTGGTTGAAAAAACTGAATATTCGTCTGTAACAAAAACACACTTAATAAAAACAGTGTCAATGCACCAACGAACGATCGAAATAACCGTTGACGGCGAAACATATGCTTGTTTGCTATCGGTGTAACATCCACATTGCCATCATAAGATTCTTCTAACGTTGGGAAAATTGGCATCGGTTTCTGTTCTACTCGTTGCACTTGTACACGTCGCATCCCTTTTCGCTTTTTTATTCCTCTTCGAATTTCTTTAATTCGCTTGTCCATACCGTTTCATCCTTTACCTAATTTGTTATCTTACTATATGCAAACGGATAGACTCATATGAATTTAAAAAGTATGGTGTTAACTATGGAATGTTTTGGCTCCTTGTCAAATAGTGTTGGTGATCCTCTTAAAGTCATTTAATATGTAATTGTGTGGAGCCAATAAGAATAGCGTGAATATGTCACTTCGGAAATGTACTCCGCTTTCCGCGTGCGGCTGCTAA
>DXHX01000143.1 GCA_019113205.1 Candidatus Pseudogracilibacillus intestinigallinarum | reverse complement strand
AGTGAGGAGTACAAATGAGTGAAGAATTGAAAGAGTCACAAGCAAAACAATTACAACAATTATTTCAGGAAGTAAATAGTGAACATGAGAAAGAAACAAAACCAATTGAAAAACAAGACTTAGTTGAAATTGATGTATTAAGTTTGCCTCCGCGTAGTGAAGTACATCTATCAACAAAAAGAAAGTTGAAAATCTCACTCAAACGTCCACTAGGAAGATTTTTATTCGTACTTTTCATTTTAATACTTATTCTCGGTGGAATGTATATTTATTTTGGAGAAGAAATAATTTATTTTTTTACACATTAAATGAATAAATACACATAAAAAATAATAGTAACAATATATAAATAATGGTATCATATTATTGTATATGAATAAAAAATGATAGGAGTGGACACGATGAAAATTGCTGTCCTTTATGGTGGAGTTTCAAACGAAAGGGAAGTTTCTATTTCCTCAAGTAAAGGTATTATAGAAGCATTAGAAAAAAATGGTCATGATGTCATCGGAATTGACTTTCATCCAGAACGATTACAAGAAGTTATTGAATTAAATGTTGATTTAGTATTTATTGGCTTACATGGAAAACATGGAGAAGATGGTTGTGTTCAAGGGTTATTAGACATGTTAGAAATACCTTATGTCGGCTCTGGAGTTATGGCATCTTCTGTTGCAATGAATAAGTTTAAAGCAAAGCAACTTTTTGAGCAAGCGGGTATTCCGGTAGCGAAAGGGGAACAATACCGCATGGATCAAGAAACAAATATCGATGAAGTTGTCGATCATATCCATGCAAACTTTGAATTTCCGTTCGTGATTAAACCGAATCGAGAAGGTTCAACGGTCGGTTTAACGATTGTTCGTCATGAAAATGAAACGAAAGAAGCGGTTAAAAAAGCTGCTGAAAATGATCTCTACATTTTAGTAGAACAGTTTATTAAAGGAAAGGAATTAACTGTTCCTGTACTCGGCGAAATACATAAAGAAAAATCTTTACCAATTATTGAGATTATACCGAAAAATGAACTGTATGATTATGAAGCAAAATATTCTGTTGGTGGTAGTGAACATATTATCCCAGCAAGGATCGATAAGGATATAACGGAAAAAATTCAGGCATATGCAGTATTGGCACATCAAATTTTAGGATGTGAAACATATTCAAGGGCAGACTTCTTACTAACTGAAGAAGGAATCCCATATATTTTAGAAGTGAATACTCTTCCTGGGATGACACCGACTAGCTTGTTTCCAGATGCAGCAAAAAGCATTGGAATTTCTTATGAAGAGATGATCGAACAATTTGTCCAATTATCTTTGTGAAATGAATAAATTGCTTGTTAGAACTTCCTTTCATAGCATTGATTATTTCCTTTAAAAGTGTATACTTAACACTAAAGAAAGAGTTATACTACATATGATACGTTTTCATAGGAGGTAACGGTATGGTAGCCGATCATAAAGAAGCATCTAAGAAAGAAGAAAATGAAAAAAATGATGATATATTAACGTCAACTAGAACGGTTATTAAAGACGCTTTAGATAAATTAGGTTATCCTGATGAAGTATATGAATTATTAAAAGATAGTTTACGAATTTTAAAAGTTCGTATCCCAGTCCGAATGGACGACGGATCGGTTAAAGTATTTACGGGATACAGAGCGCAACATAATGATGCAGTCGGTCCAACAAAAGGTGGTGTACGTTTTCATCCAAATGTAAATGAAGATGAAGTAAACGCATTAGCAATTTGGATGAGCATCAAAGCAGGAATTGTTGATTTACCTTATGGTGGTGGAAAAGGCGGTATTATTTGTGACCCGAGAGAAATGTCGTTTCGTGAATTAGAGAGTTTGAGTCGTGGATACGTACGAGCGATTAGCCAGTTTGTTGGCCCGACAAAAGATATTCCAGCACCAGACGTATTTACAAATTCTCAAATTATGGCATGGATGATGGACGAATATAGCCGGATTGATGAATTTAATAATCCAGGTTTTATAACAGGGAAACCAATTGTATTAGGTGGTTCTCATGGACGTGAGTCTGCAACTGCTAAGGGTGTAACAATTTGTATTGAAGAGGCTGCTCGAAAGCGTGAACTTGATCTGGAAGGATCACGAATTGTCGTTCAAGGGTTTGGAAATGCGGGGAGTTTCTTAGCGAAATTTTTACATGAGGCAGGAGCTAAAGTTGTTGGAATATCTGATGCATATGGTGCATTACATGATCCAGAAGGATTAGATATTGACTATTTGTTAGATCGCCGCGATAGTTTCGGAACGGTAACAACATTGTTTAATAATACTATCTCAAATAAAGAGTTATTAGAATTAGATTGTGATATATTAGTGCCGGCAGCAATTGGAAATCAAATTACTGCCGACAATGCACATAAAATTAAAGCAGATATAATTGTCGAGGCGGCAAATGGACCTACGACAATGGAAGCGACAAAAATATTGAATGAACGTGGAAAATTACTCGTTCCCGATGTGTTGGCATCATCAGGTGGTGTCACAGTATCTTATTTTGAATGGGTACAAAATAATCAAGGGTATTATTGGACAGAGGAAGAAGTAGAAGAAAGATTACATGAAGTAATGACGAAATCTTTTGATACAATTTATCATACAGCCCAAACACGTCGTGTTAATATGCGTCTTGCAGCTTATATGGTCGGTGTTCGAAAAATGGCCGAAGCATCAAGATATCGTGGATGGGTATAACAATTACAAGGATAAATGCCGAACGTTAAATGAACACCTTTGTTCATCTTAATCGTTCGGTTTTTTCATGTTTTTTAAAACATTTGGAGGTCTTATATATGAAAGAAAAAATTATTATTGTAGGTGCTGGACCTTGTGGTTTATCTACAGCACTTTACTTGAAAGAAGCGGGCTATGACCCATTAATTATTGACCGAGGAAATATTGTCCATACAATATATCGTTTTCCAACACATCAAACTTTTTTTAGTACGAGTGAAAAATTAGAAATTGGAAATATGCCTTTCGTATCCCCAAACTCAAAGCCGGTACGTATGGAGGCTTTAAGTTATTATAGAGAAGTAGTGAAAAGAAATAATTTACGTATTCATCCATATGAAGAAGTGATCGATGTTCAAAAAGAATCAACTCGCATTAGCGTAACAACGTTGAAAAACGGTCATCAACACGTATATGAAGCATCATTCGTCGTTATGGCAACAGGATATTATGATCAACCTCAATGGATGGGCATTAAAGGAGAACATTTAGAAAAGGTTTCCCATTATTTTAAAGAGGCTCATCCATATTTCGGAACAGATGTGGCGGTCATTGGTGGGAAAAACTCTGCAGTGGATGCTGCATTAGAATTGTATCATGCTGGAGCAAACGTCACAGTATTTTACCGTGGAAAAGATTACTCTCCAAGTATAAAACCGTGGATTTTACCGGAATTTGATTCGCTCGTTCAAAAAGGTGAAATTCAAATGCATTTTAACGTTAATGTTTTGGAAATAAAAGAAACGACTATGATATATGAGTTGGACGGAAAACAATATTCTATCCCGAATGATTTTATATTTGCGATGACAGGCTATAAACCAAATATATCGTTTTTAGAAAAGTGTCATATACAAATTGATAAAGAAACTGGTAGACCAATCAAAAATGATGCAACTTTTGAAACGAACATAGAAAATATATATGTCGCAGGTGTTATAATATCTGGATATAATGGAAACGAAACATTTATAGAGAATGGTCGATTTCATGGTGGGAAAATTGCGGCGGCTATCATTGAAAAGTGTAAAAAATAAATAAAAGAATGTATAAAAAGGGTCATTTAACAAAATATACAAGTAGCACATTTATTTGGAGGAGTAAAATGAAAAAACGCTACTATATATTATGTTGGATTGTATCCTTTTTTTTCATGTTTATGTTTGCCCCATTGAAATCTGAAGCCTTTACAGACCAAGTAATTCGTCAAGGGGCTGTTGGCGAAGATGTCATCGAATTACAAGCGAGATTAAAGCATATTGGCTTTTATTCGAAGGAAATTGATGGAGTATTTGGGTGGAGTACATATTGGGCATTACGTAATTTTCAATATGAGTTCGGTATGGAGATTGACGGTATGGCTGGAAGTGCAACGAAAGAAAAGCTAGTAAGAGCAACAAAGTATGACCGGGAACAAACAAAAAAAGAAATGTATCAAACGACAAATCAAGCTACACCAAACAAACAAACACAAAACGAAACAGAAGTCACACCAACTGCCACAAATGTACCACATGGATTTTCGCAAAACGATATTAAACTAATGGCGAATGCAGTATATGGAGAGGCTAGGGGAGAACCTTATGAGGGACAAGTGGCAGTCGCTTCAGTTATTATTAATCGCGTAAAACACGAAAACTTTCCTAATACGATTTCAGGAGTTATTTTTGAACCACGCGCTTTTACAGCAGTAGCAGATGGACAAATATGGTTAACGCCGAATGATACAGCAGAACGTGCTGTATTAGATGCGATGAATGGTTGGGATCCAACTGGAGACGCCATATACTATTTTAATCCTGATACTGCAACATCGCCATGGATTTGGACACGTCCACAAATTAAAAAAATTGGGAAACATATTTTTTGTGAATAGGAAGGGGACAAGACAATGATACGAAATATAGTAATTGGTGTCCTCGCAATTGGTGTAATTGGATTATCGGTATTTGCTTATAATTCAAATAAGGAAAAGGAAAATTTTCTTACTTCTGTTGAAAATAATTATCAACGAGCATTCCATGAATTGACGTACCATATGGACCTTCTTCACGATCATATTGGGACATCTTTAGCAATGAATTCCAAAGATAGTCTTTCGCCACAGTTCGTTGAAATTTGGAAGGTAACATCAGAGGCAAAAGGAAATGTAAGTCAACTTCCATTAGACCTTGTACCAGTTCATGACACGGAACAATTTCTACACGATGTAGGTAATTTCACGTATGAAACATCTATCCGTGATTTAGATGATGAACCTTTAAATAAAGAAGAAATACAAACATTGGAAGATTTATATGAACAATCTGCGGAAGTGAAAGATAATTTACGTAAAATGCAACATGTCACACTAAATGATGGGTTAAAATGGGTAGAGATCGATCAATTATTAGCAGATGGTTCCGAGGAAGAACATGAAATTATCGACGGTTTTAAAGAGGTAGACGGACATATAACTAAATTTAGTGAGCAAAATAATCCTTTATTACAAACTGCGAAAAATGAGGACAATAAATATGGTCTTTTAAAAGAGAAAAAAGAATCAGAGGAATCCATCGAAAAAAAGGTACGCCATTTATTTTCAATTGAAGAAGATCAACCATTAACAGTAACGAAAAGTGAACAAGATGCACCAATACAAACATATTCTTTTACGAGTGAATTGGATGATCTTTATATGTATGTGGAGATGACAGAAAATGGTGGATATCCACTATCATTATTAATTGATAGGGATGTAAATGAGGCGACTGTTTCTTTATATGATGGGCAAATAAAAGCGGAAAAATTCTTGGAGGATTTTGATTTTGAAACAATGGATTTATATGAAACACAACAGTTTCAAAATATTGGATTATATAAGTTTGTTCACGTACAGAACGATGTGCGAATTTTTCCTGATACGGTATCTGTAAAAGTTGCATTAGATGATGGTGAAATTATCGGGCTACAAGCATATGATTATGTAAGAAATCATCATAATCGAAACATAGAAAAACCAAAACTTTCGAAAAAAGAGGCAGAAAAGGAAATACATGAAAACATTCAAATTGAAGAAGATAATCTTGCTATAGTGGAAAATGACCGAGGGGATGAAATTTTGGCATATGAATTTATAGGAACGATGAATAATGAAACATATCGAGTATTTATCAATGCGGAATCAGGTGCTGAAGAAAAAATAGAAAAATTAAGTAATAAAGAAATGAATTTTGATATGATGGGATGATTGTATTCGTGTAATTAAATTGCATATACATTTAAACTTGGCATTTGCCAAGTTTTTTTTATACAATAGTACTAGTTGAAATAAGTAGGGGGAACAATGATGGAACAACAGAAATTAAATATTGCAATCGATGGGCCGGCAGCAGCTGGAAAAAGTACCGTAGCAAAACAGCTAGCGGAAGCTTTATCGATTATTTATATTGATACAGGAGCAATGTACCGTGCATTAACATATGTTGCTTTAAAAAATAATGTATCTTTAACAGATGAAAAAGCATTAATGGATATATTACATGACACGAGTATTACATTACAACAATCGCCAAATGGTCAGTTAGTTTTTGTCGATGGAAAAGATGTTACGATGACGATTAGGGAAGAAAATGTCACGAATCATGTGTCACTTGTTGCAACACATCGTCTCGTTCGTGAGGAAATGGTAGAACGACAAAGACAATTAGCGGCAAATCAAAATGTTGTCATGGATGGTAGAGATATCGGTACGCATGTACTGCCAGATGCAGAAGTGAAAATATTTTTAATTGCCTCTGTAGAAGAAAGGGCAGAACGTCGCCATCAAGAAAATATTGCAAAAGGATTTTCGTCTAATTTAAAACAATTAAAACAGGAAATACAAGAACGAGATGAGCTAGATATGAATCGTGAAGTATCTCCTTTAATAAAAGCAAATAATGCAATTGAAATTGATACGACATCCTTATCTATCGAACAAGTGGTCGAGAAAATTTTAGCAATTGATACTGTTCAAACATTTAAAAATGCCGTTTCAAATGAATAATTTTTCCTTTTTATTTAGATGGTCATTGACGATAAAATAGCTTTTCATACATAACTGTAAGAAAACAGACAAAATTATGAAGGGAAATAAGACTTGTACAAATGTATACGTAAGCAAGTCTTGTTTCCCTTATATTGCACAATTTATAGAAAAATGGTTATCAATTCTTACTAAAAGGGTAGAAGATGAAGAAGGATTTATTTTCCTTTTCATAAGACATGGAAAAACATGCATCTTTATAGTTACATACTTTTTATAAAAACGTAAAAAAGTGTAAATATTTCAAATATTATAGTAAGATATTATAAAGTAATGCGTTTTCATGTTATACTATAAGAAATGAAACTGAGGATATGTTATATTTAGTCATAACATAAGAAGGAACATATTTAGCAAGATACATATACCATTCAAAATAACTTGAATGTGCTTCGTGGCTAATATACGTCTCAGGTTCATCAACCGAACCAATAGTTTTTAATTTGTGGACTTAGGAGTGAGTAACTGATGGAAGAAATGAACAATGATTTACAAGTAGGTAATACGGTAAAAGGTACAGTCGTTAAAATCGAAGAAAAACATGTATTAGTAGATATCGGTTTTAAATCTGAAGGAATTGTTCCAATCAGCGAGTTATCTAATCTTCATGTTGAATCTCCTGGCGATGTTGTTAAAGAAGGAGACGAATTAACTTTACAAATTAAAAAGGTCGATGATGAAGAAGTCGTACTTTCCAAAAGATTAGTTGACGCCGAGATTGCTTGGGAAGATCTTCAATCAAAATTAGAATCTGGCGAGGTATTTGAAACGGAAGTAAAAGAAATAGTAAAAGGTGGTCTCGTTGTTGATGTAGGTTTACGAGGATTTATACCAGCATCATTAGTGGAGACTTATTTTGTAGAAGATTTTGCTGATTATTTAAATAAATCATTACGCGTAAAAGTAGTCGACCTTGATAAAGAACAAAATCGAGTGATTTTGTCACACCGTGCTGTAGTGGAATCAGAAGAGTCTGAACAAAAACAAA
Organism: Candidatus Pseudogracilibacillus intestinigallinarum; assembly: GCA_019113205.1. GTDB lineage: Bacteria > Bacillota > Bacilli > Bacillales > Amphibacillaceae > Pseudogracilibacillus > Pseudogracilibacillus intestinigallinarum. Next base: position 11,163 of record DXHX01000143.1, on the reverse strand, counting down.
ATTTATTACAGTCTATTGGGGTAGGTCAAGTTTTAGATGGAACAGTTCAAAGAATTACCGACTTCGGAGCATTTGTCGATATCGGTGGAGTAGATGGATTGGTACATATTTCAGAACTTGCACATACACATGTTGATAAAGTAACAGATGTCATCAATGAAGGTGATGAGATAAAAGTAGAAGTACTTTCTGTTGATCCTGAAAATGAACGAATTTCTTTATCGTATAAAAATACGTTACCTGGTCCATGGTCAGGTGTTGGAACGCGAATTAATGAAGGCGATACCGTAGAGGGAACAGTAAAACGTCTCGTTACTTTCGGAGCATTTATCGAAATTGAAGATGGTGTAGAAGGACTTGTACACATTTCACAAATCGCAAATCGCCATATTGGTACACCAGATGAAGTGTTAGAAGTAGGGCAAGTGGTGAAAGCGAAAGTACTTGGAGTTAGCGAGCAAGAAGAACGAATTTCATTAAGTATGAAGGAATTAGAAGTACAACAAGAAAAAAGTGATTATGAACAATATGAAAAAGATGAAGATTCGTCTAGTTTCCAATTAGGGGATATCATTGGACAACAATTAGATGATTACAAGAACGAGTAATGTATAAAAACGTTAGTATTTTAGATGTGTTCACACTGGGACACCTGAAATCTAACGTTTTTCCTCGTTTACGACATGTTTAATTTGCCAATACTAAAATAAAAAGCGGTGATGACAATAGAAACACCATTTTTATTTTATTGGTCTTTTTGGTTTTTATATTTTATTCTATTTGCGTATACAAAATTTCCTAATAAAAACGTTTATTTAGGAGTACTTTTATTATTTTTGAGTGTTCGAACATTTTCGTTTTCGGTCCAGCAAGTAACAATCAATATGTCTGAAATAGTGTTTGTCTTCTTTGTTTTATTCCTTTTTATGAAAGAGAAATTTCAAAAGGGCGATTATTATTATACTTTTATGATAGGGATTTTTTATACTTCCTTGCAACTATTTGCCTTGCTTAATCCAATATTGTTCACCTATGTTTCTTTCATGACGCTTCCTATATACATGGCATTATTTGCACTTCTCATACCTGGAACATTTCGAAGGAAAATATATATTACGTGGATTGGTACATTTTTTGGTAAAACATTTTATGAAACAATATTAGTAGTGTATCAATTGCACAATGAGTATGGGATGTATAAACAATATATGATGATACAATTAACTATTATTTTTTTATTAGGGTTTCGTTTTATTAAAAAGGTTTGCTGTCACTCCTTTTCGTACATAATGAATCGATAATATGTACATAGAAATTGTGATAATGGCTTGTATTTGCTAAAATGGATAAAGATTTATGATAATTAGAAAATAGAAAGGAATGTACTTCCTTATGAGAAAAGCAACAGTAGCAATTGTCGGACGACCGAATGTAGGAAAATCAACCATATTTAATAGATTAGTTGGAGAAAGAGTATCGATTGTTGAGGATGTACCTGGAGTTACACGAGACAGAATTTATGCAGAAGTTGAATGGTTATCTACGTCTTTTAATTTAATTGATACAGGTGGAATCGAAATATCGGATGAACCAATGTTACAAAAAATTAAAAACCAAGCTGAAATAGCGATCGATGAAGCTGATGTTATTATTTTTATCGTGAATGGTCGTGACGGTATTACAGCACAAGATGAAGAAGTAGCAAAAATTCTATATAAATCAAATAAACCAACTGTTTTAGCTGTAAATAAAGTTGATAATGTTGAAATGCGCGAATTGCTTTATGAATTTTATGCATTAGGTTTTGGAGAACCATTCCCTATTTCTGGAACACATGGTTTAGGACTTGGTGATTTACTTGATGAAGTTGTGCATCATTTTCCGGAAATAGAAGAAATAGAGAAAGATGAAGATACGATTTACTTTAGTTTAATTGGACGACCAAATGTTGGAAAGTCTTCTTTAGTAAATGCTATCTTAAATGAAGACCGAGTCATTGTCAGTGATATGGAAGGGACAACCCGTGATGCAATCGATACATTCATTCATAAAGATGATCAAGATTTTGTCATAATCGATACGGCAGGGATTCGTAAAAAAGGGAAAGTGTACGAATCGACAGAAAAATATAGTGTTCTGCGTGCATTACGAGCAATTGAACGCTCAGATGTTGTTTTAGTAGTATTAGATGCCGACACTGGTATCCGGGAACAAGATAAAACTATTGCGGGTTATGCCCATGATGCTGGGAAAGCGATTGTTATCGTTGTAAACAAATGGGATACGGTGGAAACATCCGAGACTGCAATGAAAGAATTTGAATTAACGGTTCGTGAACAATTCCCGTTTTTAGATTATGCACCAATCATCTTTTTATCGGCAAAAACAAAAAAAAGGTTACAAAGATTAACACCCATTGTAAAATTAGTAAGTGAAAGTCATTCTAAACGGGTTCCAACAAATGTATTGAATGATATTATAATGGATGCAATGGCAATGAATCCGACGCCAACAGTGAAAGGGAATCGATTAAAGGTGTTATATGTTACCCAAGTTGGTGTAAAACCACCAACATTTGTTTTATTTGTGAATGATCCAGAAATTGTTCACTTTTCATTTAAACGTTTTATTGAGAATAGAATTCGTGAAGCATTTGGTTTTACAGGTACACCAATTCATATTATTGCACGGAGAAGAGCGTGAGAGGGGATTATGATGAAGAAAATAGCAGTATTAGGTGCAGGCAGTTGGGGTACTGCACTAAGTATCGTTTTAGCAGATAATGGTCATGATGTCCGTTTATGGTCGCATCGAAGAGATCAAGTAGAAGAGATAAACGAAAAACACGGCAATGAACGATATTTGCCAAATATAACATTGCCAAAAAACTTAATAGGATATGAACATATAGAAGAAGCGGTACAAGATGCAGATATTGTTTTGTTTGTTGTACCTACAAGTGCGATTCGAGAAGTTTGTGCAAAAATAAAAGATATTGTTTCCGTTCACACTGTGTTCGTACATGCTTCGAAAGGAATTGAACCAAATTCGTTAAAAAGAATTTCTGAAATTATTGAAGAAGAATTACCGATATGTAAGCAAGAAAACATCGTTATTTTATCTGGACCATCCCACGCGGAAGAGGTTGCACTGCGTCAGCCAACTACTGTAACCGTTGCTTCTAAAAATGATTCACATGCAAAATTAGTGCAACATGTGTTTATCAACGAAGTGTTTCGAGTCTATACGAGTGATGATGTTGTTGGTGTAGAGTTGGGGGGCGCCTTAAAAAATATTATTGCATTAGGTGCAGGATTATCTGACGGTTTAGGCTTCGGTGACAATGCTAAGGCAGCATTAATTACTCGAGGTTTGGCTGAGATTACTCGACTTGGTACTTCGATGGGGGCAAACCCATTAACATTCTTAGGGTTATGTGGTGTCGGTGACTTAATTGTTACATCAACGAGTGTACATAGTCGTAATTGGCGTGCAGGTAATTTATTAGGTAAAGGAAAAACAGTGGATGAAGTATTATCCCATATGGGAATGGTAGTCGAAGGAATTCGTACGACAAAGGCAGCATATCAGTTAAGTGTAGAACAAGACGTTGAAATGCCGATAACCAATGGATTGTATAGTATTCTATTTGAAGATGAAGATCCAAAAGAAGTAGTGGAGCAATTAATGCGTAGAGAACGTAAAAAAGAATTAGATCAATAACAAATTATCCCTTTTTACATATACTAACGTTGACAGTAAGGAGGGATTTTTAATGGATGATGCACTTAAAAATATGATGGAATATATGGAGAGAAACAGTCAAATATCAATGGATGAAATATTTCAAGTCGCAAATAGTTTGCAACATGCATCCTTACAAGATGAGGAGGCTATTCGAACAATTGTCCGTCAATTGTCACATTTAACAGGGCATACTGTATCGAAGGATGTAGAAAACCAAATTGTGCAAGCGATCTTAAATGGAGACGCACCGACAACGACAGATCATTTGCAGCGATATTTTTCGAAATAGGTCATTAGATAGGCAAATAAATATACATGTAAATGAAAGACGACATAGTATATACTATTACGAGCATGCATGTGTATGAGATGCTGAGGGGTTGTTTAGTCAGAAGGCTAAGGATGGTTTATGAAATCATTCTTAGCCAATCTTAAATAGGTGGAACAAGTATATCCTACTTGAAATATGTTATAATGATGAAGGAATTTATGAATGGTAGGAGTGACAAAATGTCTGCAGCAGAAATTAATGAAATTATTTCATTTATAGGCATCGGTTTATTAATTTTGGCAATTGCACTTATAACGTTAGCAAGAAAAAAATTAAAAGGTATTTTTAGTTTTATCTTTTCATTCATTGCCTATATATGTTTATTTGTTGGTGGATTAATTGTACTATATATTGTTATTAGTGGACCGACAATGTAAGAAAAAAAGGGGTAATATTTGTGAAAAAAATGTATCGTTTATTAACTGCCTGTATGGTAGTGATGATGTTAACTGGCTGTTTATATCCTCAAAGTGAATTAGCAAAAAATCAAGTACCGAATGAGGCACAACTTGAAATGGTGCAATCAGCAGTGGAACAATATAAAGAAGACAATAATGGAATTGTACCAATTAAAACGAAAGAAAATGATGTTTCTTTATATGAAAAATATGTAGTAGATTTTACTAAGTTAAGAGAAGAACAATATTTAGCAGAAATTCCGGGTACAGCTTATGAAAATGGTGGAGTCTATCAGTATGTACTTATTGATCCGGAAGATGCTGTTGCGGTAAAGTTAATTGACCTGCGTTTAACGGACAAGCTTAGAGAAGTAAATTTAAAATTAAATGAATACCGAGTGAAAAATACATATCCACCATTTGGAGAACAAATTGAAAAAGGAGTATTCCGATTAAATTATGAAAAGTTAGGTTATAAAAGTGAGCCATATGTCGTAAGTCCATATTCTTCAGAAAATTTACCGTTTATCATCGATGCTGATGGCGAGTTATTTATCGATTACCGTCTTGATTTAGCGAAAATGTTAGAAGAATATGAGCATGATTTTAAAGAAGGCGATGATATTCGTCCAATTTTAACAGATAATGCACCATTTGTTCCAACTTACTCGTTACCTTACACACTTGAAGGAAATGAACCGAAGTTTTTAGTTAAATAAAACATCGAGTAAAATGTCCTCTATCATACGATGTATGAAACATCTTTAAAGCGTTTTTTTTCGTTTTAAAGGTGTTTTTTTGAATTGAGGTAATTTTCATTCCGATTACAACATACGTATGTAATAGCATGTTATATTGTGTGAATCGTATGGGAGGGAATATATGTGAATAAAGTAGAGTTATTTAAAGATATTTCAAAACGGACAGATGGAGATGTATATTTAGGTATCGTCGGCGCTGTTAGAACTGGTAAATCATCCTTTATTAAAAAATTCATGGAATTAGTTGTCTTACCTAATATTGCTGATGAAAACGAAAAAATGCGTGCACTTGACGAAATACCACAAAGTGCTGCAGGAAGAACTGTTATGACTACAGAACCGAAATTTGTACCAAATCAAGCAGTTTCATTAAACTTAGAAGAGGGTTTACCAGTTCATGTCCGAATGGTTGATTGTGTCGGCTATCCAGTTGATGGTGCGAAAGGTTTTGAAGATGAAAATGGACCACGAATGATACATACACCATGGTATGATGAATCAATACCATTTTATGATGCGGCTGAAATCGGGACAAGAAAGGTTATTCAAGATCATTCTACAATAGGAGTTGTCGTAACAACGGATGGTTCTTTTGGTGAAATGGGTCGTGACAGTTATGTAGAGGCGGAAGAAAAAGTAATAGAAGAATTAAAAGATGTAGGAAAACCTTTCATCGTTGTCATTAACTCTGCCACCCCGACAATGCCTGAAACAGAGGCGTTACGGCAAGAATTAATGGAATATTATGATGTTCCAGTCATTAATGTAAATGTTGAAACGATGACAGAAAAGGATATATATAATATTTTAAGAGAAGCATTGTTTGAATTCCCTGTGTTAGAAGTAAATATTAATTTACCTAGTTGGGTGACCGTATTAGACGAGGAACATTGGTTAAAAGAAACATATGAAGGTTTAATGGAGTCAACCGTGCAAAATATAAAACGTTTAAGAGATGTTGATCAAATTGTACAACAATTGACAACCCATGAATATATTGAACATGCACAAATAGTTCATATGGAAATGGGAGAAGGAATAGCCGAAATCAATATGGAAGCACCACCACATCTATATGATACAATATTACAAGAAATTGTAGGAGAAGAGATCACTGGAAAGGATCATCTATTAGCGTTAATGCAGAGTTTAACATTTGCTAAAAAAGAATATGACCAAGTTGCATCCGCCCTTCAAATGGTAAAACAAACAGGTTATGGTATTGCAGCACCAGCGATAGAAGATATGTCACTAGATGAACCGGAGATCATTAAACAGGGTCCAAGATATGGAGTGCGTTTAAATGCTGTTGCACCGTCTATTCATATGGTTAAAGTCGATATTGCTTCAGAATTTTCTCCAATTATAGGGACGGAAAAACAGAGTGAAGAATTAGTGAAGTATATTATGCAAGATTATGAAGATGATCCTTTATCCGTATGGGACTCAGATATATTTGGTCGATCATTAAGTACCATTGTGCAAGATGGTATGCAAGCAAAAATTGCCTTAATGCCGGAAAATGCTCGATATAAATTAAAAGATACGCTAGAAAAAATAATAAATGAGGGTTCAGGTGGGTTGATTGCGATTATTTTATGACATTTGACCGTAGGAAATAGTAAGGAAATGGTGAGAAAAGTCACTATTTTCTTACTATTTTTGTTTGAATTGGCAATTTTTGCCCCAAACAAATGCCTGAAAATAAAAAAAATAATAAATTACAGATTTTATGTTGAATTTTATGAGAAAGTCGGTTAGTATAGCTTTACATCAATATTTTCATCCAAAGTGTAAAGTTGATGTATTAAACATTTCAAATAATTTGTAGTAGACAAATTATAATTTCGTTGAGGAGGTGAATATCATGAACAAAACAGATTTAGTTAATGCAGTAGCTGAAAAAAGCGAACTTTCTAAAAAGGACGCTGCAAAAGCTGTGGACGCAGTTTTTGAATCAGTCATGGATTCACTAAGCAAAGGTGAAAAAGTACAAATCATCGGTTTTGGTAACTTCGAAGTACGTGAGCGTTCAGCACGTAAAGGTCGTAACCCACAAACAGGTGAGGAAATTGAAATTCCTGCGAGTAAGGTTCCAGCATTTAAAGCAGGTAAAGCTCTTAAAGATGCTGTTAAAAACTAATACATAGAGCTTTAAAAAGATGTGTAGTCTAACTACACATCTTTTTTTATTTCATATATAAAATTGACCTCTCTTCCTTTATTGACTTGTTTACTTTTATTTAATATACAATGTTGTTATAATATGAGAAGTAGTTTTAGTAAAATATCATTTATTATATGTTATTTTATTGTGCTATACTATGAGTAATGAGGAATAGAAGGGCATAGGTGGTTTACGTGCGCACTTTAAGTTCGAAAGTTAATGAAATTGAAACAATGATATATAATAAAACAGAACATCCATACGTGGAGAGATTTATTCAAAAGCCCTTTATCGATTCAGATAAATTATTTGTGTTACATCACTTATATGAAAAATCTTCTGTAAAGGACGACCTAAAACAACCATATATGGTTTCGATTATGCTTGTGCAAATGGCATTAGATACACATGAAACCATTCCATCAGAATTTGCAGCTCCTATGCAGGAAACAACAAAACAGATTACTGTTTTAGCAGGAGACTTTTACAGTGGGCTATATTATTACTTATTAGCAGATTTAGAAGATATCGCAATGATTCGAACGTTAGCACATGCGATTGAACAAATTAACGAAGCAAAAATGAAGTTATATAAAAATGATTGTGTCTCATTTGATTCATTCGTTCAAACGATTGAAAAAATAGAGACTTTCTTATTGGAAGCAGTCGTCCATGAAACAAGAATGGATACGGACACGTTTTCGATTATTAAACAATTTTTAACATTAAGTCGTTTAATGTCAGAAAATGAAAAATGGATGAATGGCCAAGTTTCTTATATAGAACGGTTTGCACAACAATATTTGTCCGATCGGCAAATGGAGCAATACGTTAAAGAGAAAACGAACAATTTGAAAGAAAAGTTTGTTGAGCAATTGCGACAACCATTTGTAAACATAGAATTGCGAAATTATATGTGTGAAAAATTAAACGTTACGATAGATACAACGGCTGTGGAAGAAGGGTAATAGATGACTGGACAAACAAAAGAAGAACGAGTACATGGTGTATTTGAAAAAATTTCGGAGCAATATGATACGATGAATTCGATTATTTCTTTCAAACGTCATATCGCTTGGAGAAAAAATGTCATGAAAAAAATGGACGTAGAAAAAGGCGCCAAAACATTGGATATATGCACTGGTACAGGAGACTGGGCATTATCACTTGCTGAAGCAGTAGGTCCTAACGGAGAAGTGATAGGACTTGATTTTAGCGAAAATATGCTAAAGGTTGCACAAGAGAAGAAGGAAAATGCGCATGTTGAGCATGTAACATTTATGCAAGGAAATGCAATGGAACTTCCATTTGCTGATAATTCCTTCGACTATGTTACGATAGGGTTTGGCTTGCGTAATGTTCCAGATTACAATCAAGTCATTCAAGAAATGTATCGTGTCGTGAAACCTGGTGGGAAGGTTGTTTGTTTAGAAACATCCCAACCAACTTTAATTGGCTATCGACAATTATATTTATTGTATTTTCGTTTTATTATGCCACTGTTCGGTAAAATATTTGCGAAAAGTTATGAAGAGTATTCATGGCTCCAAGAATCAGCAAGAGATTTTCCAGATAAACAAACATTGAAAGAAATGTTTCACCGAGTAGGATTTCCGGAAGTATATGTGAAAGGGTATTCGGGTGGTGTCGCTGCAATGCATATGGCGATTAAACGATGAAAAGCTACGAATTGATTTTTATAATAAAAAGGTGAAATGTAATGAAACTTGCAAATATTTATGGCTTTTTAAGAAAAGACCTACAAGAAATCGAAAATGAATTAGCGAATACAATTGATGCAGAGCACCCTTTATTGAAGGAGGCTTCTATTCAACTGTTACGTGCGGGCGGGAAAAGAATCCGTCCAGTTTTTGTTTTATTAGCGGGCCATTTCGGTCAATTTAAAGAACATGAACTACATATTAAAAAAGTAGCAATCGCCTTAGAATTAATTCATATGGCAACACTTGTGCATGATGATGTTGTAGATGACGCAGATCTACGACGTGGAAAACCAACTGTAAAACAATTATATGGAGACAGAGCGGCAATGTATACAGGAGATTATATGTTAGCGAAGTCACTCACATTAATTACAGAAGTGGAAAATCCATCATTACATAAAACATTATCCAAAACATTAGTGAAAGTTGTAGAAGGTGAAATTGCTCAAATCGAAGATAAGTATAATGTGGAACAAGATTTACGCAATTATTTGCGACGAATTAAACGAAAAACAGCTTTACTTATTGCAACAAGTTGTAAATTAGGTGCAATTGCAAGTGGAGCTACAAAAAAGGAAGCTAATTTATTGTATCGATATGGGTATAATGTAGGGATGTCCTTCCAAATAATTGATGACATATTAGATTTTACAGCTTCGGAAAAAGAACTTGGAAAACCGACAGGCAGCGATCTAATTCAAGGAAACGTTACTTTGCCAATTTTATATGCAATGGAAAATGAACGTTTTTATTCCCGATTATCTTCTTTGTTTGATGAACCGAATAAAGTAAATGAATCAAATATTAATGTTATTTTAGAAGAATTAAAAGAGACCGATGCGATTGATCGTTCCTACCATTTAAGTAATTTATATTTACAAAAGGCTTTACACTGTTTAGACAGTTTACCGATGAACAGAGCTCGGAAAACTTTAGAAACAATTGCTAAGCTTATTGGAAAGAGAAGATTTTAACTTTTATCTTTAATTGTATTTAATGCCATAATTTGATAAAATTTTATCGAATTATGTTATTTACACATAATAGAAGAAATTAATTTTACGAAAAGAGGAGAAATTACAATGGAAAAAACTTTTATCATGATTAAACCTGACGGGGTACAAAGAGGATTAGTAGGAGAGATTGTAAACCGTTTTGAACAAAAAGGATTTAAATTAGTAAGTGCAAAATTAATGCAAGTTTCAAACGAATTAGCTGAAGAGCATTATGGCGAGCACAAAGAGCGTCCTTTCTTTGGTGAATTAGTAGACTTTATTACTTCTGGACCAGTTTTTGCAATGGTTTGGGAAGGGGAGGAAGTTATTAAAACTTCACGTAACATGATTGGTGCAACGAACCCACAAGAAGCTACTCCAGGTTCAATTCGTGGAGATTATGCATTAACAGTTGGAAAAAATATTATTCACGGTTCTGACTCACCTGAAAGTGCAGAGCGTGAAATTAATTTATGGTTTAACGAAAACGAAATTTCATCGTATACAAAGCAAGATCAAGATTGGATCTATTAATAAACTATGTGGCCTCTGTATTTTACGGAGGCTTTCTACTATTTACATTTGAAAGAGGACAAATAAGTGACAGATTATGAACAGTTTATAGCAAAAGTTTATGATAAAACAGGAATCGATTTACAGTTGTATAAGGAACAACAAATGCGTAGAAGATTAACATCATTAAGAAATAAGCGTGGATATACAACATTTTCTCAATATTTTGATGCAATGGTCAAAAATGAAACATTAATGGAAGAATTTATGGATCGAATGACGATTAATGTGACAGAGTTTTATCGTAATCCAAGACGTTGGAATGTTTTACAGGAAAAAGTTATTCCGAAATTAACAGAAGGAAAACGTCAAATGAAAATATGGAGTGCTGCTTGTTCGACTGGAGAAGAACCGTACAGTTTAGCAATCATGTTAAAAGAATATTTTCCTCAATTACGTGTAACGATATTGGCAACTGATTTAGATGATGAAGCATTAAAACGCGCAAAAGAGGCGAAATATGCTGC
>DXHX01000142.1 GCA_019113205.1 Candidatus Pseudogracilibacillus intestinigallinarum | reverse complement strand
TTAATTATTTAGGAAGTTCGATAGGTGCAACATTAGGTGGTGTTGTGTTAGCGATTGGATTTGGTAGTATGTCATTAGTTTATTTTGCATTATTTTCTATGATTTTTTCAATCAGTCTACAATTGTATAGTATAAAAAATTATGATTTTATGTATGAAAGCGAAGATGAAGTTTTATAGCTTGGTTTAAAAATTTATATTGTACTCGCAATTCTAAATAGTATGTTAAAGCTATATTTAAATAAGATTGTAAAAAATATGTAAAGTTTCATATATATATTGAAAGTCGATGAAGTCTAGTATATGCTATCGATAATTATTCATATATAAATCTTATAGGGGGACTAGAGGGAAAAAAATGAAACGAAATAAAAAATTTACTTTATTAATGGAAATACTATTTGTATCTACACGTCTTGGTTTGACATCGTTCGGTGGTCCGACTGCTCATATAGCATATTTTCACGAAGAGTACGTGCGGAGACGAAAATGGATGGATGAAAAAAGTTATGCGGATTTGGTAGCTTTAGCACAATTTCTCCCAGGTCCTGCTAGTAGTCAAGTAGGTATTGGAATCGGTGTGGCACGTGCAGGTGTTTTAGGTGGTATCATATCTTTTATTGGATTTACATTACCATCTGTCATAGTGCTCATTCTTTTTGCATTACTACTTACGGAAATAGATGTAGGAAGTGCAGGTTGGATACACGGATTAAAAATTGTTGCCGTTGCAGTAGTGGCACATGCTATATTAGGCATGACAAAAAAGTTAACACCTAATTTAAAGACGAAAGTCATCGCTCTATTTGCCCTCATAGGAGTATTAATTTGGCAAACACCTTTTACACAAATATCCATTATATTGCTCGCAGCAGTTGTTGGTTTTTTTCTTTTTACACAATATGAAAATAATGAAACAGCTAATTTACAGTTTTCAATTACTAAAAAAGTCTCAGTCATCTGTTTAGTATTATTTTTTGGATTACTCATATTTTTGCCATTTTTAAGAGAGGTAACCGGCTCATATTGGATTGCAATATTTGATAGCTTTTATAGATCAGGTTCGTTAGTTTTTGGTGGTGGTCATGTTGTTTTACCGTTATTAGAACAAGAGCTTGTACCGACAGGTTGGATAACGGAAGCATCTTTTTTAGCTGGGTATGGTGCGACACAAGCAGTACCAGGACCTCTATTTACGTTTGCTGCTTATTTAGGAGCGGTGATGAATGGGTGGCAAGGTGGGCTTATTGCAACGATAGCAATATTTTTACCAGCTTTTTTGCTCATTTTAGGTGTTTTAACATTTTGGGATGATATACGAAATAATCCAAAAATGAAAGGGGCTATTGTTGGGGTAAATGCCGCAGTAGTAGGAATATTGAGTGCTGCGTTGTACCATCCAATTTGGACGAGTTCAATTGTAACAATTACGGATTTCATCGTCGCTATTATCTTATTTAGTATGCTCGCTTTTTGGAAATTACCACCTTGGATTGTTGTATTTACGGGAGCGTTTGTTGGCATCTTCATGTAAAATAGGGTGGAATCTTACTTAATTATTGAAAAGGACTTTATTTGAAATGTATTCGGAATATTTCTATGAAATCCTGAGGAGAAGATTCTACCATATATGAATAAACCCCATGTGTTGTATGGAGGTAGAGAATACCACCTTGATTGGTTAATTTACGATATGAAAAATCCATTACCTCGTTTATTGGAAATTCCCTATGTTCTGTGACAACTTTTTCATTATATAAAAAAATATAACGATTATGTTCTACTTCGTATTGTAGTGTACTCGTTAGCTTTCTTTCTGTTTTAATATATGGATGTTTTGCTAGTAATTGCATAGAAACCTCCTGAAAAATATAACATACTATCTTCTAACTACGACTGCAAACTGTTTTAGATTATTTTTATAGAAAATGGAGTTGAAACACTTCTATCTTAAATGTTTCAACTCTGTTCTGAAAGTCGCAACTGTTACTGATATATATCTTTGATTTCCTCTATTATTTCATCGGCAGAGGAATCATCGGTGTAATTATACTCGTTTCGAATATAACCATTATCATCGATTACATAGAAATTTGTCCCATGAATTACTTGATCAGAGCTTTCTGGTTTTTGAACAATTGTTTGGAATTGATCCCTTGCAAAATTTTCAATATCATTTTGGGTATATCCTGTTAACATATGCCAATTCGCTTCATTATTCGTAAATTGTTGTAAATATTCACGTAATACTTTAGGGGTATCGCTATTAGGATCTACCGTAAATGTGACAAACTCAACTTTTAGTCCACTTTTTTCAATTTCCTTTTGTAAGGATGCCATTTCAAACATCATAGGAGGACAAACTGTTTCACAGTTAGCGAAAATAAAACTTGCAATCCAGACATTTCCCGCTAATTGTTCTGTACCGAATGACCTTTCATTTTGATCGATAAATGAAAATGTGTCAATCTTCTTCTCATTAGGTTGATTTCCATTACAAGCTGACAACAGTAATAGACAAACGATAGTGAAGAGAGTAAGACGGATTTTCATGAATCATTTTCCATTCCTTCCATCGTTAAATAAGGTAGTTGAATGATAACGATTGTTCCAGTTGTTGGACTGCTTTTAATAGTAAATGTACCATCATGTAAGCGAACAATTTCTTTCACAATAGACAACCCTAATCCAGTTCCACCAGTTGTACGATTTCTCGCTTTATCTGTACGGAAAAAGCGCTCACCAATTCTTGCTAAGTCTTCTTTAGGGATGATAATTCCATCATTTTTAATTTTATATTGTACCTTATTGTTTATTTTCTTGAGTTGAATAGAAATAATTCCAAGAGGTTCTGAGTATTTAATGGCATTATCGATCGTATTATAAAAGACTTGATGTATTCGTTGTTCATCTCCTGAAATGATAATTGTTTCATCTACATCTAGGTTTAGTTTAATGTTTTTTTCTGTTACATGTATATCGAAAAATTGTAGTGAATCTAATAATAACTGTGTAATAGCAATTGGTTGAATGTTCGTAGTGTACAGATTTTCCTGTAAATAATCCAAATCTACGAGATCATTTATTAATTTATTTAACCGTTCTGTTTCTTTTTGAATCGTCATTATATAATTTCCGGCTTCTTCCGAAGAATCATATTTTTTTTGCTTTAA
>DXHX01000141.1 GCA_019113205.1 Candidatus Pseudogracilibacillus intestinigallinarum | reverse complement strand
CTTGTAAATGCTTGATCCCTTCCGTCTGCATGATTGCTTTCATTTTTAATCCCTACTTTCTATAGTTTAGCATACCTATTCACGAAGTTGACTCCCTGTTAAGTGAAAAAATACATCTTCTAACTTTGGTCGCATTATTTCTAACTGCTCTACTTTACACTCATTTTTCATGCTATCTTCGATTATTTCTTGCATCACTTGTAGCGGAGATGCCGTCTTATATACATACCCATCCTTTTTAAGATGAACATTTGTAACAGTAGGTAAATCAATGACATGATTAGGTTTTCTTTTCACAAAAACCGACGGCTGACTATACTTATTTAAAAACATAGAAATAGTACCTGTTTCGATCACTTTACCATGATCCATCAAAGCGACTTCATCACAAAGTTGTTCTACTTCTTCCATGTAGTGGCTTACATAAATAATGGTCGTTCCTTGTTGTTTTAATCTTTCTATCATCTCGAATATATAATTTCTCGATTGTGCATCAATTCCAACTGTTGGTTCATCCATTATAATAATTGTCGGTTTATGCATGAATGCACAACCTATATTTAAGCGCCGTTTCATTCCTCCTGAGAAAGTATTCACTTTCTCTTTTCCGTATACTGTTAAACCGATCTGTTCTAATACCTTTTCAACTTGTGCATGTAATTCCTTTCCGTGTAGCCCATACAATTTTCCAAAATAACGTAAGTTCTGTATCGCTGTGAGCTTTTCTTCTAAACAAATATGTTGTGGAACATAACCAATATTGTATAAATCTTTTTTTCCCTTTTCAGCTCCATTTATATAAAGGAAGCCTTTGTCACTTCGAATAATCGAAGTAATAATTTTTACGAGCGTCGATTTTCCTGCCCCATTCGGACCGACCAATCCGAAACAACTTCCTTTTCGTATCGTTACATTTATGTCATCCAGAACCACTTTTCCATTGTATGATTTATAAATATTTTTTAGCGTAATCATTGCTCACAGCCCCTTTCCTTTGATTCGTAATAATTACAGTATGGCAGTTTCATACTTATATTTGTGCTTCATATGTCTCTCTTTCATATTTTTGTGTGTAACATGATTGATTTGTTGTCTAACATTTAGGACGAAAAAAAACGAAGCTACAAATTGTAACTTCGATTTATCAATTACGTTTCTATATTAAATATTATTGTTCCGTCATTATCTACAGCGATATTTCTTGGGTGACTGGAATGTCAACACTAAATTGAACAAAACTTTTAAGGTTTTAAGCATTTAATAACTTGTGTTCAGCCGTTTATAACTTTACTAAGTTGTAAAGATGCTGCTTTTTAACATTTTTTTTAATTTTGCCAAGTATATCAACATGTTTACTCCTTTTATTCAGACATGTTGATTTTGTTTACATATTTCTCTTTGGCATTTTACAGTTACAAACGTTGCATTACAACTCTCCCCTTCTAGTGCTTTTCAATTGTCTGGTAAAGGCTGCAATAAATGTCATGATAGATGGTACGAACAAAACAATCATAATATATAGCCCTATGACACTTATTTCCTTAACAATTCCTGTCGTAAGTGTAGTAAGCATAATAAAAACTAATAGAAGTAAAGTGATACTGATTGCCCATTTCTGTAATGGTTTTCTTAGACGGTTATATTTCTCTATTGTTGTAATTTTGTCTGTATAAATAGGCTCTGTTTCTTTCGGGGCTTTAAATATGTGCATATTATACTCTGAACAGACATGCTCCCAACCTGCCATTTCAAATAATTCAAAGTACTCCTCCTTATCATTCTCCTCCACTAAGTGATAATCAATCGTATAGATGACTTCAGATGGTTCTCCTTTTTCTAACCCATATCCCATAAAACTAAATTTCTTTAAATGCCATCCTTGTAATGATTTCTTGCTTAACTTTTTCATATCTGACTTCTCCGAAAAAGCAAGACCACCAGACATCATATATTTAGTCTTTTTCTTCATTTTTCATTTCTCCTTTCAAACCTTTCTCTGCTAAATGAACCATCGCTTTCCGTCGGTCCAAATCCCACTCTAATGCGTTACGCCCTAGCTCTGTTAATACGTACACTTTTCTCCTTCCATCTGAAATATCATGTAATCTAATAAATTTTTCTTTCATCAGTTTTTTTATAATTGTATACAATGATGCTGGTCCAATTGTAAAATCACCTGCTGTCGTATCTTCAATTAATTTCATGACTGCATACCCGTGTCGAGGTTCGGTGAATGCTGCCATAATATAAAACATCGAATCTGTTAATGGTTCAAATGGTTTCATTTTCTCCTCCTATGTATCACTTTATGATATATCCATTTATAGTGTATCACAAAGTGATATAGTGTGCAATAAAAAATAAGACTTTTTTAAGTAAAAGATGAATTCCTCTGGAAGTGTTTTTTTCAACTTTTTAAATTTGATATATAGCCACTAATTCTTTTCCAATTAATATAGGACTGGCTAAAGCTACTGTCATTTCTTCTTCATTTTTCCCATCTAATTTGCCCATCTGAAAATATTCTTCATAGTCTTGCAAAATTTCCAATTATTCTTCTTTAGGTATTTTTTCTATGGCACTCCGTAATTCTTTAATAAACCGTTCTTTATTCATGTCGTCCCTCCTCGATCAATGTATTCACATCACGGGTAAATTTCTCCCACTCTACTAATTGTGCATCTAAATACTAACGCCTTAACTCTGTTAATTTATAAATTGATAATATTTTCGTGATAGATCTTCTGTTGATTCTTTCAAATACGTTGTAAAATACCTTTCTTTGTCAAACGACGCAGAAGCGGATAAACAGATCCTCTGATAGCGAAATTTGATCCGATAGTTTTTGGACTGACTCGTAACCATAGTGATCTTGTTTATCAAGTAATACAAGCACGCAGAAGTTTAATTATCCTTTTTTAAATTAAACATTTATTGTTTTATCCTCCACTACCATACAGTGTATAGTGACAACTTACAGTCCATACCGTTATAATAAAAATTATCATACGGTACTGTTTTATATTTCTTCTCTCATATCATAAATATGATAAAATTAACATACATTGATATAAATAACGGATCGCCGGAAGGTGTGCTTTCGCTTGAACAAATTACTTTTACACGTTGAAGGGTTAGTTTTCTTTATCGTAAGTACCTATGTATATTTCTATTTGGGTTTTAGTGGATTACTATTTGCGATTCTTATACTCGCACCAGATATATCAGCAATTGGTTATGTATGGAATAATAAAATAGGAGCCATTTTGTACAATCTTTTTCATACGTATACAACACCAATTGTTTT
>DXHX01000140.1 GCA_019113205.1 Candidatus Pseudogracilibacillus intestinigallinarum | reverse complement strand
TTGTATGTTTGTTTCTGACACCGCAGAAACATCTTAGCTTAAAGTTTCGCTTGACGAGGTTAAAAAAGCATTGCTTTCTTAACATCTTATTTCTTTGACATTTATTGTCTTTGTTCAGTTTTCAAGGAACATTTCGTTCGTCTTTTATTGACGACAGAAATAACTATATCACACGACAAAAACCTTTTCAACAAAAATGATTATTTTTATATATTTTATTTTAATTTTGTTTATATCTATTCATAAAACACATATTATAGAATCTTTATCCCATTTCAAACGGTTCATTTGAAAGCATGCGAAATGTTATGTAACAGCTTCTGCATTTTCTTTACTCATTATTTTCTCTCCTTCTTCATATATATAAGACAACCATGCTAAGAGGAGTGAAAATATGTTTGCATTTTACATATGGGATTTTCGTAAAAGAAAAAAGTACATACTTTTAGGTTGTATTTCCCTTCTACTACTTGTAGGATTATTTTTCTTCTTATATTCTAATTCCAATTTATTTTTTGAAGAGGATAAAGAAGTAGCTTTAACAAAAGGTAATGTGAAAAATAATAAAGTCGCTCTCACATTTAATGTTAGTTGGGGAGATGAAAAAGTTAATGACATACTTGATATATTAGACAAACATAAAGTAAAAGCTACATTTTTCTTAAATGGAGAATGGGCAGAACGCCACCCTCATATCGTGCAAAAAATCGCGGAAGCTGAACATGATATTGGAGCGCTCGGATATCGATATGAAACGTATATTGATATGCCTTTATATGAAGTAAAACAGGACATGTCTTTAGCATTAGAGGTTTTTAAAAAACTACATATCGATACACTTCCATATTTTCGAGCACCGAATGGACATGTCAATAAGGACATTTTCTCCATTGCGGAACAATTAAATGTCCAAATGGTTCATTGGAGTGTGCAAGTGGATGACTGGAAAAATCGCGACGTCAAAAGTATGACACAAAAATTACAAAAAGAAGTAAGTGAAGGAGATATTGTTTTATTACACGCATCAGATGCTGCGATAAAAACAGCTGATGTGCTTGATGAAATTATTCCGTTTTTAAAAAAGAAAAAACTTACATTAACAAAAATTTCGGAACTTATTTATGAAATTGATATAGAGGAAAAAGTAGTTCCGTAAAAAAGCTATTACCTAAAATGCAATTGCCCCATTTTAGGTAATAGCTTTTATCTTACTTTTTTCGTTTCTTTTTCGGGCGCTTTTTCTTCGTGCCTCTTTGTTGTTGTTCTAATTTCCTTTTTTCTCGTGCTGCTCGTTGTCTTGCTAATACCGCCTCTTTTTCAGCAGCAATGATTTGTTGCTCTTTTTCTTCCACTTTCTTTAATTGCTCTTCTTTTCCTTCTGCTTCTAATTTTTCTTTTTGTTTTGCAATTCGTTCCATTCGACGATTATGAATTCTTGCACGATGTTCTTCATCTACTGCTGTTACTTTATGTAATTGTAAAATTTGGTATGCAGTTGCAACTAAAACCGGCACTAACATTAATGTGATAAACGCTGTATCTGCAGGTCGTAACACTAATGTTAATTCTAATGCGGTTACAACAACCATCACAAACAATGTAGGTATAAAAGCTGATGGATTTGTTTCTTTTACTTTAATACGCGCAATAATAATACCAAAAACTAGTACGACAATCGTCATTCCAATTTTAAACATAAGAGGAATTTCTTTGCTCGATAAATAAATTAAATCGAATAAAGCAAACAAAATAACGAGAATTTGTACCATTGGCCAATATGATTTAAAGAAACCTTGACCGAAACGATGGACAAATAAATAAGCGAAAAATCCTGTTTGGGCAACAACAGTAAAGACTAAAGCATACCCAAGGAAAAATAAAAACACCCCTAATAATTCTATCGCATCAAATGGTTGTAAAAAGTTTGCATATTCTCCCCACTTAACGATAAAACTAGTTAATAAACCAGCAAGTCCACCATATATTAATGTCTTAAAAAACATATGAACTAATTTACGACTATTCACTAATATGCCTCCTAAATAAGCACGTTCTGTACCATTCCATATTTTATCATGAACAATCATATTTTTCTTCTCTTAAGTGAATATAATTTGTGACAAATTTGCATATTACATATATGGGAGGTTATACAGTTGATAAAAACACGCAATATTTTACTTGGAATAATTTTATTTCTAACTGGATGTGCTATAGAAGAGGAGGCTCGTGAAAAAGATTATGATGCAACAAAAAAGATGGTAATGGATATTGTTCAAACGGAAGAAGGAAAAAAAGCCATTCGTGATGTCATGCGTGATGAAGAGATGAAAAAACTCCTCGTCATAGATGCAGATGAAACGAAACAAGCAATTGAAGAAACATTATCCTCTGAGCAAAGTGTCGACATGTGGAAAAAACTATTTGAAGATCCGACATTTATCGAGGTTTTTTATAAATCTGTCGAAGATGAACATAAGAAATTTATGGAGAAGTTATTGGCTGATCCGGCGATTCAAGAAAAAGTAATGGAAATATTAGAGGATCCAAAGATGACGGATCAATTTGAAAAGTTGATGAAAAGTACTACGTATAAAGAACATTTAAAAAAGGTTATCGAAGAAACATACGAAACACCGACATTTAAAAAGCGTACACACGATATAATGAAAAAAATTGTCGAAGAAAAGGATAAAGATGAAAATAAAAAGAAGGAAAAGAGTCAAAAGGAAGAAGCCCCTGATGATGAAGAAATGTAAAAAGACCATCCTACTAGCTGTTTGCGTTGGATAAAGTTCTCTTATCAAAAAGAGCTTTGGACTTGGTTAGTAAAAAGAGGACAAAACAAGAACAAAGAGATTTATGGATTGTGTCAAAATTAAATGCACTATACGTATCCAATTAATAAATAAACCAAGTCCAGACCCTAACAAAATAAGTCTGAACTTGGTTTACGTTTACACTCTCACGAGAACCTACCCTCACTTTTAATGCTTGTTAGAGGTAGCATTCGTGTTGCAAGTTCCCTTTAAATTGTCTTAATTTTTTCTCGGAATTTATTTCCAAACTTACATTCATAGAGAAATTACTTATTTTCTTCCGCTTCCTCAATCTGTGCAATCACTTTTGCAGCGATACGGCGGTACTCTTCCCCATTTGGATGATCTTCTTGATACACTGATGGAGCAAAAACATCCTCTTCTTCATATGGCTGTTGTAAAGATAAACGTCCAAGTACTTTTGTTTGCAGTACTTCTGCTAACTTATCTCCACCACCACGTCCGAAGACATATTCTTTTTCTCCTGTTACTTCACTTTCGAAGTATGACATATTTTCTACTACCCCTAAAATTTTATGGTCCGTTTTTAATGCCATTTGACCCGCACGTGCCGCAACGAATGCAGCTGTTGGATGTGGTGTTGTAACGATTACTTCATTACATGTCGGTAATAGTTCGTGTACATCCATTGCGATATCTCCAGTTCCAGGAGGTAAGTCTAATAATAAGTAGTCTAGTTCGCCCCACTCTACTTCTCTAAAGAAATTGTTTAACATTTTCCCTAACATTGGTCCACGCCAAATGATCGGTGAGTTATCCTCAACGAAGAAGCCCATAGAAATTAATTTCACTCCAAATCGTTCCACTGGAATAATTTTTTCTCCACGAACGACAGGGCGTTCTTCTACTCCCATCATATCTGGCACACTGAAGCCGTAAATGTCGGCATCAATAATACCAACTTTCTTTCCTAAACGTGCTAATGATACGGCGATATTTACAGTAGCTGTTGATTTTCCAACGCCACCTTTCCCACTCGCGATCGCTACATAATGTGGTTGTTTCGCTGCACCTAAAATGGAATTATCTTGCTCGCTAGCAGGTTGGAATTTTTGAATAATGTCATCTGGTAACTGTTCAAAACGTAAGCCAACTGTACTTGCTCCGTTTTTCTTTAACACACCGACTAGTTCTTGTTGTAACTGCATTTGTTCTGCTGTATTTGGCTTTCCAATCGCTAATTTCACACTAACATGTTTCTTCTCTTCGTTAATGGAAACCTCTACGATTCCTTCTGTATCTTTTAAAGGTGTATGTAAAAATGGATCTTTCACTTCTGCTAATAACTCTATTACTTGTTCCTTTGTTAACATGAATGTTGCACCATCCTTAACTAATTAAAAATTTACTTCATAACTATGAATAGTATAACATTAATCGGCGTGAAATCTAATTTATTTGTTCGGTCTGTTCCTCCACCATATATTGCAAAACACCTTTATATATACTCATAGCAACCTTTTCTTGGTATGATGTTCTTTGCAACAGTTCTCTTTCGGAGTCATTGGATAAAAATCCTACTTCGACGAGTGCACCCGGAACTTTTGAATGTTTTAATAAATATACATGGCTCATTTCTAACGGTGTACGTGTCGTGTTTTCCAAATTTTGAATGAATGATTCTTGAATATAGGAGGCAATTTTTTTGTTTTTCACATATTTTTTATGGTAAAAGGTTTGGGCTCCACGCCATGTTTTAGATGTTAATGAATTTAAATGAATCGTTAAAAAAAGATCTGCATTCGATTCATGAATGAAATCGACACGCCTTCTAATATCTGTCGCTTTTTTCCGTTCTACTTGCTCCTTCCCAACTAAATCTTTATCCTCTTCTCGCGTGACATACACAATTGCTCCGGCTTGTTCTAAAAGTTCGCGCGTTTTTAATGCTATGATGAGAGCAATCTCCTTTTCTTCTACCCCTTCAACGACCGCCCCACTATCATATCCACCATGGCCTGGGTCTAATACGATCACTTTTCCTGCTAAAGGCATTTGCACGGTTAACATATCCACTTGTACAGAGGTTGTCCGCCAAAACAACACTCCTAATATAACGACACTTAATATAACGCCTAATTTTTTCGTTCGAAACATTATCACATTTCTCCTCCATCTATTTATATAAATATACGAGAAGAAATTTATAATTATTCCTTTTATGAAATGATTATGTTCTTTGCTTTTATGCTATAATAATAAAAAGAAAAGAAGTTTCTTCGAGAGAAAAGAGGCTGATGTTGATTGACGAGAAAGTTATGGTTTCAAATTGCAATTGCAGTATTACTATCCTTGTTCATTATTAAATATGTTGTGGAAGTAAATTGGATTTTTTCCCCAATTTTAATTGTATTAAAAACAATATTTATCCCACTTTTAATGGGGGGCGTTTTATTTTATATCGCACAACCATTACAAAGTTTTTTAGAAAAATTCAAAATTCCTCGTTGGGGGAGCATCATTATTATCTTTTTAATCTTTACCGGATTAATTGCAACAGCGGTTCTAGTCGTTGGCCCACCAATTACAGAACAAGTAACAAGATTAGCAGAAAGTACACCTGCATTTATTTATCAATCTAATATACTTATTTTACAACTAGTAGATTTTCTCGGGGATATGCCCCCATGGATGGAAGATGCCGTAAATAGTTTAAAGGACAATTTACAAGCTTTCACGATGCAATTTGGAAAATGGACGGTAACATTGTTCCAATCAGTTTTTCAAGGAACACTTATTTTAATTTTGACACCATTTTTCTTCTTATTTATGTTGAAAGATCATGAAAAATTAGTGCCATTCGTTTCACAATTTTTTAAAGGTGATACGAAAGAATGGGTCATCAAAACATTTAAAGATATCGATGATGTATTAAGTTTATACATACGTGGACAAATTTTAATTAGTTTCATTCTAGCAACGATGTTGTTTCTCGGGTATACATTAATTGATTTGAACTATGCTTTATTATTAGCTGTTTTCGCATTTGCAATGAACATAATTCCGTTTATCGGACCGTGGATTGCCTTTATACCAGCTCTACTTATCGCTCTATTTCAAAATCCAATGCTCGTTATTGCGGTATCGATTATTACACTCGTTGCACAACAAATCGATGCACAAATTATTACACCAAATATTATGGGGAAAACATTAAATATTCATCCATTAACGATCATTACTATTTTATTAGCAGCTGGAAATATTGCGGGATTTTTAGGAATTTTACTAGCAGTGCCAGGGTATGCAGTTGGAAAAGCGATAGTTTCTAACCTTTATGAACGTCGGGAGGAAATTAAAAAGACTGCTTTAAAAGATGTATAACTTTTAGTAAATGAATATAAACAATAAGGTCGAGACAAAATTTTGCACATAGGCTAAAAGGATGTCTCGGCTTTTTATGTAAACAATCCATATTCTCTTACTTTCTTGACGAAAACTACTTTGCTCGCTATAGTTGAATATTGAATAAACTGAATATTTATACTAATTAGGAGGCCAAAACATGTCTTTAGAAAGTGTAAGACACTATTTTGAACAATTTCAATTAACACATAAAATAATGGAGTTTGACACATCAAGTGCAACAGTGAGTGATGCCGCAGCAACAATTGGAGTAAAAGAAGCACAAATTGCCAAAACTTTATCCTTTCGCGCGAAAGATACGGATGAAGCAATCTTAGTCGTTGCAGCCGGTGATACGAAAATTGATAACAAAAAATTCCGTTCGCAATTCCATATAAAAGCACGTATGTTATCTCCTGAGGATGTGTATGAACAAACAGGTCATAAAATTGGCGGTGTTTGCCCTTTCGGTTTAAAAAATGACTTACCAGTTTATTTGGATGAATCTTTGAAAAGATTTGATACTGTCTATCCTGCTTGTGGTAGCGCAAATTCTGCTATCGCGTTAAACTGTGAGGACCTTTTTACATACGCTAATGCTGAAGGATGGGTCGATGTGTGTAAAGGATGGCAAGAAGAATAAAATTATTTAAAAATAGATTATATTAAATTTTCTAAAAATACATATTATTCTGTTGACATTTTAACTTATAGTTTATATGATTGTATTTAACAATAAAATACGTTGCTTTGATTGGAAGTAGTAAAAGGTTCATAATGCGCTAGAGAGCCGATGGTTGGTGAAAATCGGACATTGTAACCTTTGAACTCGTCCAGGAGCAAACGACCCTGAACAAATATAGTAAGGGAAGTCGGATAGAAACCGTTATATATGTCGAGTAGGATATGTTGTTAGAACAACATATCAATTAGAGTGGTACCGCGAGTATAAGTCTCGTCTCTACAATTGTAGAGATGAGGCTTTTTTATTTTTTCGTTAAAAAACTATAAAAATATGAGGAAAGAAGGAAGATGAACATGATGAATAGCAACAAGTACACAAGAGGATATTTTATGCCGCCAGTCGAAAGCCTAAAGTGGACACAAAAAGAGTATATTACGGAAGCACCTATCTGGTGTAGTGTAGACTTACGTGATGGAAACCAAGCATTAATTATTCCAATGAACTTAGAAGAAAAATTAGAATACTTCCAAATGCTTGTTGATATTGGTTTTAAAGAAATTGAAGTCGGTTTTCCTGCAGCATCTGAAACTGAATTCACCTTTTTACGTCGCCTCATCGAAGATAATTTAATTCCAGATGATGTAACAATCCAAGTATTAACACAAGCACGTGAACATATTATTAAACGTACCTTTGAAGCACTTGAAGGTGCAAAAGATGCAGTTGTCCATGTGTATAACTCCACTTCTGTTGCACAACGTGAACAAGTTTTCCGTAAAACAAAAGAAGAGATTGCTCAAATTGCTGAAACAGGCGCACATTTACTAAAAAAATATGCAGAGCAAACGCCAGGTAAATTTACATTCCAATATTCACCTGAAAGTTTCACAGGTACAGAAATAGATTATGCGTTAGAAGTTTGTAACAGGGTCATTGATATTTGGGAGCCGACTGCCGACAATAAGATTATTATTAACCTACCTGCAACTGTTTCGATGTCAATGCCACACGTATATGCAAGTCAAATTGAGTACATGAGTGACAACCTGAAACGACGTGATCATGTGGTGCTTTCTGTACACCCACATAATGACCGTGGAACTGGTGTAGCTGATACAGAGCTTGCTATGTTAGCCGGAGCAGACCGTGTAGAAGGAACGATGTTTGGAAATGGAGAAAGAACAGGAAACGTAGATATCGTTACACTTGCATTAAATATGTATTCACATGGGGTAGATCCAAAATTAAAATTTGATCATATTCGCGAAATCATTGAAAAACACGAAAGATTAACTCGTATGCACGTCCCGGAAAGACAGCCGTATGCTGGTGAATTAGTCTTTACAGCATTTTCTGGTTCACACCAAGATGCCATTGCAAAAGGAATGAAATGGCGCGAATCAGAAGATCGTGCACATTGGACAGTTCCATACTTACCGATTGACCCATTAGATATCGGTCGTGAATATGAAGGAGATATCATTCGAATTAACTCACAATCTGGTAAAGGTGGCGTAGCATATATACTAGAACAATCCTATGGCATTGATTTACCGATGGAAATGCGCGAAAGCTTCGGATATGAAGTGAAAGACGTATCAGACAAAAACCATAAAGAACTTTCCCCGGAAGAAATTTACGATATTTTCATGGAACAATATGTAAATATTGAAAAACCAGTAGAGTTTGTCAAATTTGCTTACACTCAAAATGGTGAATATGAAGTAAATGTGACGATTCTATTTAATGGTGAAGAGATGGTTTGTACTGGACGAGGAAATGGACGTTTTGATGCGATAAGTAATGCCATTAAAAATGAATTTCACGTCGATTTCTCTGATTTAACATATCGTGAACATGCTCTTGCCATTGGATCTAGCTCTAAAGCAATTTCTTATGTCGGTTTCCGAAGTGAAGATGGAGAAGTATACTGGGGCAGTGGTATTGATACAGACATTATTGAATCATCCATTAAAGGATTATTCAGTGCTGTGAATAAAATGTTAGTAAATAAAGTACATGCATAATAAAAGGTTGGCATATTAATTTGATATGCCAACCTTCTTTTTGTCGTGATAATGATAAAATTTATTTTTCCCATCATTTTTTGCATAATACATTGCTTTATCCGCTTTTCGATAAAGCTCCTCGACTGTTCTACCATCAATAGGAAAAGTACTTGCGCCGGAAGATACGGTAAACTGAATTTTATTTTCACTATCTATATAATGAATTTTTTCGGCGACTTTTCGCTGTAAAGATTCGCCAATCAATTTTACTTCACCTTCATTTTTCCCTGGTAAAAATACAATAAACTCTTCTCCACCGAACCGATATGCATC
>DXHX01000139.1 GCA_019113205.1 Candidatus Pseudogracilibacillus intestinigallinarum | reverse complement strand
CAGCCGATTGCTCTACCACTGAGCTACTGTGGAATCATAATAATTTACTTATACCCTATTCTCTAGGGTGTAGCTTCCTAATGGCCTCGTCGTGCACCATGCACTCCTTGTAAACTTTACTTACATTCCGTTTCTCTACCATTGAACTACTATGTAATATAATTGCTTGTATCCATTTGGTAAATCTGTAACTTCTATACAATGTGCTCGCTTCCGCTTCACATATGTTTTGAATAGCTACTGATGATTATGTACAAACAAATAACAAATGCTACTTTATTACTATATTTAATTGTACTCAGAAATGCAAGTTTTTTGATATTTGCATTTTCGCCTTCTCGCTTGCGCTTGTTGTCCTACCACGTGTTATATAGTAAGTTCCACCCGAACTTTCATAACACTTTTTTTGTAACAGCAAGAACTACTATACATGAATTAGTTTTCAATGTCAACAGTTTTAAATTCTTTTTTAAAAAGTTTTTAATTCCGTTTGTCTTAAATTAACTTATCATGTTTTGTGCTATTTCGTCAATTAATATACTAAAGCTTTCAACGGTTTTTTAACCGCCTCGTTTGACGCTAGAAATTATATTACATCGTTTTTATTTTATATGCAATCATTTTGATGCTCGCTACAAATTGATTATTTCTTTTGAATTGTCTTTACATTTTACCTACATTAAAAAAACCTTTGTCTTATCATATTTCTTCCGGTTGTTCCCTCCTTTCTTTTACTATGTAATGATATAATATACATAAACTTATATCGAAAGAAGGTGTTTTACGATGCAATATTTCATGAAAAACCTTTTTATCGGTATGTCCAACAATAAGACACTTCAAACAATGGCACAAAAATGGGGATACCGAATTGTCGCCGATCAATTCATTGCTGGAACAAATTTAGAAGATGCCTTGGAGACCGTTCGAACATTAAATGCAAAAGGGTTTAGTTGTACGGTTGACCATTTAGGAGAATTCGTTACGGAAAAAGAGGTATCTATTCAAGCGAAGGAAAAGATCATTCAATTTATGCACTGTATAAATGAGGAACAACTCGATTGTCATATTTCTTTAAAGCTTACACAACTCGGCTTAGATATTTCTGAAGAATTTTGTTTACATTTAATGAAGGAAATATTAGATGTCGCAAGTAAGTATCAAATTTTCATTAATATTGACACTGAGGATTATGCACATTATCATGCTACATTTCGTATTTTGAATGAGTTATTATTGGACTATAATTATGTTGGGACGGTTATTCAAAGTTATTATTACCATGCAGAGGCTTTAATGGAACAATTAAAGGATGTTCGATTAAGAATCGTAAAAGGCGCATATAAAGAAAGTGCAGAAGTCGCTTACCAACAAAAAGACGAGATTGATGCAAAATTCCTGCACTTATCAAAAAAACGTTTAAAGGAAGGGACATTCACCTCTTTCGCTACACATGACCATTATATGATTCATGCTTTACTTCAATATATTGAAGAAGAAAACATCGATAAAAATAAAATAGAGTTTCAAATGTTATATGGTTTTAGAGAAGAGCTTCAAGAAAAACTTAAAAATGAAGGGTATCGATTCACGGTTTATTTACCATATGGAGAAGATTGGTTCGGATATTTCATGAGAAGATTAGCAGAACGACCAAGGAATATGGAACTTATTATTAAAAATCAACTATATGAAAATAATAAGTTAAAAAAGAAACCGATACTTTTAACCGCTAGTACTATTGGTGTACTTGCCTTTGTATGGAGAAGTTTTAAAAAGAAATGATAAGAAAACCTTTAATAAAAAAACATCCTATCGCTTACGATGAAGCTAGGATGTTTTTTACTATAGAACCTTCGTCTACCTATAAACAAAAAAGACGAACATAAATGGGAAGGTATAAATAAAGAATGATTGCTATTTTCCCACATTTATCGTTCGTCTTCTTGATGTTCTTCTTCATAAAAGGATTTAAAGCCTAGCCCTAAACTAATTTCTAACGCGTGATCAACTTGCTTCATCGTTTTCTTATCTAATCTCGTAATTTTATCTGTCAATCTTTGCTTATCTAACGTCCGTATTTGCTCTAATAAAATAACGGAGTCTCTTTCTAGTCCATGTTCTTTGGCTTCTATCTCAACATGGGTAGGTAATTTTCCCTTTTGAATTTTCGCAGTTATAGCAGCGACTACGATCGTCGGGCTAAAACGATTACCGATATCATTTTGGATGACCAACACTGGTCTTACCCCACCTTGTTCAGATCCGACAACTGGTGATAGGTCTGCGAAATATATATCGCCGCGTTGTACGATCAACACGCTACACCCCGATCACTAAGCGGTCATAGGTGTTTTCGGCCTCCTCTTCAGCTAAAAATGCTTCTGAACAAAGATGTAAATTAATTTTTGCCATCTCCACATAGCCTTTTTGCATCGTCTCATGCAACTCTCGTACTTCATGTTTATACTCAATATAACTTTTCGTTGCATGATAAATTAATTCATTAATGTCTTTATTCTCGTGCTTCGCCAAAATGTCTACTTCCGCAAATAGTTTTTTAGGTAGTGAAATGCGTAACTCTTCAAATCGATTTGGCAACACCCAACACCTCCATTAATCCGTGAAGTTCCTAAACATATTTCTTTTATAATAGCATGTTATCTATGCTTATGCAAAAAGAATTCAGTAAATTTGTCTTTTTTTCAGCAATATTGTCGAGGTACTCGACTCGTTATCATACAAGGAATTTCGTAATTGATTGTTTCTAAATAATTCGCCGCTTCATCCATGTCAATAAATGCATCATCTTCTCCACCTAATAATGTAACTTGTTCCCCAACTTCATATGGCCCATCTAAGCGCACCATCATTGAATCCATACAGATTCTACCGACAATCGGCATTCTTTTTCCAGCGATTAGCACTTCAAAACCTTGTAATTTTCTCGTCCAGCCATCTGCATATCCAATTGGTATCGTTCCAATCCACATATCTGTTTCAGCGACAAAGTTTGCGCCATAGCCAACAAAGTCTCCTGCTTTAATCTTTTTCACTTGGATCAGTTCACTATATAAGGAATAAGCCTGTTCCAATGTAACATTATTTAATTGTCTGATCTCCGCCGATGGATATAAACCATATAAAGAAACACCAAATCTCGTATATCGTTTCATTTTTTCAGGATACTGAATTCCTGCCGCACTATTACCGACATGTGTCATAATTGGTTCGTCATGTATACTCGCTAAAATGTGCAACATCTTTTCGTAATTTTCATATTGTGCATGGAAATGGGCACTATCAATATCATCTGCTGTAGCAAAATGAGTAAATGCACCAGTTAATTTTAGTTGCGGATTTTTATGGATTGCTGTAACGATTTTTCGTAATTCTTCTTCTGTACAAATTCCTGTACGATTCATCCCTGTTTCAAATTCCACATGTATGTGTAAAGGGGATTCAAATTGCAGCTCTTTTACCGCTTCTATCCATGCGTGTTCATAGACGTTTATCGTTATATGATGTGATGCTGCTACATGGGCATCTTCTGGATGGACACGACCGACTACTAAAATTGGCGCGACAATTCCGTGCTTTCTTAAATGAATTGCCTCTTCTAATAAAGCTACCATTAAAAAGTCTACCCCTGCATTAAGTAGCACATTTGCTACTTCTACACTTCCGTGACCGTATCCATCAGCTTTTACAACGCCCATTACATGGTTTTCATCGTCTAATAAACTTTGTAACTGACGTATATTATGTCCAATCGATTGTAAATTTATGACTGCTTTTGTACGACGATACATAAAATACCCCTTTCTACATCTGTATGTTCATTTCTTTCGAATATTTTGTTATATGTAAATATGATTAAATTTTACTTTATGATTAGGGATATTTCAATTATATTTATCGTTATATAAAGATAAATAGTTAATGTTATTCACCTATTTCCATCATTCAAAAATAACGAAGGATGAATCGTTCTAAATGATGTATGTAATTGTCTGTCACATTCCAGTATACATTCGCTTATTTAATTCCTTTTCCTTCTAATGAATTTGCTACTTCTGTTAATTGCTCTGTAGACATCGTTTCACTAGCGACATAATATTTGATGCCGTTTTTTGTCCATTCTATCGTCCCATTTGATATAGCGGCAACGGAATCTTTCATTTCCACCATTTCTCCATACACTTCTTCTGTATAGGTTTCATCTTTTACTGCTTCGTTTTCTTGAATGAGTGTAAATGAATCTTCCCCTTCAAATGTCATAATAATTCTCTTGCCATTTTCTGTTTGTATTTCTTTTTCCTCTACTAATGTCGCACCAAATGTTTCAAGTGGATACTGTACTTCCAAAACATTCGAATCAACTTCCACATCAACACTTGCGTGTAGGCTCTCTAGCACTTTGTCTTTATGAAATGTCTCCTCATCAAATGCAACATCTGTTTCTGCATTGGAGAAAATTACTTCGATTAATGTATTTTTTTCCTCGTCTAATACGTGTACCGCTTGTGGGAGCAATGTCTTCTTATTAATATAAATTTCTTCTGAAGGTAAATTAGATTGATGTTCATAATTTGTTTTTGCCTCAAACAAATAATAATCATCCATTTCCGTAAATGTCGCTTCTTTATCTTCCATTATATCGCGAATGACGGATTGATATAAATATGGTTGACTACTGTTTTCAGGCCATTCCGATTGAAACTTAAAGGTCTTTTTTATATCGGGCGTTAATACAAACACCCCTTCATTATTTTTCAAAATAATTTGCCCTGTTTTTTCTTCTTCATTCATTAAGGTTACTTTGAAATGATCGTTATCCTCTTTTTTATATAAAACTTCTACATCATATGTGCGCGCTTCTTTTCCTGTATGCATTGTCATCTTCGCTTCCATCTTATAGCTCGTCATATCTTCGAGCTCAGATGATAACTTTTTTACGATTGATTCCTTCGAAGTGTTAGAACAAGCTGCTAGCAAAATAATTGCGAACATCGCCAAAAATGTTGCTAATATCCTTTTCACATTTTTTCTCCCCTTCCTCTATAGTTCGTACAACATATATATGAGAGAAAAAATGTACTTATGCTTTTATGTTAAAACAACTTGTGCAACTGCATAATGTTCACTATGTGAAATAGATAAGAAAATATCGTATGAAGCGTCTTGCACGAACATTTCCGGTGCACCACATTCATTAGATAAAATTTCAATATGTTGTAAGCTCAATTTCCCAAGCCCTGTTCCTGCTGCTTTTGCATATGCTTCTTTCGCTGCAAAACGTCCCGCAACATACTCGAGCTTTCTTCGTTCCGTCGGCAATGTCGTATAGTGGATATATTCATTTTCGGTTAAAATTCGTTTCACAATACGGCTGTTTTTATCCATTGCTCTTTTTATTCTTGTTATTTCTACGATATCAATTCCTATTCCTTTTACCATATAAGTTACCTTTCCTTCATTTTAGTCCATTCTATC
>DXHX01000138.1 GCA_019113205.1 Candidatus Pseudogracilibacillus intestinigallinarum | reverse complement strand
GAAAAAGAAATTCTTCTTTCATTAAAATCACAAGAGACATTCGCCACTGTATTGCACAATAAAATAAAAAACCTATGACAAGCATCCAACAAATCATATACAAAAAGCGTTTCATCATGTACCTACTTTCTAATCGTATTCCTTCTATCTTAACATGCTTTTTGTATTGTAAAAGCAATTTTTTCGTATCATTCCATTATATTAGGGTTTCTTTCATAAGCGAAAATAAAAAAACACAAAACCTTCCATAGAAAGTTTTGTGCTTTATTTATAGTGTCTTATTTAGTTGCTGCTTTAGCTTGATCTACTAATTTAGCGAATGCGTCTGCATCGTTTACAGCTAATTCAGCTAACATTTTACGGTTAATATCTACTCCAGCAACTTTTAAACCGTGCATTAATTTGCTGTAAGAAATATCGTTTAAACGTGCTGCAGCGTTAATACGTGCGATCCATAATTTACGGAAATCACGTTTTCTTTGTTTACGGTCGCGGTAAGCGTAGTTACCTGACTTCATCACCTGTTGTTTTGCGTTTTTGAATAATTTATGTTTTGCACCATAATAACCTTTTGATAATTTTAGAACACGTTTACGACGAGCGCGCGTAACTGTTCCACCTTTAACTCGTGCCATTGTTTCTACCTCCTAAGATTGTTCCTCTAATATATTGTGTAATTTTCCTATTATCTAGGTAACATTTGATCGATACGTTTTAAATCACTCTCAGAAACCATTGAGTTTTTACGTAATTTACGTTTTTGCTTCTGTGATTTGTTCGCGAATAAGTGACTTGTATATCCTTGTGCGCGTTTTAATTTTCCAGATGCAGTTCTTTTGAAACGTTTTGCAGATCCTCTATGTGTTTTCATTTTTGGCATGTCAATTTCCTCCTTAAATAATCCAGTAAACAAATTACTTTTCAGTGATTGGTGCAAGCATCATGAACATTTGACGCCCTTCCATTTTAGCTTTCGATTCAACAGTAGCGATATCTTTTACCTCTTCTGCTAAACGATTTAGGACTTCTTGACCTAATTCTTTGTGCGTAATGGCACGCCCTCTAAAACGGACAGATGCTTTTACTTTGTCACCATTTTCGATGAATTTACGTGCGTTTCTTAGTTTCGTATTGAAGTCGTGATCACCAATTCCTGGAGATAAACGAACTTCTTTCACGTTGATAACACGTTGTTTCTTACGTGCCTCTTTTTCTTTTTTCTGTTGTTCGTAACGATACTTACCGTAGTCCATAATACGACATACTGGCGGTTTAGCACCAGGAGCTACTAAAACTAAATCTAAGTTTCTCGTTGCTGCAATCTCTAATGCTTCATCACGAGATTTTACTCCTAGTTGATCACCATTTGCATCAATTAGACGTACTTCTCTTGCACGAATCGACTGATTCACATTCATCTCTTTGCTAATATCTAGCCACCTCCGAAAATTTTTGATCCAGAATGACAAGATGATGAGCTTATCCAATTAAAAAATGTGGGCACACGAGTGCACCCACATTTATCTTCATCATTTTGAAAGATATTTAACCAGCCAACGACATAATGTGTTAGTCAGGTGAGAAGCGGGTGCTCCTACTTGTCTTTTAGATCGTGTCGAATGAATTCATTCAACTTTTATATAATAACATGCTACATTGCATTTGTCAAACAGACTTTTACTTTTTACTTACCTTTTCTGTAACTTCCTGTTGGATGAACGTAACAAACTCATCAAGGGACATTGTTTCTGTCTCTTTTTGACCATAACGACGAATATTTACTTCATCAGATTCCATTTCCTTATCTCCTAATACTAATGCGAAAGGAATTTTCTTCGTCTGTGCTTCACGGATTTTATAGCCTAATTTTTCTTCACGAACATCTACATCTACACGAATGCCTGCCATTCGTAAAGTATCTTCGACTTTTTTCGCATAATCTGCATGAACAGCTAATGATACTGGAATAATTTGTACTTGTACAGGAGCAAGCCATGTTGGAAATGCACCTTTATATTCTTCGATTAAATATGCTACAAAACGTTCCATCGTTGACACAACTCCACGGTGAATAACGACAGGTCGATGGTGTTTCCCATCTTCTCCAATATAAGATAAATCAAATCTTTCCGCAACTTGATAGTCAAGCTGAACTGTTGATAATGTTTCATCATGTCCTAATGCTGTTTTTACTTGAACATCAAGTTTCGGTCCATAAAACGCCGCTTCCCCAATTGCTTCAACATACGGTAATTCGAGTTCATCCATCGTCTCTTTCAATGCTGTTTGTGCCATTTCCCACATGTAATCATCGTCAATATATTTCTCTTTATCTTCAGGATCTCTATAAGATAAACGGAAATAATAATCTGTAATGCCGAAATCTTTATATACATGTTTAATTAATTCGACGACACGAATGAATTCATCTTTAATTTGGTCTGGACGAGCAAAAATATGGGCATCGTTTAACGTCATTCCTCTTACACGTTGTAACCCTGCTAACGCTCCTGACATTTCATAACGGTGTTGCATACCAAGTTCAGCAATTCGAACAGGTAAGTTACGATAACTATATAAATTGTTTTTATATACCATCATATGGTGTGGACAGTTCATTGGACGTAGGAAAAGCTCTTCATTGTCCATATCCATAACTGGGAACATATCTTCTTGGTAGTGGTCATAATGTCCACTAGTTTTATACAGCTCTGCACTTCCTAATACAGGTGTATAGACATGGTCATATCCTAATTTTTCTTCTAAATCTACAATATAACGCTCAATAATACGACGAATTGTTGCTCCTTTTGGTAACCATAATGGTAAACCTTGTCCCACTTTTCGAGAAATAGTAAAGATCTCTAATTCTTTTCCTAATTTACGATGGTCGCGTTCTTTACGCTCTTCTAAAAGTTGTAAATAATCTTTTACTTCTTTTTCTTTTTCAAATGCCGTTCCGTAAATACGTTGCAACATTTGATTGTCACTATCTCCTCGCCAGTAAGCTCCAGAAATACTTAATAGTTTAAATGCTTTAATTTTCGAAGTTTGTGGTACATGAACTCCACGACAAAGGTCAAAAAATTCGCCTTGCTTATAAATCGTTACTTGTTCGTCTTCAGGAATCGCATCGATTAATTCTAATTTTAAATCGTCCCCAATTTCCACGAACATTTTTTTCGCTTCCTCACGTGATACTTCAATACGCTCAATTTCTAAATTTTCGTCAATAATACGTTGCATTTCTTTTTCAATTTTTGGTAAATCTTCTGGTGTAATAACATGTTCTAAATCCATATCATAGTAAAACCCTTCTTCGATTACCGGACCAACACCAAATTTCACATCACCAAATAAACGTTTGACAGCTTGAGCTAGTAAGTGTGCAGTCGAGTGACGCATAATATCAATACCTTCTTCATCACGGTATGTAATGATCTCAATCGCGGCATCTTTTTCAATTGGGCGTCGTAGATCATAATGTTCACCATCTAGCTTAATTGCTACCGCTTGTTTTCTTAAACCGGGTGAAATTGATTGGGCAATTTCTTCCCCTGTTACCCCTTGTTCAAACTCTTTTGTATTTCCATCAGGAAACGTCATTGTAATCATTCTAAAACACTCCTTCTTATATAGTTGAAATTATGCTTGTAAAAATAAAAATACTCCTCCCTTAAATTAAAGGGACGAGTATATATTCGTGGTTCCACCCTCATTTTCGAAACGTAATAAATACGTAAAAATGATTCGACTTCATTCTTTCGTTAACGGTGAAATCCGCTACAATATACTATTATTTCCATTGTAGAGTTCAAAGGTGGTAATTATTTCGAATCAATAGCAAAAGCTCTCAGTCAATGGCTTCTTTTCCTGTCTATGATTACTTGAAACAATCGTGTCCTTTTCATAACTTCTCATATCAACTTTTTCTATTAAAAAGTATACCAATAATATAAATTTTTTTCAATTAATTTTCCTTCACACGAAACGGAAAATACTTTTTTTGCAATGGGGTCACTTTTTCTTCAAAAATATTACGTAAAGCTGTTACCTTTGTATCTGCTAAATCGTCTGTATACACATATATTTGTTTTGGTAAAAATGTAATGACTGGTGTGACATCATATTCTAATGTATCGATTCCAAATAAATATAACGGTTCTTTTTCTAAATGATGCTCAATTTGTTCTTGCACAATTTTTTCTCCACGATATGTAAAAAATTGAAATGTATCTTCATGTAAAATATGTATTTCATCTATTTTGCTCGGTCGGCTTTGAATGTATACACGAATTGCATGAATAAAATGCTGGTATCGTTCCTCTTCTTTCCACTCATCAATTGC
The DNA here is from genome assembly GCA_019113205.1 of Candidatus Pseudogracilibacillus intestinigallinarum. GTDB lineage: Bacteria > Bacillota > Bacilli > Bacillales > Amphibacillaceae > Pseudogracilibacillus > Pseudogracilibacillus intestinigallinarum. Next base: position 17,614 of record DXHX01000138.1, on the reverse strand, counting down.
ATAACCGACAATTTGGGTCATTTTTCGTTTTACTTCTTGGCGAGAAAATAAACACATCTCATCAAAATGGATATATGTTCGATCAAAAATATAACGTGAAAATAATGGCCGTAAAAATTTTTGAAATGTTTCATGGTGCTTGTACAATCTCTCATGATGAATATTCGCAGTAATGACCCAATCTGTCCAATACATAATCGCTTCAACCTCTTCATCTTTATCGTAATGAAATGTATCTTGAATGATTTCTTTCATCATACGGTGAAATCGAAATTGCATAAAAAGTTGGATCATACATGCTTTTATACTATCATCTGGCACATGTTGTAAAATGGTCAGTTCATTTTTATGGCGACTTTGATTTTCCCAATGTAAGTGGATTTTCTTTTCTTTTTGAAATAGAAGTTCACAAAAATACATGAGTTCGTCTTCGCAATGAAAATAAATTTTTCGCAAATAAACACCGTCCTTCATCCATATATGTATTATCACTATATGGATGTATGAACGGTTTCATGAATGATTTATATAAAATTGTATAACTTTATAGCTTACATTATCTTCTACGATTTTCTCCATTTACAGGCACTTCGATGCTAACTTGTTTAATACGTTCCATAATACGACCTGCTTTAACCTTTTCGACATCGCCTCTTGTCGTTGTTGCTAAAATTTCTTCTAATTGGGCCATCGTATAATTCGATGTGAAAAACACGGGCAATTTCTCCATCATACGGTATTGCAAAATTGCGCCAAGTACTTCATCACGGAACCATGCAGATAATGTTTCAGCCCCGATATCGTCTAACATAAGAACATCGGCTCTTTTAAAAGCATCAACTTTTTGTTGTACTGTATTGTCTTTAATAGATGCATTCATTTCTCGTACGAATTCTGGCATATAAATAAGCATCGATGAAATATTAAATTGTTTCAATCGATTAGCAATGACGCCAAGTAAATATGTTTTTCCAACACCGAACGGTCCAGAGAAGAAAATCCCACGTTCTGGTAGTTTTTCTTCTGCCGCATTTAAAAACTGTGTCATATTTTTAATGGCATTCGTACGATTTTGATCAATATGCACATCATCAATACGTGCTTCTAAAATCTCTTTCGGCATATGAACACTTCTTATTAAATCACTCTGCTCAGTTTGTGCTTCTTCAGCTAATCGATTCCGACATTTTTCATACGATATATGGATTTCTTCATTCTTGTATTCTAGAATGGGTGAATATCCTTGCAACATATTTTTACACGTTTCAACACTCGTACAACGATCACATTGATGTGATTGTGTAATATATTCATACAATTTATTTAAATTACGTTCAATTTGCTCATCGGTTATTTCTTCGTGTCCTTGTAAAAATTGACGGACAAGCGGATGGGATGTAATTTCACGTTTCATCGCATTATGTCGTTCCTGAAACGATTCATTATTTTGAATCCATCTTTGAAGTGAATGTTGAATTGGTTTCATGTTCATCAGTCCTTTACAACATTAGTTGTTCTCAGAAGCATGTCTACGTAATGCCTCAAGCAATGCTTCTTGCTCTTTTAAATCTGCTTCTGATATAGCTGGCTTTTCTTTCTCTTCCTTTTTATGCCGTTCATTAAACCACTCTGGAATAACTTCTTCTTTTCCAGATGCTCGGCGTTGATAATTTTTTTGTACGGATCGTTTTTTCGGTTGGTTCATCTGCTCCCGGGCAAATTCCACTGCTTCTCTAGCTGTTTTCAATTTTTTCCGTGACCAATGCGCTGCGATCGATTCAATATAATTACGTGTCAGTTTATCATTCGACTGCAATAGCACATAATGGATAAGTACATTCATAACAGGAATAGGTAATGCTTGTTGGAGCATAATATCACTAACTAATTTTAAATCTTGACTTGTCGCATTATGACCCATAGATTGATCTTCTAAAATATCTTTCGGGGAGGCTGTTTCAAACCATTCGATCAGTCGATCTAATTTAGTAGAAGAACGCTTATTATTAGTAGCTTTTACTTGCGATGGTTTCTTTTCTTCTAGCTGTACTTGAACGACATTGTGTTTTGCTTGGAACAAATCATGACATGCTTGTTTCAATTGAGCAATATCGATTTTATTGTCATCTGTCAATGCCCAATTAACAGCTTGTTCCATTTCATACATTTCCAAATCATATAAATGCAACAACTGGGTCATGATTTGACGATGTTGATCTGTCATCACTTCTTTTACAGAAATGTTTTTTCGCTGTAACATAAAATAAATCGAATCAAAAGAAACTTCTGTCAACGGGACTTTTGGTATTTCTTTTTGTTTTTCCTCCATAGAAACCGGTGGTGTTTTCGGTGTAAATGTTTGAAATATATCGTTAAATGAAGCTGTCACTTCTTCGCCACGTTCGATTTGGTTTGATGTTGCATAAAATTTGCGAAGTGTCTCGAATTTTATTTTTCCAATATGACGATACAATAGTTCCGATAACATCATATCTTGAAAAAAATACGCCGGACGAAAAGGTGCTTGAAGTACATAGGTGAAAACAGTTTTGTTTTCCAGCACGGTTTCAAATGTTTTTAATAAACCGATTCCTTCTAGCTTTCGTCTAGCGACATATATTTTATCTAATGGCATAGATAAATAGTTCATTAATGTATGATGTGTTTGTATTTGTTCGTCTGTTTGTAATGGTTCTTCTTTTAACAATAAGGTATATAAACTAATCGGTTCTATCCCAATTAATGGTTGATATAAATGGATGAGTGACGCGTCATAATCAACAGGAAGACTGTCGATCAATTGTACGCGATATCCGTCTACAGGCAATATCTTCCCTATATGTTGCATCTTTTTCACCCTTTACTTCTCCTCTTTTACGTTCGATTGTAAAATATCTTTTAACTCATCTAAAAATAAAGTAATATTATCAAATTGACGATACACAGAAGCGAAACGAACATAGGCTACATCGTCTACCTTTGCTAATCTTGACAGTACCATTTCACCAATTTGTTCACTACTAATTTCCGCCTCATCACATTGGCGGATTTCTTGTTCTACATCTAATGCTATTTCTTCTATTTTCTCAATCGTCACTGGACGCTTTTCACATGCTCGCATTAATCCACGTATTAATTTTTCACGTTCAAATTCTTGACGTGTTCCATCTTTTTTCACGATAATAATCGCTGTCTCTTCTTTACGTTCATATGTACGAAAACGATAGCCACAACTTTCACATTCTCGGCGACGACGAATTGCGTCCCCATCTTCAAATGGTCTTGAATCTAAGACTCGTGAATGTTTATGGTAACATTTTGGACACTTCATCCTTTTCAACCCCATTCAATTTCCTTCATCTATTACTATACATTTTAACACGTTTCGATCAATTTACATAACATAAAAGAGATTAGTGGATAAGGAACCTTATCTACTAATCTCTTCGTTCATTATGCATTTACTTTTTCGTCAATTTTTTTACCGATAAAATTCGCTAAGTCAACAACTCGTGAAGAGTAACCCCATTCATTGTCATACCAAGCTAACACTTTTACTTTTTTATCTCCCATTACCATAGTGGATAATCCGTCGATGGTTGCAGAACTTTCAGTTGTTGCATAGTCAATAGATACTAATGGTAATTCGTTATAATCTAAAATTCCGTTTAATTTTCCTTCTGCTGCTTTTTTGAATGCTTCATTCACCTGTTCTGCTGTCACGTCTTTTTCAACGTCGACAACTAAATCAACTAAGGAAACATTTGGCGTTGGAACACGTAATGCCATTCCATGTAATTTACCATTTAAATGTGGTAACACTTCCCCTAATGCTTTTGCAGCTCCTGTTGATGTTGGAACAATTGATTGGCCGCAAGCACGTGCACGGCGTAAATCTTTATGTGGGTTATCTAAACTAACTTGGTCACTCGTATATGCGTGAACAGTTGTCATTAATCCATTTACAATTCCAAACTCTTCGTCCAACACTTTAGCAACTGGTGCTAAACAGTTTGTCGTACAAGATGCGTTTGAAACGATATGTTCTGTTTCAGGATTGTATGTTTCTTCATTTACACCTAATACAATTGTGTTATCCACATTTGTTCCTGGTGCAGTAATGATTACTTTTTTCGCTCCAGCTTGTAAATGACGGCTCGCACCTTCTTTTGAGTTGAACTTACCTGTCGCTTCGATAACAATATCAATATCTAAGTCTTTCCAAGGTAATTTTTCTGGTTCACGAGAGTTTGTATGAATAATCTTCTCACCATTAATTTCAAATCCGTCTTCTAAAATATTAATGTCACACTCAAAGATTCCATGTACACTATCATATTTGATTAAGTGTGCTAAAGTTTCTTCTGGATAACTTGCATTTATCGCAACAACATCAATATCCTTATTTAAAATCGCTTGACGGAAAACCATACGTCCAATTCTTCCAAATCCATTAATGGCAATTCTTGTTCTTCTCATTTAGAGTCCTCCCAATATATGTGCTACACTGTTTCTTTTTTCTCACAAATTAGTATAACACATTAGCGCTTAAATGTGCTACTAAATATGTCATGTTTTCTTGAAAATTTATTTTATTGGGATATTCCAATTAGATAAAATATCTTCTAATTGCTTATATGACGCTTCTTTCGTGCCATTATTATCAACGACAGCATCTGCCATTTTTTCCTTCTCTTTGACAGGAATTTGCGAATGGATTCTTTGTAAAGCAGCTTCTTTTGTGCTTCCATCACGTTCCATAACTCTTTTAAGTTGTGTTTGTTCTGAAACAGAAACAACGATAACCTTTTCCACATAGTCAATTAGATTGCTTTCATATAGTAATGGAATATCTAATACGACACAAGGAACACCTTGAGCTACATATGCTTCACGTTGACGGATCATTTCTTTTCGAATTTCTGGATGTGTAATTGCATTTAATGCTTTACGTTTCGCTTCATCTGAGAATACTATTTTCCCTAATGCAGGACGGTTTAATGTGCCATCTTCATCTAGCACTTCATTGCCAAATGTTTCTACAATTTCATTGTACGCTTTCTTACCAGGCTCTACAATCTCCCTTGCCACAACATCTGCATCTACAATTGGAATACGTAAAGATTTCATATGATCGGCAATCGTACTTTTTCCTGTTCCAATACTTCCAGTTAATCCGATAATTAATGTCACTATTCCCTACCCCTTACTGTTTAATAATTTTCGTCGTCTTTTGACATGTCGGGCAATAATGGGTGCCACGTCCAGCAACTTTTATTTTCACAATAACATCATTACAATGTTTGCACGGTTCATCTTCTTGTCCATATGCAAACAATTGTTGTTGAAACATTCCCATTTCCCCTTCACCATCCACATAAGAACGGATAGTCGTTCCACCTTGCATCACCGCTTTATCTAATACTTCATATGCATAATAAAAAATCGCATCCAGTTCTTTTTCTGTTAACGTATTCGAACGACGCTCTGGATGAACTTTTGCTAAAAAAAGCACCTCATCTACATAAATATTTCCAAGTCCTGCAATAATAGTTTGATCAAGCAATGCTGCTTTTATTAACCTAGTTGTTTTTAATAATTTTTCTTTCACATATGGTTTTGTATATGTCGGATGAAATGGATCAGGCCCCAATGTTTGTAATGGGGCGACCGTTAATTCTGTTCCAATTGGAAATACGTGCATCGTGCCGAATTTACGTACATCGTTGTACCGTAATTCTGTACCGTCTGTAAAATGAAAAATGACATGTGTATGTTTATCCATCGGTTCATTTTTATCAACTACACGGTATTTCCCTTCCATACGTAAATGGGAAACGAGGACAACATCATCAAAGTAAAAAAGTAAAAACTTTCCATGTCGTCCCATTTTTCGAATTGTTTCTCCAACTAATAACTGTTCAAAATGAATAATATCATCAGGATGTTTAATTATTTTCGGCCATTGAACTGTAATGGCATCTATTGTTTTGCCAAGTACAAATCGCTCTAATGTTCGTTTAATCGTTTCTACCTCTGGTAATTCAGGCATCTCTCTTTCCTACTTTCTCTTATGCATCAAACCAATTTTTCCCGTATGAAGCATCTACCTTTAATGGAACTTGTAATGATACTGTTTTTTCCATTACTTCTGGAACAATTTTATTTAATATGTCCATTTCTTCCTCAGGCGCTTCTAAGATCAATTCGTCATGCACTTGTAGTAATAATCGTGCACGTAAGTTCTCTTTTTCTAATCTTGCCTCTAAATCAATCATCGCTTTTTTAATAATGTCAGCTGCACTACCTTGAATCGGTGTATTCATCGCCGTTCTTTCTGCAAAGCTTCGAATATTAAAATTGCTACTCGTAATTTCCGGTAAATAGCGACGACGGTTCATAATAGTCGTTACATATCCTTCATGTTTTGCATCTTGAACTATTTCCTTCATATAATTTTGGACGTCGGGATAAATTTCAAAATATTTATCGATAAACTCTTTCGCTTCTTTTCGAGTAATTTGTAAATTTTGTGATAACCCATAATCACTAATTCCATAGACAATCCCAAAGTTTACTGCTTTTGCCTGACGTCGCATGTCTGATGTAACATCTGCCTCATCTACATGGAATACGTCTGCAGCGGTTCTCGTATGAATATCTTTGTCTTCTTTAAACGCTGCAACAAGTCGTTCATCTTCCGATATATGTGCAAGTACTCGTAATTCAATTTGTGAATAGTCGAATGCGAAAATAAGCCAATCTTTCTCAGATGGAATAAATGCTTCACGAATTTTTCTTCCCTCTTCTAAACGTATTGGGATATTTTGTAAGTTCGGCTCTGTAGAACTTAAACGACCAGTCTGTGTTAATGCTTGGTTAAATCTTGTATGAATTTTATTGGAATCAGGATGAACGACCTTTAATAAACCTTCTACATAGGTTGATTGTAGTTTTTTCAATTGACGATACAATAAAATATGTTCGATGATTTCGTGTTCACCTTCTAGTTTTTCTAATACATCTGCAGCGGTAGAATAACCAGTTTTCGTTTTCTTAATGACTGGTAAACCTAAATCTTCGAATAAAACGACCCCTAATTGTTTTGGTGAATTAATATTAAAAGTTGAACCAGCAAGCTCATGGATTTTCTTTTCTATTTCATCTAATCGTGTAAGTAGGCCTTCTCCCATCTCTTTTAAACGATCTACATCTACTTGGATTCCTGTATGTTCCATTTTCGCTAAAATTTTTGCTAATGGAATTTCTAAGTTTTCAAAAAGGTCTATCTGCTCATTATCTTCTAACAATGTTAAAAATGTATCACGTAAAATAGAGATATTTGCAGCCTTTCTAGCGACATAGTCATGGAATACTTCCTCTTCTGGAACGGCTTGTTTTTTCCCTTTACCATATACTTCCTCATGGAATGGCAATTGGCTTGTCGCATTACGACGTGCGATAGCGGCTACTTCTTCATTATTATCTGCTGGATTAATAATATAGGCAGCTAATAGAAGGTCAAAATCAATTCCTTTTATATCGATCCCTTCATGTAGTAAAGAAACGATTACTTGTTTTGCATCAAAAACTGTTTTCTTTTTCGTTTCATCTTCTAACCATGTTTTAAAAGCATCATCTTTTAACGCATCTTCTGTCCGAATAATATACGTTGTTTCTTCATTTGCAATCGCAAAAGCTTCAATCGGTGCTTCATGATAATTCTCTGTCATCATTTCTACTACAATCGTGTCATTTCCTGTTAATGTCGCATCTTCTACAGTTGAAATGACTTCAAATGAAAAGTTATCGTCCACTATTTCTTCATCTTCAGAAGGTTCTCCACCAATTCGTTCTAACAATGTACGAAAACCTAAATCCATAAAAATTTCATACAGTTCATTTGTTTTATATCCTTCATATTGTAACTCTTCCAAAGATACATCGATTGGCGAATCGACATTAATCGTTGCCAATTGTTTACTCATGAACGCATCTTCTTTATAAGTAATTAAATTTTCTTTTAACTTTTTCCCGGAAATGTCATCAATATGTTCATATACATTTTCTAATGTATTATATTCTTTTAGTAATTTCGTTGCTGTTTTCACACCGACACCTGGGACGCCAGGTATATTATCAGATTTATCTCCCATTAATGCTTTTAATTCAATGATTTGTTCAGGTGTTAATTCCATTTCATCTAATAATGCCTCTTTTGTATAAGATGCAACTTCACTTACCCCTTTTTTCGTTAGATCTACGGTCACATGATCTGAGACAAGCTGTAACATATCTTGGTCACCAGAAATAACTTTTACTTCAAACCCTTTTTCTTGTCCTTGTTTTGCTAACGTCCCGATTATATCGTCTGCTTCATACATATCTAATTCATATCGTGCAATATGGAATTTATCTAATAATTCTCGTGCAATAGGAAATTGCTCTCTTAATTCAGGTGGTGTTTTTTGTCTACCACCTTTATATTCTTTATACGTCGAATGACGAAAAGTAGTCTTACCTGCATCAAAAGCCACAAGCATATGTGTCGGTTTTTCTTCTTCTAAAATTCTTAGTAAAATATTCGTAAATCCGTATACTGCATTCGTATATACTCCACGGTCATTGTTCAGTAATGGTAATGCATAAAATGCACGGAATAATAAACTGTTGCCATCAATCATGACTAATTTGTTTGTCATTTATTTTCCTCCTATTTAAACGCTAGTCCTCTCTTTAGTATAATGTAAAATCGTTTTCGTTCCTAGTAATGATGTTTTAATTGTCTACAGTAAAAAAACTTCCATAACGGTATTATATCGTTATGGAAGTTTTTTATTTGTTAGCGCTGTTCTTTTGGGAAATAGATGGAAAAAGTTGTACCTTTCCCTAGTTCACTATCTACTTTAATCTCCCCATCATGCAATTCAACGATATGTTTCACAATCGCTAAACCTAAACCTGTACCACCTGTATTTCGACTACGAGCTTTATCTACACGATAAAAACGTTCGAAAATACGTGGAACGGCATCTTGAGAAATTCCAATTCCCGTATCTGATATGTGAAAACCAATACGATCCTCTTCATCTGAAATAGATAAAGAAACTTTCCCTTGTTCGGGTGTATAACTAATCGCATTCGATAATAAGTTTATTAACACTTGCTTCACTTTTTCTTCATCTGCTGAAAATGCTAGTGCCATATCTTCAGGGAATTCCACTTCAATTTCTTTACGTTTTGCATGTTGTTCAATTAACGGACGAATATCGGCAACGATTGCATCTGAAAGAATATCTTCTACATGAATTTTGGATTCATCTTTTTCTAAATTGGATAAAATGAGTAAATCATTAATTAATAATTGAATTCGTTTACTCTCATCAAAAATAATTTTCAAAAATTGATTACGAGTTTCTGGGTCCTCTTGTGCTCCGTCTAATAATGTTTCTGAGAAACCACGAATCGATGTAATCGGTGTTTTTAATTCGTGTGACACATTGGCAACGAAATCTTTACGCATTACTTCTAATAATTTAAACTCTGTAATATCATAGACGACTAACACAGCACCTTTTAACATATTACGCTCATTAAAAATAGGTGCCCCAACAATTTCCAAATAAACTTTTTCACCATTTTTATCAACTGAGAACAAATGTTTTACATGTTTTTCATATAAAAAGGTTTCTTGTACGGTATGATGAATTTGTTCGCTTTCAAGTACATCGTAATAAATATGCCCGACATAATCTTGTGGTGTTTTGCCGAACATAGATAAAAACTTTCTGTTAACGACATGAATATAGCCTTTTTCATCAATTAAAACAAGCCCACTCTCAGAGTTTTCAATGACTGTCGTTAATTGTTCAGCTTGAATTTGTTCAGAAATGGTTAGTTCACTTAAATTTCGTGCTAATGCATTCACTTTTGAACTAACTTCCCCAATAGTGCCCTCCATTGACTGGTTCACTCGCGCATTATAATTCCCTTGTAATAATTTATCCATCGTTTTCGCTACTTTTTCTACCGGCTTAATATATTTATCGTAAAAATAAGATATAACGAGCAATAAAACGATAAATTCAATAACGAGTACAGCTAATAGCACATAATAATTCGTGACAACCGGGAATAAAACGACGCCACTAATGAGTAAAATCGCAAGAACGAGGAATGTATATCCCCTTAATTTTTTTGACAACAACTTTTTCATTTAGGCTCCTCCAATTTATAACCAAAGCCCCGTACAGTTTTAATATATCGTGGTTTTCTCGTATCTTCTTCAATTTTTTCCCGAATATTACTTACTTGTACGTCGACTATTCTAGTATCACCGACAAAATCATACCCCCATACAGCACTCAGTAACTGTTCACGGGATAAAATTTGTCCTTTATGTTGAATCAAATAAACGAGTAATTCAAATTCTTTACGTGTTAATTCTAAATATTCCCCTTTGAAATCTGCTTCGAATTTCTTTGGTGCAATAACTAAATCACCAACTTTTAATGTTTCATCTTCATAAACCTGATGACGTTCAGTTCGACGTAATATCGCTTGAATTCTAGCAACTAATTCTTTCGGACTAAACGGTTTAGTCAAATAATCATCTGCTCCCATTTCAAGCCCATGTACTTTATCGTACTCATTATCTTTTGCTGTTAACATTAAAATCGGTGTGAAATTTTCTTCCTGACGCACTCGTTTACAAACATCAATCCCATTTACTTTTGGTAACATTAAATCTAGAACAACTAAATCATATGTATTTTCACCTAATTTTTCAATACCTTCTTCTCCATCATATGCAACATCTGTTTTATATCCTTCTTTTTCTAAGTTGAATTTAATTAGTGTTACAATAGCTGGTTCATCTTCTATAATTAAAATTGAACGATCCACAGCGCTACCTCTTTTCTTATCAAGAATATCAATATACATATATTTTACAATATTGTTACGATAGATTGGGAGATTTATCGAAAAATTAATATAAAATTTACAATCCGTATATGAAAACTGCCCACCAATATCCGTGCATATTTCATTTTGTACTATCATATCTAATGCTATCATTTATTTAATTTGCAATAGACAATGAATCTAAAAAATCCTTTTTCGAAAGGAACGAAAAAAGGATAGATAAAAAAACAAAAACGCTTTATCAAAATATGATATATAGAAAGAAACTTCGCCTTCGTACGAAAACAAAGCCGAAGTTTCTTTCATTTACTTCTCACATTTTAAGTTCACATTTTTGTTTATGTGTAAAATTATAGGTTTTTGATTAATTCATCCGCGAATTCAGAACATTTTACTTCTGTAGCTCCGTCCATTAGACGAGCAAAGTCGTATGTTACAACTTTAGAAGCAATTGTTTGGTTCATTGATTCTGAAATTAAGTTAGCAGCTTCCGTCCATCCTAGGTGCTCTAACATTAATACGCCTGATAATAATACTGACGATGGGTTAACTTTATCTAAACCTGCATATTTAGGAGCTGTACCATGAGTAGCTTCAAAAATAGCATGTCCAGTAATGTAGTTAATGTTTGCTCCTGGAGCAATTCCGATTCCACCAACTTGTGCAGCTAATGCATCAGAAATATAATCTCCGTTTAAGTTCATCGTTACAACAACTTCATGTTCTTTCGGACGAGTTAAAATTAACTGTAAGAAGATGTCAGCAATTGCATCTTTCACGATGATTTTTCCAGCAGCTTCAGCATCAGCTTGTGCTTTGTTTGCTGCTTCCTTACCTTCAGCTTCTACGATACGATCATATTCAGCCCATGTGAATACTTTGTCACCATATTCAGCTTCTGCAACTTCGTAACCCCAATCTTTGAATGCACCTTCAGTAAACTTCATAATGTTTCCTTTGTGTACTAAAGTAACACTCTTACGGTCATGCTCAATCGCATAATCAATTGCAGAACGTACTAAACGCTTCGTACCTTCAGCTGATACAGGTTTAATTCCGATTCCTGAAGTTTCAGGGAAACGAATGTTTTTTACGCCCATTTCATCTTGTAAGAAGTTAATTACCTTTTCAACTTCTGGTGTACCTTGTTGCCACTCAATACCAGCGTAAATATCTTCCGTATTCTCACGGAAAATAACCATGTTTACATCTCCAGGGTTTTTAACTGGTGAAGGAACACCTTCGAAATATTCTACCGGACGTAAGCATGTATATAAGTCTAATTCTTGACGTAATGCTACGTTTAATGAACGGAATCCTCCACCAATTGGAGTTGTAAGAGGTCCTTTAATTGCGATTTTGTATTCATCAATTGTATCTAAAGTTTCTTGTGGTAACCATTCACCAGTTTCGTTGAATGCTTTTTCACCAGCTAGAACTTCTTTCCATTCAATTTTCTTCTCACCGTTGTATGCTTTTGCAACTGCTGCATCTAATACACGGCTTGCTGCGTTCCAAATATCTGGTCCAGTTCCGTCTCCGATAATGAAAGGAATTACTGGATTATTTGGTACTTGTAATACTCCATCTTCAATCGTGATTTTATTAGTCATCTTCAAAAAACCTCCTAAATATTTTCATACTTTTAACCATTCCATTATTTACCAAACTGTAAAATGGTTTCTTTTTCTCTCTTTCTAGAATATACCATTTTTTAATAGAAATAGTAATTATTTTGTTTCAGACATACGTAGTAGTAGCCAGATGACCGGCTACTACATAGTTTGTATTCAAAATATATTAACGATTTTCAATTGCGACGAAGCTACGTAAAGCTGGTCCAGTGTAATCAGCACGTGGACGAATTAAACGGTTGTTGTCATATTGTTCTAAAATATGTGCTAACCATCCAGACATACGGCTTACAGCAAAGATTGGTGTAAATAAGTCATGGTCAATCCCTAAACTATGATATACACTTGCTGAATAAAAGTCAACGTTTGCAGGTAGACCTTTATGTTCTTTAATGTACTCTTCAATCTTTACAGACATACGGTATAACTCTTCTTGATTGTGTAATTTTGTTAATTTCTCTGACATTTCTTGTAAATGTTTTGCACGTGGATCTCCTGTACGGTAAACACGGTGTCCCATACCCATAATTTTTTCTTTATTTGCTAATTTTTCTTCGATATATGGAATCGCATTTTCTTCTGATCCGATTTCCGTTAACATGTTCATTACTTGTTCGTTCGCTCCACCATGTAAAGGTCCTTTTAAAGCACCGATTGCAGCAGTTACACCAGAATAAACGTCTGATAATGTCGCCACACATACACGTGCTGTAAACGTGGAAGCGTTTAACTCGTGATCCGCATGTAAAATTAATGCTTTATCGATTGCTTCAATTTCGATATCTTCGCCTTCTTTATCATTTAACATGTATACGAAGTTTTCAGCGAATGTTAAGTCTGTTTTTGGAGTTACAGGCTCTAAACCTTTACGAATACGTGAGAAAGCCGTTACAATTGTCGCGACTTGTGCTTGTAAACGAACTGCTTTACGACGGTTTGCTTCTGACTCCATCACGTCTGCTTCTTCATCATATAAACCTAATAGTGAAATAGCTGTACGTAATGCTGCCATTGGATGTACTTTTGACAAGTCATATGATTTTAAATGATCAATGATTCCTTGAGGTACTGCCATATTTTCTGCTAATTCTTTTCTTAATGCTTCATACTGTTCCTGTGTTGGTAATTCACGGTTCCATAATAAGTAAACAACTTCTTCAAAAGTTGCGTTTTCTGTTAATTCATCGATAGAATACCCTGCATACGTTAATTTGTCGTCAATAATGGAACAAATCGATGATTCCGTTGCAATAATTCCTTCAAGACCTTTAGATACTGACATTATAAATCTCTCCTTTTAATTTAAATATCTTTTATTTCATAGAAATCAAAAGTTTTAAGTAAATGAAATTTTGTACATTCATTTTTCTATTACCCGTATTATAATGGATTTTTTCCTCAATGTGAATTGAAAGCTATTACATTTTGAATTCAAATTCAGTATTTTGGATAAGTATTTGTTTTATTCAAGTTTGTATTTCGACAGTTCAACCATTTTTAAAAGCAAATAAAGTCTATTTTCAAGCGATTCAACATATTGTATAAAAACAGATGTTTTCGCTTACATTTTTTCAATAATTGTTTCGAAAAGGTGATTTATATGACTCATTTTAGCTTACGTTTCCTATTTTTAACGATTATTTTAGTATGTATATATTATGTTATCCAGTTATTTTCATTTCTTTTTATCCCGATATTTGTCGCAATCCTTATCACGATTTTTTTGCGACCTATTGTACGTACACTCAAACATTGGACAAACTTGCCTAAATGGATTGTCATTATTACTGTGCTGTTTACTTTTTTTATTAGTATAACCGGATTAACGATTGTGACATTCTTCTTCATTAGTAAAGAATTGGAAGCGATTATGCAAGCGAACAATTGGAATCTTACTGTTGTTACCGCTTATATAAAAAATATAAGTGTAAAAGTTGCAGCCATTCTACCGAACATCGATTTAAACGCACTAATAGATTATAGCATCCCACATTTCTTTCATCAACTAGAAAAAAATGGTATGCATATGATCAAAGGATTATTTGAAATTATTTCATCTATTATTCAATCCTTCACATATATTATTACTTTTTTATTCATCGTGTTATTTATCGTTTTCTTTTTATTAAAAGATGAAACTGATATCACTAATTTTTTCAAAAAAATAACTCCTTCCACATTGATGCTGTATGTGAAAGAAGTGCAAATGACATTACATACGTCTATTTTCCGTTTCATTAAGGCACAATTTTTGCTCGTATTACTTACATCTATAATTATTTTTATTTGTTTACATATATTCCAGTTTACACATGTTACATTCATTACTATTATGACGTTTATTATTGACTTCATACCGTATATCGGTATTGGCTTATTGTTTATTCCAATGATTATATTTCATTTTCTAACGGAACAATATGTACCTACGATCCAACTTAGTAGCCTGTATATATTTCTCGTTTTGCTACGTCAAATTTTAGAACCGAAATGGTATGCTGCATCCATCGGTTTACATCCACTCGTCGTATTTTTTGTATTAATTAGTATGATACACCAATTCGGTATGATTGGAATTATTTTTACCCCAATCGTCATCATTCTTATTAGTGTTTTTTATTATACTCGGGTGTTTCAATTAATATGGCACTATTTAAAAACTGGATCATTCAATCCTCCTTAACTTTCTTATTCTTTTCTTCCGGTCGATTGAATGCTTCATAAATAAATATGATAAATGCTACAAGAAAAATAAAATACGTATAATCTACCAAATGTTTAGGTGTTGTGAGCATATATAAAGAAAAACTTATGGCTAAAGAACCAAACACATTCAAATAAAATCTCATCCGTTTCGTCATCTAAGCCACCTCTTTTTATTTTAGTATACAGTAAATATTCTTACTGTAACATCGTATATGGATACAAAATATAAAGAAGTTAGAACATAGTTGATGAATTAGTGTAAAACGGTGCTGTTTTGTAGCATATACTATCATTTCTCACTAACTGTTTATATGTTCTAACTTCTATCTTTAAAATTTCCGATAAATGATCTTTCGTTTCGCTATTTGTCGCATAAAAATGGCATATATGACATATTTAAATGGCTTTCTCGTAAAAGGTATAACGAGTAAAAATCCAATTAAATCTGTTACGAAACCAGGAATAACGAGCATGATTCCACCTAAAATAATACAAAGACCATCTAATAATTCATTTTTTGGTACTTGACGATGTTGGAGGCTCGACTGGATATTGCGCATCGTTTCTATTCCTTGTTGACGCACTAACCAAATACCAATAATCCCGCTCATTAAAATACCTAGCACAACATATCCTGCACCAATTTTACTTCCAGTCCAAATAAATACACCTATTTCAATTGCTGGAATGAGTAAAAATAATAGTATATATACGTACATTTCATTCTTCCTTTCTTACATGTGAGGAATTTTACAGTACGCTTGCATGACCTTGGTGAATATTTCCTGTTCCACCATCAATCGTAATATCTTCACCATCTTTAATTGACGAAAACGCATCTTCTACCCCAATAATCACCGGTATGCCAGTACTTAAACCGACGACAGCTGCATGGGAAGTTAAACCAGCTTCTACCGTTATTATTCCACCTGCTTTTTCAATCGCAGGCATCATATCACGGTCTGTTGCATGCGTCACTAAAATATCACCAAGTTTCATTCGTGCATTCGCATCTTCTGCATCATTTGTTACAATTGCTTTTCCATATGCATAATGACGGCCTACTCCTTGCCCTTTTGTAATAACATTTCCAATTACATGTACTTTCATCAAGTTCGTTGTACCTGTCACACCTACTGGTACACCTGCAGTAATAATTACTTTACTTCCTCGTTTAAATAAATTCGTCTCAAGTCCTTTATTAATCGCCGTATCTAATATTTCATCCGTCGTATGAGCTTGTTCACTTAATACTGGGTACACTCCCCATGTTAACGAAAGACGACGTAACACTTTTTCTGAAAAAGTGACAGCGATAATCGGTGCTTCAGGACGATATTTCGAAATCGTTCGAGCAGAATGACCTGATTGTGTAGGAGTTAAAATAGCACTTACCCCTAAGTTTGCTGCCGTATGTGAAACAGATTGGCTAATTGCATCTGTAATAGTCATTTCAATTTTACGCGAACGGTTTTTAAGTAATTGAGCGTGGTCTAATCCAGTTTCTGCTTTATATGCAATTGTATGCATCGTTTCTACAGATTCTACTGGGAATTCTCCTGCCGCTGTTTCACCCGATAACATAATCGCATCTGTTCCATCTAAAATAGCATTCGCAACATCTGAAGCTTCTGCACGTGTTGGACGAGGGTCCCATTGCATAGAATCTAACATTTGTGTTGCGGTAATAACTGGTTTTCCAATTAAGTTACAACGGTGAATTAAATCCTTTTGAACAAGTGGTACTTCTTCAGCGGGAATTTCCACCCCTAAATCTCCACGAGCAACCATAATACCGTAACTTGCCTCTAAAATTTTATCGAAATTGTCAACACCTTCACGATTTTCAATTTTTGAAATAATTTGAATGTCGTGTCCGCCATGTTTTTCTAACCATTCTTTAATTTGTAAAACATCTTCTGCTTGACGAACAAATGAAGCAGCAATAAAATCAACATCTTCTTCAATTCCGAAAATGATATCTGAACGATCCTTTTCTGTCATGGAAGGTAAGTTAACTCGAACGTTTGGAATATTTACACCTTTTCGGTTCTTCACCATTCCACTATTCACAACTTCTGTGACAACTTCTTTTGCATCGTAATCGATTGCTGTTACTTTTAATGCAATTAATCCATCGTCTAATGTGATGACAGTGCCGACTTCTACGTCATTAATTAACTTATCATATGTGACGGAAAAACGTTCTTTCGTTCCTTCAACCTCATCCATACAAATAATAACTTGCTCACCACGTTTTAAATATGCTTCTCCATCTTTAAAAGTTTTCGTACGAATTTCTGGTCCTTGTGTATCTAATAAAATAGCTACTGTCTTATCTAATTCTT
>DXHX01000137.1 GCA_019113205.1 Candidatus Pseudogracilibacillus intestinigallinarum | reverse complement strand
TATCATTAATATGTAATATTCCTATTATTTGGAGGGAAGTCATATGTTCATCCGAACAGAGCGTAGCATTAAGGAATTTTTTGAACTATATCCTGTCGTTTCAATCATCGTTATAATCCATTTCGTTTTATGGGCGAGCTTTTCTTTATTTCGCCTTCCGATCGGGGCAACGATTTTTGATTTAGGAATCGGTCATAATTTTTCAGTATTCCATGGAGAATATTGGCGACTCCTTACCCCGGTGTTTTTACACATACAACTCGGCCATCTAATTTTTAACTCATTTGCCCTTGTCATTTTTGGTCCTGCACTCGAAAGAATGTTAGGTATTCCAAAGTTTATTTTCGTTTATTTATTTACGGGAATTGCCGGAAATCTTGGTACATACATTATTGATCCGACTTCATCCGTACCACACTTAGGTGCTTCAGGGGCAATTTATGGGTTATTCGGTCTTTATATTTACATGGTATGGATGCGGAAAGATTTAATGGATAAAGGTAGTGCAAATATTGTAACGGTCGTTTTCGTGATTGGGCTTGTTATGACATTTATTCAGCCGAACATCAATATCGCTGCACATATATTCGGATTTATCGCTGGCTTCGCAACAGGACCAATTATTTTAAAAAATGCTGTCCCATTTTTTATTGCGAGAGTTCGTGTAAAGCGACGTGACGATGATGATATTGGGTTTGATCCAAACCGATGGAAGAAAAAACGTCGCCGGCCATCTGCATTACGAAAAAATATTTTTTGGATTATTTTAATTGTGCTAGTTGTTTTCGGGCTTATCGGGAAGTACTTTTAGTCTGTTCTTACCGATACCGTTCTGTTAAAATAAAGAGAGAACATGTGAAATTGATATGGAGGAGAAATGGTGGTGTCAATCATTGTTTGAAATATTACTGCATGAACATTCACTGTATGCCTTGTTTAAACTTCATTGGCTCATCCTTATATTGGCCATCGTTTATTTTTATGTAAAAAATGTCATTCGATCACCATTATATAATGTGACTGCATGGCAAAAAACATATTTTTTTACAGCAGTATTTTTAGGCTTCCTTATAAAATGTACACCACTTGATGTATTAGGAAGTCATTATTTCTTTAGTGTACATGTTTTCCAAATGGCTTTTGCATATTTTGTTATTATTCCACTACTCATTTTATCTTTGCCTGTAAACTTTTTACGAAAGTATATTTGGGGACATCGAACTAAGTTTGCATTAAATATTTTAGCACATCCGTGGTTAACACTCGTTACATTTAATGGATTGCTTACTTTATATTTAATTCCTTCTATTTTTAACTTAGTTCATATGAATGTGGTCGTAGTTTATATTGTACAGGTCGTTATTTTTTTCAGCGCCATATTTATGTGGTGGGTAATTATTCATCCAGTCCCAGAAATTAAAGGATTCGGACATTTAATGCGTGCTTTATATATTTTCTTAGCTTCTGTCGCCCTGTTTCCAATCGGATTTTTCTACGTCATAATTCAAAATGAGTTTTTTCCGATGTATGTTGAAACAGCCGGTACGTTTATTCCTGCTTTTACAGCTGTCTATGACCAGCAGGCTGCAGGAGGCATTTTGAAAATTATCCAATTAGCGAGTTATGCTGTCGCGTTATTAGTTATATTATTTAAGTGGGGAAAAATAGAGGAAGATAGAGAAGGAACGATCGATGATGAAAACATTCGTTATGTGCGTGGTGTTGTCGTTCATTTAGATAAAAAGAAATAAAGGTTGGGGCATTAGTAGGTAAAGCCGTTTTTAAAACGATTTTTTCTAACTAGTAGCGCCCCAACTTTTTTATTGAATAATTTCTAATTCAGGCATCCATTGTGACATATGTTCTTTTATTTCCTTATAATGTTTTTGTGCATCTTTTAATTGTTTATCTGTTAATTCATGCATCGGAATCACTTTAAAATTACGCCAGTTTTGATAAAAGTTATATGTCGGCAAAAATTGTGGTGTATGGAGTTCGATATTAACATCGCCTCCCTCTACTGTCTTCTTCACTGTAAAACGAAACATCCCACCAATTAAACGATGCAGTTCATCTTGTCCAGATAAAAAATTACCTAAGGAGTAAATGACAAGTGTTTCATTACCATTTTTCCCTTCCACCCATTCAGCCGGTTGCAAAACATGCGGATGATGACCTAAAACAGCGTCTACTTCCAAATCAGCAACGAATTGCACGAGGTCTTTTTGTGCATCGTTCGGCAATCGAATATATTCATCACCAAAATGCAAACTAATGATTGTAACATCCGCTTCTGATTTTGCCTGTTTCATATCTGTAGCAATTTTATCTTTATCAATTAAATTAACTAAATAATCTTTCCCTTCTGGTACTGGTATACCATTCGTTCCGTACGTATATGCAAGAAATGCGACATCGATTCCTTCATCTGTTTCAATGACACGTAATTTTTTCGCATCTTGTTTATCTTTATATGCACCGACATATGGCATATTTATTTTATCCCAATGTGCGAGTGCGTTTTGAATCGCTTCTTCTCCACGGTCTAATGTATGGTTGTTTGCCAGTGAAACAATGTCTACACCACTCTCTTTCAATGCGTCGCCAATTTCAGTCGGGCTATTAAATTGTGGATAAGAAGACAAACCGATTTCTTCCCCGCCAATCATCGTCTCCTGATTTGCGAATGTAATCGTACTTTCTTTAAAATACGGTTTAACGAGTTCTAACATCGGCATAAAATCATAGCCTTCATCTGTTTTAGCATCTTTATACACGGTGTCATGAAGCAATATATCTCCAATAGCGGCAATCGTTATTTCCGCTTCGTCTTTTTCAGGTGCTTGCTCGTCTGCTCGTTGTTCTTCATTTATAACCGGTGCT
>DXHX01000136.1 GCA_019113205.1 Candidatus Pseudogracilibacillus intestinigallinarum | reverse complement strand
TGAGCGATATGTCGCATTTTCCTCTGCATACTTTTGATCCAGTTCTTCTTTTTTCTTGCGTTGTACTTTTATATCTTCTTCTAATGCACCAACCGCTTTACGATTCGTATCATACTCTTTTTCGAGTAATTGTAATTTATCAATTGTATCCTTTAGTTGTTGTCCTTCTTGCTTAATTGTTGCCTTCGTCTCATCTAAATGTTTAATGGATAGTTCGTATTCATCCATTTTTTGCTTATACATTTTCCAACTTCCTTCTAACTCAAAATGACTTTGTTCTATTTTTCTGAGACGTTGCTCCAATTTTTCCATATACTGTTTCTTTTCTTCTATTTGCTCTTTCGTAATGGACGCTCCATTATTCGTCGCTTTATTCGGATGATCACTACTCCCACAAACTGGACATGCTTCCCCATCATGTAAATGTGATGCTAAAACGACTGCTTGTTGGTTAAACCAAACTGATTCAAGCTGATTATACTTTTCCTTTTCTTCTGTAAAAATGGTTTGTGCTCGATTTAACTTTCCTTTACTCTCCATTGCTTCATCATGGATTTTGTGAAATTCATTCACTACATGATATTTTTCTCGTAAAGCATGTAGTTTTTCTTCTATTTTCCCTAACGACTTTAATTGTGCTTCAGCAGACTCTATGGCATGTTTCTTCGCGTCTAATTGTCGTTCGTTTTCACTTATTTTCTTATTAATTCCTTCAACCGTTACACGATTTTGTTCAATTTGTTTCCGTTGTTCTTCTAGCTTCTTTTCTTTCATCGCCATTTGCTCGACAATTGGTAAAAATGATTCTAAACGGTCTACTTCACGTTTTAGTTTTTCTCTTTCTCCTTCTTGCAATACTTCTTTTTCATACATTTCTACTGCTTGTTCGTATAACTTTTTCACATGAACAATTTTTTCTTCCAGATCCTTTTGTTTTATTGTATATGATGTCAATTCTGTTTTTCGTTCGTTTAATTGTGTTTCATATGGCATAATTTTTGCTGCTTCATTTGCCGCTTCTAATGTTGTTTCTTTTTGTTTGTAACTATCTGTTTGCCTTAGCAATTGCTGTAAACTAGCTTCCCTCTGTTCTTTTTCGACAAATTTTTCATTCAAATTAATGCTCTCATTTAAAACAGCTAATTGATTCTCATACGATTGTTGCGCTGTTTCATATGCCTGTTTTTCTGTACGTTCTTTTTCACATAAAAATTCCCATTCTGAAAGCAACGCCTCTACAACTTGTCCACTGTTATATGTTTCTTGTTGTAATAACAATGCTAAAGGAGAATCTTCCCGTACTTCCGTCACCGCAGTCACTTGATCCATAAAATGATTTAACATCTTTTTTTCTTCAGTAAATTGACGTAATAAATGATCACGTTTTTCTTGTAAAATATGATTAAACTGTTTATATTTTTCTGTTTTAAATAGACGTCGCAAAATTGCTTCCTTATTTTCAGTTTCTGATGTTAATAGTTTACGAAATTCTCCTTGTGGCAACATAACAATTTGTTTAAATTGGTCTTCTGTTAATCCAATTAATTGCTCCAATTTTTTATTAATTTCAGTTACGATTTGGCGCTCAACAGCAGGAACTTCTGAATTATCTGCTAAAATTTCATATAATTCGTATTTTTCTCCTGTCGCTGTTTTATTTCCTGCCTTTTTATGACCAAGTTGACGGAAAACACGATATGTTTTATCACGCAGACGAAAAATAAATGTAACGGACGTATGTACATCATCGTCAGCAAAATGACTACGTAACATTGAAATATTTTGCCTATCTGATCCACTTGCTGTTCCATATAACGCAAAACAAATAGCATCAAAAACGGTTGTTTTTCCTGCACCAGTCGGACCAGAGATGACAAATAATTGGTGGTGTGCTAATTTCGAAAAATCAATACTCTCTTTCTCTTTATAAGGTCCGAACGCGGACATTTCTATTTTTAATGGACGCATAAAACTCCCCCCTTATATTTCTCTCGTCTGTTTTACATATGTTTCCATTAAATCTGTAAAAACTTCCTTTGCTTGATCATTTACCTCTTTTCCTGTCACTTCACGATAAAATGCTTCAAATAATGCTTGATCAGACATTTCTGTTCGTTTTGTATCTGATGACTCCTCACCATGTAGAAGTGAAATATCAACATATTTTCGTTCTACATGCATCGCATTTGGAAAAACAGTACGAATCTTTTCCATTGGTGACAACACAGGGGTTTCATCTGTTAAGGTAACAAATATATAGTCTTCACTTACCTCCATTTTCAAAATTTCATCCATCGAAGCTTCTACTTTTCTTATATCCCTCTTCGCTTCGAGCAATCGTTTATCAATATTTGCTACACCATTTTCATCTAATTCAACGACATAAAATCCTTTTTTATGATGTTCTTCAGAAATAGAGTATTTGTACGGGGAACCTGCATATCGAATATGTTCATTTTTTACGAAATGGGCTTGGTGCAAATGCCCTAAAGCCGTATAATGAAAAATATCAAAATGGGCTGCATTAACATATTCCGCTCCACCTATCGATAATGGTTTTTCAGCATCACTTGTATTTTCCTCTTTTTCTCCATATGGTGTCACAAATGCATGACCGACAAAAACATGACGTGCCTTCTCATCCATCATCGGTTTCATATGTGCAATAATCGCCTTCATTGCATCATCGTGTGAGATAATATTGTCATCTTTTAATAAGTGGCGAACTGTACTCGGTTCCATATACGGAACAAGATGAAAATGTACTTCGCCCACCTCATCCCGTAAGATGACCGGCCCCTGTTCAAATGCATATTGACCAACAATATATAAACCTTGTTCCCTCATTAATCCACTACCAAATTGTAATCGACTTGGACTATCATGATTACCCGCAATCGCAATAACAGGTACCCCCAATTCAATGACTAATGTATGTAGCGTATCATTTAATAGTTGAACAGCTTCGGGTGGCGGGACTGCACGATCGTATAAATCCCCCGCAATAATAATACAATCAGGTTTTTCCGTTTTTACTTGTGAAATAAAATTAGCAATAACGACAGATTGATCCTCTGTTAAATGAACACCTTGCAAAATTTTCCCTAAATGCCAATCTGCCGTATGAAAGATTTTCAATATAAGTCACTCCTTTTTCTGTTTATCCTTCTTACTAGTTTACCAAAAATAAAAATTCGCGAAAAAAAGGAAGTTCGCTTTTAGGGGTGAATAATGAACCAAAATTGCATTTTCCCTAGGCGAAACTTCCTTTTTCTACACGAAAAACAGCTGCAAAATTAAAATATAGATAATTCCAGCAATCATCAAATAGTGTCCAAAACACAATTTTGGAATCGATATAAAGGAGGATTTCTCTTTTTTCTTCTCCGTTTTACAAGATTGACAGCGTAATTTCTGCAATTGGTTCATTGATTATTCCTCCTTTATTTTCAATAACTCCCTATATGGATGTTCCTTTTTTCCATGCCTCATACGTGTTTGTCCATACTGTTATGAACTTTTTTAAGTCCGCTGTTTTCAATTCGATAGGTTCATATCCAATTTGTTCTTCTGCATCATAATATACATCTTCAATAACAGATTTTTCCTTCGTCACATGCCACGCGAAAAGATTGCCAGTTCCCTCGAATAGAGGAGTTTCCTCTTTTTCAACGGAAACAATTCCATCTATATAAGTCGTTCCATTATTTCCAACTTCTGTCATTAAAAACTGCGCTACAATTGCCATGTTTTCATCTTCAAATTGTATAACTAAACGTTTCTTTTCAATACCTGATCGTTGTAACGTCAATTCTTTAAAAGAATACATCTTTACTCCCTACCCTTCATAAACTGGGAATGCTGAAATGATTTTTTCGTTATCATCTAAATACATTTGAATGATTATTCCTTCTTCTGTTAATCCTTCATATGTATTTCCTTGTATATATTCACGTTCGTCATATGCCTCGTTAATTGCATCTACTACATCTTGGGAGTCCCAATCATCTGGAAAAAATGTTGATTTTCCCTTATTTGATTGTTTTTCCACATCTTCTACCATCACTTCTGCCTCATATACACCATGTTCATCACTATCTGTTTTTGTCCCTTCTAAAATCTCTCCTTTTTTAGAAGGTAGATGGTCATAATGAAACCCTACTGCTTGTCCTTTTCGGTTCAATTCTCCTTCTAAAATATGTGCAAGTGCATTTGGTCGAAAGTTATCTGTATATTCTAATGCATCGATTGGCGTGACATCTTGTACGATATTCGCCTCATTTGTATCCCCTAATAATTCATCTAGTGCACTACATCCATATAATAATGAAATAGATAAAAGAAGTGCCATACTTAATTGAAAAATTCTTTTCATATTGTTTCATTCCTTCCTAAAAGAAAAAAGGTGAACAAAAATATCAGTCCACCTTTTCATTCATTTATTTACGAGTATATAATCGCATATGATCTTTCATGCCACTTACGTAAGCCGGTGCAGGATCATTTTCATTCGATAACATTATTTCAGAGCCATCTTCCGGTAATCGTTCTGTAAACATTTCCTCATATTGTGCAACAGATACTTTTTCACGTTGTGCAAAAATGTTTCTATGTGTATCTTTTTGCAATGCTTCTTCATATCCTTCTTCTAAAATTCCAGTGAAAAATTCACCTACAGCACCAGAACCATAACTAAATAAACCGACTCGATCCCCAGCTTGTAATGTCTCACTATTTTCTAATAATGAAACTAGTCCTAAATATAATGAAGCTGTGTAAATGTTTCCGATTTTACGACCATATGTCGTACTATGTTCATATAATTGTTGTAAGCGATCCTGATTCGCCTCAGATGTTTCATCTAAAATAGTACGTAATGCTTTTAATCCCATTTTTGTGTAAGGTAAATGGAAACATAATGCGGCAAAATCATCTAATGATCGATTCGCTTTTCCTTTATATTGCTCCCATACTTCATTGAAAAACGCAATATATTGGTCATTTGAATATTTCCCGTCTACATAAGCGTATGGTGAATAGTTTGGACGCCAAAAGTCCATAATATCTTTCGTTATATATGCACTATCATTTTCTAATGATAAAATACGTGGGTTTGCACTAATTAACATTGCAACCGCCCCTGCACCTTGTGTTACTTCACCAGCAGTACTTAACCCATATCGTGCAATGTCAGATGCTAAAACTAGTACTTTACTATTTGGATTTAATGCAATATGCCCTTTGGCAAGTTGCAATGCAGCAGTCGCACTATAACATGCCTGTTTCATTTCAACTGTACGAGCATATGGTTGAATATCTAATAAATCATGTACATAAATTCCAGCAGATTTTGATTGATCAATACCTGTTTCCGTCCCGAATAACACTAAATCAATACTCTCTCTCATCTCATCATCTAAAAATGTTAATGCTGCATTTGCAGCTAATGTGACTGGATCTTGTGTTAATGGCGCAACAGCCATTTCACTTTGCCCAATTCCAATAGTAAATTTTGCAGGTTCAACACCTCTTGATTCAGCTAAATCATTCATATCAACAAAATATTGTGGTGTATAAAACCCAATTTGGTCAATTCCTATTTTCAACGGTCATTCTCCTCTATCGTCCAATTTAAATGTTAAAACTAACACTATCATACGCTTTTTTAATTTATCTTTTCAACTAATTGGAATACGTTATTAAAAATAATTTGATTCATTTAATGCATTTAATAATGTTTGGACTTCTTCCTTAGATAAAGTTATCCCTTTTCCCATTTTCTCGTGATTTTCCGACCAATCACGAATATCATATTTCGGATCACGTCCATTCCAACTAATTAAATTTAATTCTTTTTTCCATCCTTTTGAACCCTCTGACAACACAGCAATCGTTTCAATAATTTCATATGAAAAATTTGCCAACATATTCACCTCAATAAAATTTCTTGCCTTTATTATAACAAAATTTTGTGTAAAACGATGTGAAAAACAATCAATTCCCAAATTTTTCGTCACCCATAACAATGCACGGTTGACACTGTTCGTTATTTTTATTATTGTATATATATCAATTTTAAAAGGAGATTATATCATGCGTTTAAGAAATATGATGTTCATATCTTTATTTGTTGCTATTGTAGCAGTATTAGGATTGTTCCCACCCATTCCTATTCCATTTTTACCAATCCCAATTACTTTGCAAACATTTGGAGTGATCCTTGCTGGTGCAGTGTTAGGTGCACGACACGGAGGCATTGCGATGTTTATATTCATTGCTTTAATCGCAGCCGGTGCACCACTATTAGCCGGAGGTCGTGGTGGTTTAGGTGTTTTATTCGGACCTAGTGGTGGTTATATTTTAGGATTTCCAGTCGTCGCTTTTTTCATTGGATATGCTACAGAAAAAATTACACAATCTTTAAAAGTATGGAAGTTAATTTTAATTAATTTTCTATTTGGAGTCGTTTTAATGAACGTTTTAGGTGTTACATATTTATCAATTACAGCTGAGACACCTTGGTTAGCAACAGCATTATCATCTTTAGCATTTTTCCCTGGTGACACGATTAAAGCTGTCGTCGCTGCATTTGTAACCGTAAAATTATATCAAGTGTACCCGATTAATGAACAAATACCAAAAAAGGTTGCATCATAAATGAATTATATTGGATGCCATGTACACGATAAAACAAAAATCGATCCAAATAAAATTGCGATTGAAACAGCGACAAGACAACTTACCTATGGCGAACTTAGTCTAAATATAAGAACAATTCAACAAATACTTTTGCAACAATCTACAAAGAAACAAGAGAAAATGGTACTATACATGGATGAACCGATTGCATTTTTACAAACATATTTTGCGGCAATTTCAATCGGATGGATTGTTCTTCCAATTCATCAACAACAAACAAATATTTCTATTCAAAAAGCTATTCATACGATTCAACCTTCGTTGATCGTAACGAACCAGCCTAATAAATTTTTATTTTGTGAAGAAAACATATTATTTTTGGATGATATAAATGATGTTTCGTTGTCACATCCACGTAATACACCATATGAACCAAAAGAAGATGATTTATTTTATATTGGACAAACTTCGGGTACCTCAGGAAATCCGAAGTTTTTCGTTCGTACACATCGTTCATGGCTTTTGAGTTTCGAGGAAATGGAGGAAGTCTTTCCTATCGACGCGACTAAATCAATCAGTGCACCTGGACCATTAACACATTCATTATCATTGTGTATGGCAACCTATGCACTCCATCGTGGAGCTACTTTTTATGCTATGGAACAATTTGATGCAACTATTTTATATGAAAAAATTACAGCCGAAACAGTAAATGTTATTTTTGTTGTTCCGTCCATGTTATATGATTTAGTAAAAATGCCACGAACGATGAGTAGTATTACATATATTTCTGCTGGTGACATGTTGCAAGCAAAAATGTACGAACAAACGAAAACAGTATACCCTAATCGTTCTCTATTCGAATATTACGGAGCTTCTGAATTAAGTTATATTACATATAAAAATGAAGTTATTCATCAGAAAAAGCAAAACGTTACTGGGGTACCCTTCCCTTCCGTTACAGTTACTATTTGTAATGACAATGGAAAGCCTGTACAATTTGGTGAAATTGGAAAAATCTTCGTTAAAAGTCCATTTGCATGTACACAATATATTTCAGATCATATATTGGAAGAAAATGAATACGGAATATGTGTTGGCGACCTTGGATTTATCGACAATGCTGGCTATGTTTCCTTAATCGGTAGAGAAAACAATATGATTATTTCTGGTGGCCATAATATTTATCCAGTGGAAATCGAACGTGTCATTCATTCTAATGACCAAGTAGAACAAGCCGTTGTAATTGGTGTCCCACATGAGAAATTTGGACAAATTGCTGTCGCTTATATTCAACTACGTAGTCACGAGCCAACCGTTGTTTCTACGATTAAAAAATTATGCCGCCAAACATTACCAAGATATAAACGACCGAAAAAATATGTGATTGTAGAGGCATTCCCAAAGACAAACACAGGAAAAATTATCCGTTCAGAATTAGGTAACAATAAAACGAAAGAGGTGCAATAATGAAACGACCTGTTATTATTACGGTGAAACGTTCTGCCATCGGAAAAGTTGGCGGAATGTTCAAACACTTAGAACCTGAACAATTAGTTGCACCAATTATCGAACATATTATAGAAACGTATCAAATTGATCGAAATTCGATTGACGAAGTTATATTAGGTAATGCCATCGGGCCTGGTGGAAATATCGCTAGGGTTGCAGCATTACATGCAAATCTCCCCGTTGAGATCCCTGCTATTACGTTGGACCGTCAATGTGGCTCAGGCCTAGAAGCAATTAATTATGCGTGTCGCCTTATACAAGCAAGTGCCGGGGATATGTATTTGGCTGGTGGAGTTGAAAGTAGCAGTTTAGCACCTTGGCGGATGGCAAAACCGAAAAGTCTATATGAGATGCCACAATTATATGATCGGGCGCCTTTTTCCACACCAGAAATCGGTGACCCTTCTATGGGTATTGCCGCAGATAATGTCGCTAAAGCTTTTCATATATCACGAGAAGCACAAGATGAATTTGCATATTGGAGTCACCAAAAGGCAATTCATGCACAAGAAGAAAATGTTTTCGCCGATGAAATTGTACCAATTCACGGTAAAACAATCGATGAAGGGCCGAGAAAAGCATTATCTCTTTCCTTCTTACGTCGTTTAAAACCTGCTTTTTCAAAGGGAGGAACTGTAACAGCGGGAAACGCTTGTCCAATTAATGATGGTGCAGCAATCGCTCTAATTATGTCTAGTGAAAAAGCGAAAACACTCGGCTTACAACCAAAACTTCATTTCATTGATGCAACGAGTGCAGGTGTCGACCCTAATATACTTGGTATTGGTCCAGTTCCCGCAGTCAAAAAATTACTGCATCGTCAAAATTTACATATAAATGATATCGGGTTAGTTGAGTTTAACGAGGCATTTGCTTCTCAAGTGCTCGCTTCTATGCAAGCATTACAAATAAAAGAAACGACATTAAATAAGTCTGGTGGAGCCATTGCATTCGGCCATCCATATGGGGCATCTGGTGCTATTTTAGTTAGTCGGTTATGCACTGAAATAGAGCGAACAAATACAAAATATGCTTTAGCAACACTCGGTATTGCTGGTGGTTTAGGATTGGCCACATTATTTGCAAAGGACTCTTATAATAATGAATAAATGGAAAAAAGGGCAAAAAACACCAGTAGAAAAAATACGCATATGTGCAACAGACGTTGCTAACTATTGTGCGTTAATTGGGGAACCATCCGTATTATATAAAGATAAAACATATGCAAAAAAGTTAGGTTATGAAGGAATTCCCCTTCCTTACACATATGCTAGTTTTTTTTGGCAAAAACTTTCTATCCCTTGGCTCACAAACGATGATCCGGTCATTTTAGTTGAACAAAACTTCTCCTATGACTTTCCATTAATATGTGGAGTAACATATGATGTTTCGATGGAACTCACGAATGTTAGAAAAATTCATGAACAACTCTTTTTATATCACACATTAACAGTTTTATTAGAAGGAATAAAACAAATGACGATGAAAACAACACTTTTATATGAGGTGCAAACAACTTGAGATTAATCGCTATTGTTCATCATTTTATAGTAACGGAAAACCTTGTCACTACTTATGCGGATATATCTAATGACCGAAATAAAGTGCATCTATGTCTCAAGACGGCTAAGGAAAAAGGATTCGAAGATCGTATTGCACATGGCATGCTTATCTTAGCCATTCATTCTACCTTATGTACTCCTTTGTTAGAAAAAGGATGGGCATTATCTAATGTTAAATCAAAATTTGTACACCCTATTTATATACATGATAAACTTGAATTAAGTTCGACCATCACATATCATTCAACTAAAAAATGTACGGCGACAATTTCATGTACGAATTTTCATAATAAAACGACCTTTTATGGTAAAATGGTATTTGTGAGAAGGAGCGAAAATTAACTTCAAATGAGGAAGGGTGTACAACGATATGAAACCTTCTTTCAAAGGTATTATTGCATCAACTGGTTTAGCATTTGGACGTGCATTCATTTTAAATGAGCCATCTTATACAGTGACACACGAACCTATAGAAGATGTAGAATATGAATTAAAAAAATTTAATAAAGCTTTAGAACAATCCATAGCAGACATAGTTCATTTACGGAAGAAAATTTCTGAAGAACAAGGAGAAGAAAATGCTGCTATTTTTGATGCCCACCAACTTCTATTAAAAGACCCAGACATGATTCGGGCAGTCGAACAATTAATTATTCATGAAAAACAAAATGCGGCATGGGCGTTAGAAGTAACAATTGAACAATATATAGCATTATTTGAACAAATTAATGATGAATATATGAAAGAACGAATTACAGATATTCGTGATGTAAGTAACCGACTTTTATCCTATTTATTGAACGAAAAAACCGTCACAGTAAACGAAATTAACGAAGATGTAATTTTAATTGCCCGGGAAATAACACCTTCTCACATCGCCCTAGCAGATCGTAAATTTGTTCAAGGATTCATTACCGTAGAAGGTGGCAGACATTCTCATGCGGCAATTATTGCACACACTCAAGGTATTCCTGCAATAGGCGGTGCACAAGATGCATTAGAAAACGTCAATCAAGATGACTTTTTAATTGTTGATGGCATAAATGGAATCGTACATGTGAATCCGACAAGTGAGACGATTCAAAAATATGAACGGGTTTTCCAACAATTAGAGCGTGAAAAACGAGCGTTATTAGCATTAAGGGATGAACCGACAACAACTGCAGATGGAAAAAACATTTCACTTTTGGCGAATATTGCTTCTAGCGCCGATGTAGAGCATGTCATTGAAAATGGAGCGGAAGGAATCGGACTTTTCCGAACAGAGTTTGCCTATATGAATTCCAATCACTTTCCATCGGAAGATAAATCCTTTCATTCTTATAAAACCGTGTTGGAAAATATGGGGAATGTACCTGTCATCATTCGGACTTTAGATATTGGTGGAGATAAACAATTAGATTATTGGGATTTACCGAAAGAAGCGAATCCGTTTTTAGGCTTACGAGCTATTCGTCTTTCTTTATCGGAACAACAAATATTTAAAACACAATTGCGGGCTCTCCTTCGTGCAAGTGTATACGGAAATTTACACATTATGTTTCCGATGATTTCTACGTTGGAGGAATTGCAAGAAGTAAAGGAACTACTAGAAGAACAAAAAATATTACTAAAACAAAATGGACATGCTGTGAGTGATCATATAAAAATAGGCATGATGGTGGAAACACCAGCAGCAGCAATTATGGCGGAACATTTTGCCAAAGAAGTAGACTTCTTTAGTATCGGAACGAATGACTTAATTCAATATACATTCGCTGCCGATCGGATGAATGAAACAGTCGCACATTTGTACCAACCATATCATCCCGCAATTTTACGTTTTATTAAAATGATTGTAGAAGCTGGTAAAAAGGAACAAATAAAAGTGAGTGTTTGTGGAGATTTAGCAAGTAATAAAGAAGTTGCGTCATTACTACTTGGACTTGGTGTGGATGAATTATCAATGCCACCATCTAAAATACTCGATATGCGACAGTTTTTCCAAGAAATGAATGTCGATACAATGAAAGATGTCGTTCATCAAGCTTTAGCTATGCAAAATGCAGATGAAGTAAAACGATTAATATCATCAAAAGTAACCGTATAGTAAAAGTTTCATCGTTCGCAATGAAATGGTATATGTCCAAACACGCTATTTTACTGAATAAGAGTATTCATGTAAAAGTCTCGATTAAATATCGAGGCTTTTTTTATGTTACAATAATGACGAAAGGAGCTCCGTTTACATGATAGAAGTGTACACAGATGGATCAACGAATGAAATTACGCAATGTAGTAGTATCGGAATTTATATAAAAAATGGACAAGAACAACATGAATTTTCTTGCACCATCCCATATTGCTCTAATCACGAAGCAGAATTTTATGCTGTACAAAAAGCATTAGAAATTTGTATTGAAAAATATCCTAACGATATTTTATCTTTTCGCACTGATAGTCAAATTGTCGTAGATGCAATCGATAAAAATTATGTGAAAAATAAACAATTTGAAGCATATATGAAAAACATTCACAATCTCTCCCAATCCTTTCCATTATTTTTCATCAAATGGATTGCAAGTAGTCAAAATACGCATGCAGATAATTTAGCAAAAAAAGTATGTAAAGAACATAAAAAAAGTTAGAACAATTCGATACAGTAACTAAAAGCATATGACCTATCACTGTCTATTTGTCGAATTGTCCTAACTATATGCTAATTAATTTCAAGTTAATCTTGTTTAAACAATGCTTCTGGTATCATTTCAAATCCTTCAATCATCGTATTCTCTTCAACTTCAATCATTAAACAAAGTTTTCCATCCATTTTTACTTGACGAACATACTTTAAATCTTGTGGGCGAATAGCGACATCTGCTACCTTTGTTTTTATTTTTATCGATTTGGAAGTTGCCTTCGGTACGACATTTGCCGCTTTTAATTCAATACGTGAATCTTGTGCGACAGTTTCGAATGCCGTACGGACCGCTTCAGTTGATTCAACTTCCACTCCACTCTTTTTTAATACTTCTTCTACATCCCGAAAATCTAACGTCGGATCTGTCTCCTCTTCCTCATCATGGTACTCAATAACTTGATAAATTTCCTCATACATTTTTGATAATGTAGACGTGTCTAACTGTTCTGCTGCAAGTTGATTAACGACTTCCTCAAAAACAATTTTATCATCTTCTGCCGTCATCGTATCTTCTGCATTTAATACATGCTCCACAAAGTAATCATCAATTTTGAACTTTTTCTCTGCACCATATAATACACGATTTACATTAGAAACTCCTTCCGTAAAAGTCGGATATAAAAAGCCAGACAATGGTGCTTTTAAATTAATAACCGGATCAATCATCACATTATATTTAAATTCTTTTTCTACATAGTCAAAAAGCAATTCACTCTTTGGCATTTGTGTTTTATTAATAGTACACATAATAAATCCATGTTTATGCAAGATATCTGTTTCCGCTTCATCACGATCTTCATAACCTTTGTTTCCCGGTTTTAAGTAATTTCCGCGTATAAATGTAACGACAACATCTGTTTCATAGTGACGTTCCTGAAACATTTTATCGACTAATAAACTAATTTCTGCTTGCCAAGATTGTTGGTCTTCACTCGTTAAAGCATCATATAAAATTTCTTCGCTTCGCTGTTCTGTTTCTACATCGCGCTGAAATTTTAAGACGAACATTTTTTCGTCTAATTGTCCAGATAGTAACTTTTTAAAATTATTTAAAAATAATTCTTTTTGTTCTTCCTCCAATAAATCAAAACTAATCAACTGTTCATGATAAACTTCACTCGATTCTTTCATCACATATGCAGAATAAATATGATCAATGGATAATAATTCACTATTTGTTTTTAAATGTTTACGAAAATGTTGAATATCTTTTTTGTTCAATATGATTCTCCCCTATACTTACCAAAATTTAAGCCATGAAAACAAATCTAAAAATCGTTGCCACATAGTTTTTTCGTCTTCCTCTTCTTCTTCGACAAGTTCTTCTTTCGTTTCAATCGGTTCTGTTTTCATAACGAATTGCACCATCTCTACTTTTTCATTTTTATTTGAAACGAATGAAACCATATCAAAATTAGATTTGTCATATTTTTCCATTAGAGCATCAATTTCTTCTTTTAATT
>DXHX01000135.1 GCA_019113205.1 Candidatus Pseudogracilibacillus intestinigallinarum | reverse complement strand
TATTTCTGGATAATGTCTGCTAATTGCATAATCTGCTAACTCTTTTATCTCATTTTTTTCTCCGAATGCCTGTGCATATTGAAATGTACCGACACGTAAATGACTGCTTGCCACACGTGTTAAAATAGCCCCAGGTAAAGGACGCTCTCGGTACACTTGGTCACCAGTGACAACAACAGCTAAAGAACGTGATGTAGGAATATTTAATGCATACATCGCTTCACTAATAATAAATTCACGTAACATCGGCCCTAATGTTGCACGTCCATCCCCTGCACGCGAATAAGGTGTTCGTCCAGCACCTTTCAATTGAATGTCCACGACTTTACCATCCTTCGTCACATGTTCTCCAAGTAAAATCGCTCGTCCATCCCCTAACATTGTAAAAGAACCAAATTGGTGTCCAGCGTACGCCTGTGCAATCGGCTTAGCATCATCTAAAATGGTATTTCCAGAAAAAATTCCTGCCAAGCTTTGTTGATCTATTTGATTTACTTGAATACCTAGCTCTTCCGCTAAACCTTGGTTGAATACAATCAATTGTGGCTTGGATACTTTTTCAGGAATTTGCTCCGTATAAAACATTTCATCTAACTCCTGATAACTATGTTGAAACTGAAATGGACTTTTTTCCATTTTCACACCTTCATCCTTTTATAATTTGTCCCCACTGTATCATGAATAGATTATACGTGCCAACGATACACTTGCTTCGAGCAAAGTTCATACGTAAAGCGTAAACCTACATACAAAAACTCGCCCTCCTAACGGTGAACGAGTTTCGTGTTCTTATTCTTCATATAAAATGGTCTTCAATTCTTCCATCGCATCAAGTACAGCTAAATTCGCTGTCGTACCAAAACGAGTTTCTTCTAAATCATAAACACGATCATCTTTTACTGCTTTGAAATGTTTCCATATGTCATTTTCCGCAAACTCACGGTCAAACATTTTCACCACTTCTTCCGGAGCTCCATGTGCAGCACGTAAAATAATATCGGCATCTGTTTGCTGTAAATATTCTGTGTTTGCAGAAATGAAATCTTCATCATGTCCAGTAACTGCCATTTCTCCACCTAGACGAACGACTAAATCACCAATATAAGAATGTTCTGTTCCAACAATGTAACTTCCTGGGATTCCCATTAAAATTAATACTTTCGGAGCATCTTTTCCTTCAACAGACTTTTCGATTTCTTCCATTTTGTCTTCAAACTCTTGTACTAACGCAGTCGCTTGTTCTGTACGATCATATTTTTCACCAAGTGCTTCGATTTCTTCAAACATTGCTCCAACACTATCTAAATCTAAAAATGTCCCAGGAACATTCGCTTCTTTCCATTTTTCTCCTAGATCACTTTCTAAATTCGTCACAGATATTACATCGTCTGGTTGTAAAGATAAAACAACTTCTAAATCAGGATCCATCGGGTTCCCAACTTCTGTTGCATCTTTATAACGCTCAGGTAAATCTTTATAACTTGTCGGTACCCCAACTAAATCTAATTCTAATTTTTCCATAATTTCCGTAATCGCAACAGTTGTAGAAACAATGTTCGCATCAGTTTCTAACTGCTCATTACTTGCACCATTATTACTTTCTGTTTCATTCTGTTTCTCGTTATCATTCTTCGCATCTGAACTGCCACATGCAATTAGTACAATAGAAAGC
This sequence comes from Candidatus Pseudogracilibacillus intestinigallinarum, assembly GCA_019113205.1. GTDB lineage: Bacteria > Bacillota > Bacilli > Bacillales > Amphibacillaceae > Pseudogracilibacillus > Pseudogracilibacillus intestinigallinarum. The sequence goes on along the minus strand of DXHX01000135.1, from coordinate 2,126 downwards.
AATAATAGTAACAAAACGGCTGAAAATTTTCTCATAACTCTTTCCTTCCTTTTGTATAATGAGGATAAGTCTTACTACAACATAGATGTAGTAAGACTTATCGGGTAATTTATTCTTTTACCATATTTTTTCTAATTTGGAAAACAAGTACCCCACCAGCAATAATTAATAAAATTGTGTAAAATACAATTGCAGTCATATCGCTTGTTTTTGGGTTTGATTCTTTCGCTTTACCATCTGCCGCTAATCCTTCACCCATACCGCCTTTACCAAATGTTGGTTTATCTAAATCTTTACCTTCTCCTACAATTTTGTAACCTGCAGCATCTATTTCTTTTTTCGTAGATGGGTCAAAGAATAAACGAGCTTTATGTGCCTGGTTTTCATATACGCCAGGAACCGTAATTACCATATCTAATAAAACTGGATCTATTTCTGTACCATCTAATTTAAATTGATATGTTCTATCACCATTTTTATTTTCCACGACCTTCATATCAACATAGTTACTATTTAACTGACTACGTAACGCATCAATGAAATGAGCACTTTGATTTTGTGTCGTTATTTGTGCGTACGTATCTTTGCCTTTTTCTAATAAAATAGCTTTACCAGTGAAAAAATCATTGGCAACAGAAATTTCATCTGATGTTTCTTGTTTAATTACATAATCAATCGAGAAAGCCTTATCTGGATCGATGTCACCTTTTAATTCAGGCTCCTTCCCATTGTTGTCTTTTTCTCCTGTTGTTTTAGGTTTCTTATCCTGTTCTGTTTCTTCATCTTTGATTGGTTCAACCGCTTCCCCAAAACTTTTCGGTCCTTGAATGCCCTTTGGGTCTTGATACAAAATTCCATCTTTTTTTGCTTCTTGCAATGTTTTTGTATCAAATTGTAAAAATGCCTCATGGTCCTTCGTATAAATATTAGGAACTGAAATTAACATTTTCAATGCTACTAATTTGGCCAAAGGTTGATCTAATTTAAATTGGAAAGTTTTATCCCCATTTTTATTTTGTACAACAAGCATATCTTTATATTTTCCACCTAATTCACTTTGAAAAGACTTAATGTAATTACCGCTTTTATCCTTTGTGGAAATTTGTACGTACGTATCATTTTTATAATCTATTAAAGTTGCTTTACCAGTAAAATAATCATTAGCAACAGACGTATTATTTTTGCTTTCATCTAAAATTTTATAACCAATTGTATACGTATCTACAAGCTCAGGTTCCGGATTAGGATTAGGTTCTGGATCCGAGTTCTCTTCGTTATCTTTTTCTTCATCTTCGTTATCAGTTATCTCTTCGTCTCCATTATCGGTTGGATCTTCCCCTGGACTTTGTGCATTTTCTCCATTTGGACCGTTGGCATTTGTTGATGCAATCAAACTATAATCTTTTGGATCTACTTCTATTTCAGTCGATGCATCAAAAATTAGTCGAGCATCATGTTCCTGTTTATAAACTCCCGCATCAATAAACATTTTCAATGCTACTTCTTCCGAAATTTCACCATCTAGTTTAAATTGATACGTTCTTTCGCCATCTTTTTCACCAACAATTACCATATCCTCAAAAGTACCATCGACTTTATTTTTCAACCACTCAATATATTGTGCACCTTTATTTTTCGTTGTTATTTGAGCATATTTATTGTCATCATACTCTAAAATAATTGCTTCTCCTGAGAAATGACCATTTGCTGAAGATGGGTCATCCTTATCATTCTGTAAAATTTGATATTTTATTTTTGATGCAGCATCAGCTACTATATCTTGAGGTTCTTCCTTCTCATTATCTTCATCTACAGGTGTTATACTATTTCCTTCGAAAAATAAACGTACGTTATGCTCTGTCGTTTCTGAACGTTGTTTTTCAGACTCAACAGCTAGTTTTGCAAAAACAACATCATCTAAGTCAGAAATTTCAAATTGAACATCTCGAGTTTTATTTTCTTTATCTGTACTTACAACTTCTGGCTCAATGTATTTATCATCTTGTTTGATTTCAAAACTTTTCACTTCATCATCAATTGTTAAAGAAACAATATTTTTCCCGTCTTTTAGTTCAATATTTGCAGGAGGATTTAAGTGTTTACCTACTTCTACTTTTTCAAATTCT
>DXHX01000134.1 GCA_019113205.1 Candidatus Pseudogracilibacillus intestinigallinarum | reverse complement strand
AGAAGAGGAAGAAGAAGTGGAAGAAAACATTCAATTATTATCCGAAATTCGTGACTTACTAAAGAAAGACTAAGTACATAAATACATGAAGTGAGTTTAGGGAACGAAAATCAATATGAATAAATATATTCGATAAAAATAGTGTGTGGAAATTTTTGCAGAATAAGTAACCCCGATAAATTCTTTTTAAAAGAACTTATCGGGGCTTCTTCATAATTAGTGGAAGAAAAACATCTATTTATTATGGTTCATCCATATATATTAGTTCGTATTTTGTATATGATTTTTGTTTTCCTAATTTTTTTGTGTAAAAGTACATTTCTAGTAAGAATTTGTTATAATTTACATTAGAGGTGGATAGTCATGAGTGAGTTAAAATATTATGTACGACATCAACAAAATTATTTACGTGATAAATTATTATTAATTTGTAAAGATGAGGCAACGAAAGATTTTTTTGAACGCCGAATTCCTGGTAGTCGTTTTGAACGTTTAACGAGGGACCAAGCAGAACATGTATCACGTATTGGGATGCATGGGAAGATTGTTACATTCGGTTATACGTATAAATTAACGGAAGAAGAAATGAATCAAATTAATACATTAGATTTTGATCATACTGCTTCAATTATTGCAGAAGGAAATGCACGATTATATAAAGAAGCAATAGAGAAAGGATTGGAATAATGAAAAAAGTAGTTGTAGATGGATTTGCATTAACACCACAATATACAAAGATGTTATTAGAAGAATTAAAAGATCATAAAGTAAAAAATGAGGCAGATTTAGAACGCTTTTTATCTGGATATTGGTATACAAAAGATATGGGACATAAAAGTCATTTACTACTTAGCCCATCGCAAAAAAAACCGAACTTTGCGTTGCCGTTCGATGAAGAGTAAATGTTGCTAATTTGTCATTGTTTCATAAGCTACATCCCTTGATTTGATAGCTTGTTAATAATATATTATATATACTGGTAAGTTGAGTAATTATGTTCATAATACTCAACTTATTTTTATTGTTAGGATGAAATCGAGGGAATAAACATGAAAAAAATATTTAGTTTTATAATCGTAATCATATTATTACCGGTACTTACTATACATGCTGCCATTACCGGAAGCATTGACATATCAGCAGTAGAATTAATTCGTGGCTTGTTTACTGGAGAGGATCCAAATGTGGCGATCATTCAGGATTTACGTTTTCCACGAATTATTATTGCGTTATTTGCAGGCGCGATGTTGTCTGTTTCGGGGGTACTATTACAGTCGGTAATGCGAAATCCATTAGCAGAACCAGGGATTATTGGTGTTTCCTCAGGTGCAGGATTTATGACGATACTTGTCTTATTTTTCTTTCCTACACTATATTTTTATGCCCCTTTATTCGCTTTTATTGGTGGTGCGGTTGCATTTTTACTCGTATTTTCATTGTCATGGAAATCAGGATTAAACCCATTACGAATGATTTTAATCGGGGTGGCAGTAAATGCAGTGTTCGTAAGTTTAAGTCAGTTGTTTTCATCTAGTGGAAATGGTGTTGTACAGGCAGTTTCAGTTAGTACATCGACATTATCAATGAAAACATGGAATGATGTTCAAATTATCGTTTTATATGGAACGATTGGATTAATTTTATCGATTATTTTTTATAGTTATTGTAACCATTTAGCTTTAAAAGATAAAACTTTGAAAAACTTAGGATTTAATGTGAATCGTGCTCGTTTTATCGTTGCAGCAGTAGCAGTATTACTAGCTTCGATTGCAACAGCAATTGCAGGAATGTTTACATTCGTCGGATTACTCATTCCCCATATAGGTCGAGCGTTAGTTGGAACAGACCATAAGGCACTTATTCCGTTTTCTGCATTGTTAGGTGCGTGTTTAATTCTACTTGCAGATACGTTAGGTAGGACGTTATTAGCGCCTATTGAAATCCCAGCATCGATTATTATGGCTGTGATCGGTGGTCCATTCCTCATATTCTTACTTAGAAAGAGTGATCGGATTTATGGAAATTAAAAATATATCATTTGCATATCAAGATAAAGTAATTCGTTTAAAAAATATTGAAAGCAATATTCAAAAAGGGGAAATTACAACGATTCTAGGTCCAAATGGTTGTGGGAAATCTACGCTAATGGGGGTTATGACGAATAATAACCGTCCTATGCAAGGGGATGTTACATTGCAGGGGAAGTCATTGTCTAGTTATAAACCGAAAGAACTTGCACGTACATTAGGTGTCGTGCATCAAGATAATCATGCGCCTAGTGATATGACGGTAGAAAAACTTGTTTATTACGGACGACTGCCACATCGGACAACGTTTACTCCTCAATCTGATGAAGATGAAGAAAAGGTGAAATGGGCGTTAGAACGAACGGGATTGTATGAAAGAAAAGATATGGCGATTGATGCATTATCAGGTGGCCAGCAGCAACGTGTTTGGATTGCAATGGCACTCGCACAAGATACACCATATTTATTTTTAGATGAGCCAACAGCGAATTTAGATATTTATTATCAATATGAAATTTTAGAATTAGTAAAGCAATTATCTGAAGAAAATGGGTTAACCGTTGTCATGGTGTTACATGATATTAACCAAGCGATTCAATATAGTGATAAAATTATAGCGATGAAACAAGGGGAAATCATAGCAAGTGGTGACCCGAATGAAATAGTTACTGAAGATTTAATTGAAAAAATATACGGTGTGCATGTCGTTGTGAAAGATGACGAAAAAATCGGGAAATATATCGTTCCAATAGGAATTTAAATAAGGAGGACAAAATGGCTAAAAAGAAACGAAAATCACCGATAAGAAAAAGCATTTCGATTTTTATTACAGTTACTTGTTTAGCTGTTTTTGTCTATGCATCATACGGTTTATTTGATGCGGTATATGATTATTACAATAATCGTAAAGTATTAAAAGAAGTACAAGATGTATTTTATGATAACGAAGTGGAAGAAGAAGCACGTCCACTTGGCATGATTCGTTCAGGATTTGATAAACTACTTGAAATGAATCAAGATGTTGTTGGTTGGATTACAGTTGATGGAACACAGATTGATTATCCAATTTTACAAGCGGAAAATAATGATCAATATTTAACGCGAAATTTTGAAGGGGATGAATCACGTGCAGGAAGTATCTTTTTAGATTATCGAAATGATATTTTAAGCGAAGATTTTAATACAGTTGTATATGGTCATCGGATGAAAGACGGATCGATGTTTCAACATATAACGAAGTTTTTAGATGAAGATTTCTTTAGGGAACATCGTACATTCGAATATGATACGTTGTTTAAAAGTTATGAAGCGGAAGTGTTTGCCGTTTATAATACGGTAACAGATTTTAATTATATTGAAACACGTTTCGACTCAGATGTAGAATATACGGCTTTATTAGATGAAATAAAAGATCGTTCAAAATTCGATGCAGGAATTGATGTATCACCAGATGATCGAATTATAACATTATCGACATGTGACTATATGTTAGATCCTGAAAAAGGCCGACTCGTTCTCCATGCGAAATTGACTGAAAAATAAAAAGAGCGAAAGACAGATGGAAAATGTAAGCTTGAAACAAGAAAGATAAAAGACATGAAGCGAAAGAAATTAATCTACCTCTAATGTTGATGTTGTTAACGTTAGAGAAATATCTTTCGGACGGATGGATACTTTGTCCTTATCTTTCTTTTAGTTTCAACGTATATACACTTTCTAGTCTTCGGCTCTTTTTTTACTTTGTTAAAAGTCTTAGTCCTTTAATATCTCCTATATGAATCCCTTCATGCCAAGTGATGAACTGTAGCGATGAATCGACTGTCTCTAGTAACATCCCATTTAAATCGCGTACTTTTGATACATCATTTTTTAACTTTCCTTTAAAAAAATTTTCGATTCGACTTTCTTGTTCAATAAGGGCATTTATTATTTCTTCACGTGTAGGAACAGGATCGTTTTCTTTCCATTCGGATGGACGGGAACCATCTAAAAACAATGGCATCCATTCTTGATGTGTAATTTCATAGGAATGGTCTGCATCATGCATGAAACCTTCTGCTTCCGCATAAATATGGCCAGCTAACCAACGTATATTGTTCGGCCAATTGTGTGGTTGTTCATCCCACACTTCTTCCCCTAATTGTTTTAATAAAATTAATGTAGAAGTGCGTGAATATTTAAATAGCGTTATTGATTCCACTTATATCAGCTCCCCTATATTTTTTTGCTTCTTCTTTTATTATACTATAATGAAAACGGCTTCTCATATAATCTGTTTATACATGCAATTATAAAAGAATTATAAAGTTTCAAAAGTGATTAAGACGATATGATACATTGAATGTACACGTAGGAGGAAAGAGATGTTAGCAAATTTATTATTAGTAGAGGACGATCCAGAAATTGCAAACGTTATTTGTGATACGTTTCGTCATGAAGGGTACGCAGTGACATGGGCAACGACAGGACTCGAGGGATGGGAAGATTTCAAATCTAGTACGTATGATTTAGTATTGGTAGACTTAATGCTTCCAGAAATGGACGGATTGACATTATGTAAAAACATTCGTTGGGATAGTGATGTACCTATTATCATTATTAGTGCACGCCAAGAAGATGCTATGAAAGTAGAAGGGTTAGATATTGGAGCAGATGACTATGTTGCCAAGCCATTTAGTTTACATGAATTGAAAGCACGTGTTGCTTCTCATTTACGACGTTGGCATCGGTATCAAGGTGTGGAGGAAGCGGCTGAAACATCTACATTTGAAAACGGCCTTACATTATATATGGATGAACGGAAAGTGTTCATTGATGAAAAGGAAATTGTACTTACGGTAAAAGAATTTGATTTACTTCGTTTATTGGCACAAAACCCGTCACGCGTCTTTACAAAAGAAGAGCTATTTGCCCACGTATGGCAACAAATCGATCATGAAGATTTGCATACTGTAACCGTACACGTGAAATCATTACGTGAAAAATTAGGTGACCCTGTGAAAAATTCATTATTTATTCAAACAGTTTGGGGAAAAGGATATCGATTTATCGGAGAAGAACGATGAAGATTAAAACGTGGTTGTTGATTTCCTATTTATTGATGATGGTTTTACCCTTATTGAGTGCCTATTTTTTATTCGTATCTATTTCGAATTATTATGATACGAAAAAAGTCGACCAATTTTATGAAGTGAAAAGTCGCTTAAGTAATTTGCATCCAATTTTACGTGATCCTACGATGTATACTGGTAATTTGAATGAATCATTGTTAGATGCACATTCAGATGAAACAGTCCAAATTAAATTGTATCGTCATGATGGTGCAGTGTTGTATACGACGATTCATGAAGTCTTTCAAATTCCCAATGTAGAGGAACTTTATACCAATTTATATGAAGTAGATGAACATTTAAATACATTTACATACAAAGAACCTGTGTTTGATGAAGGACAACTTATTGGATTGTATGAAGTAGAAATGTATCGAGAACATTTTGTGCAAACGATGAAAGAACGAACTTGGATCACCTTTGGCATTTTTATAGCAATATTTTTACTTATATACGTGTTGATGATGTTATTATTACATCAAAAAGTGAACAAACGATTAAACCATTTAAAGGAAGAGATGACTGCCTTTGCAAGTGGGAGTTCCTATGAAAAAATGAAAACATCTCATGATGAGATTGGACAATTACAACAACATTTTTATAACATGAGGGAAGAAATGGAGCGGACACAAAGTGAATTGGAAGAAGAACAGAAAGAAAAGGAATATATGATAGCGGCAATTTCACATGATTTAAAAACGCCCTTAACTTCCATTAAAGCATACGCAGAAGCTTTACAAGAACAAGAAATGATGAGCGAAGATAAACAACAAATCTATAAGAATACGATTATTGAAAAAGCAGATTTTATGAAACAAATGCTAGATGATTTGACGACATACACATTGTTACAAGGGGAAAAAGCGCCATTAGAGAAAGTACAAGTAGATGGAGCGGAGTTATTCGAGATGCTTTTAGCTGATTATGATGCATTATGTGAGAAAAAAAACATCCAACTTATAACGAAAAACACCGTACAGCATCCTCTTTTAGTAAATGTGAAAGAGATGATTCGTGTCATCGATAATTTTGTCGTTAATGCTGTTCATCACTCGAAAATGGATGGTGTCATACATTTACTTGCATTTGAAAACATTGCAGATGTAGCGGAATTGTTATTTCCTTTTGTTGATCCCTCTTTTTCACAGCGAGAAGATATGGTTTATGTTGCGATTCAAAATGAAGGTAAAGGAATTCCAAATGATAAAATAGGATATATTTTTGACCCACTCTATCAAGTAGATGGGGCTCGAAGTAAAAGGGATGCGATTGGATCTGGTTTAGGTTTAACCATTGCTAAGAGCATTGTTGAAATGCACGGTGGAGAATTATTTGTCTACTCGAAAGAAAATATCGGTGTTTGTTTTGTTATGATGCTGCCAAAAATGAGGGAGGATATGGAATGAGAAAGATATTATTTATGATATTAGGGGGTACATTGTTGATGTTATCAGCTTGTAATAATGGAAATGAAGAGACATCTCCAAATAAATTGTTAGCGAATGTTTTAGCAGAAGAAGATAATGTGAAGTATTATGGGGAGATGACGATTGATATGGATATGGAAGAACTAGGCGAAATGGAAATGAAAGAATGGCGTGATGGAAAGAAATCACGTGTGGAAGTTGTTCGTCCAGAAAAAAGCATTTCCGTAAACGATGGAGAAAAAATTATGACGTATGAGGCGGAACAAAATAAAGTGTTTCAATTTGAACTTGGGGAATTACAGGAATTGAATAATAGCCCGAAGGATCAATTGAATTTAGTGTTAGATTCAATTAAAGAAACACATAATATTGAAAAACTTGGAAATGAAACGATTATCGGTCGTGATACAGTCCATTTTAAAGCGATACCGAAAGAAGATGGGACGGTATTTGGTGAACAAGATTTTTGGGTGGATACAGAATATTGGGTTATATTGAAGATGATTTCTAAGTCGGCTAATATAAAAACAGAGTTAGTTTACACGTCCATTGATTTTTCTTCTGATTTTAAGGATGAAGTTTTTACATTAGATGTACCGGAAGATGCGGAAGTGGAGACATTAGATACGGATTTTTCTGGGAAAGAAATTGAGTTAGAGGAAATGATAGACATATTAGGGGAAGGAGTTCTCTATGTACCAGAAGAAAACGGAATAACGATTGATCATATTAGCTTAATAGAAATGGATGCACAGACGAATTACGTCGATATTGCATATAAAAAAGATGGTATCGCATTTATTACATTATCGATTATATCGCCAGCAACAGATGATATTGAGGAACAAATAGAATTATTTGGTAATGATGCTGAAGAGGTGCAAGTCCGTGATCAAAACGGAATGTATATAAATGCGAAGTTATTACAGTCGCTAGTATGGAATGAGGACAATTTTCAATATAATTTAGATATGATGGATCCTTCGTTAACCGTCGATGGTTTACTAGATTTAACTGAAACAATGAAGAAAGTCGAATAAACATATATGGGTAGGAAGGCGAAATTAGATTGATGGAGCGGCGTAGTCGAATATATAAAATGAAAAGGTAATTCCAGTGAAAACTAAATTAACTGAAATTACCTTTTTCATTTCACTGAGTTGTGTCTCAGCCTCTCTAACAGTTTTCTGTAAAAGTAATGTACATTGTTATAGCAATTTTAAACACGATTATAATTCGTATTTTATCCTATCCTGTAAGAGTACATTTTAGGTTAAGGAAACAATTGTACGCCCTTTTATTTTACCTGCCAAAATTGCTTCTAATGTTTCGGGTAACTCCTCTAAAGTAACTTCGTTTACAACATCATTTAATGTGTTTGGCTTTAAATCTGAGGCCATTCTTTCCCAAATTACCTTACGTTCATTCATCGGACAATAAACTGAATCGATCCCTAACAGATTGACCCCACGTAAAATGAATGGGAATACAGTTGTTTCTAGTTTTGGTCCTCCAGTTAATCCCATCACAGAAACCGCACCACCATATTTTACTGTACTTAAAATATACGATAAAGTTTTTCCACCAACAGGATCAATCGCACCCGCCCATAATTGTTTATCTAATGGTCGCACCTTTTCAGGTTGTAACGCTTCCCGAGAAATAATATTTGTCGCACCAATGGAACGTAGGAAATCATGTTCGGTTTCTTTTCCAGTACTTGCAGTTACTTCATAACCTAATTTATGTAACATGGAAACAGCGATGCTCCCAACACCACCTGTTGCCCCACTTACTAAAATAGGACCGTCCTCTTTTTTAACCCCACTAGTTTCAAGGCGATGTACAGCTAATGCTGCTGTGAATCCAGCTGTTCCATATATCATCGCTTCTTTTAATGTTAAACCATCTGGTAATGGAACGACCCATTCACTATTCACACGAGCATATTCACTAAATCCACCATGTTGGGACACACCAATTTCATAGCTAGTAGCAATGACTTGTTGTCCGACCGTAAATGCATCGTTTGTACTTTCGACGATGACACCGGCTAGATCGATACCAGGAATATGAGGGTAATTTCGAACGATATTTCCGTCTGGGATAGATGCTAGTCCATCTTTATAATTGACGCTTGAATAATGCACTTTAATTAATATATCACCTTTAGGTAAGTCCGTTTGTGAAATATTTTTTAATCCAATAGAAAAATCATCTTCTTGTTTATCGACGATTAATGCTTTAAATGTTTCCATGATTCATTCTCCTTTATAAAATATTAATCTAAAATTTCCCATCCCTTTTGCTTTGCAACGATTTGTAAAGCATCATCTGGGTGGACACAAATAGGCTTTCCAACAAGTTCAAGAATCGGTATGTCAGAATAACTATCAGCATAGGATATACTGTCACTCCATTGAACTTGTTTACCTTTTAATGCTTTTTTTATGAGTTGGCATTTTGTTATGCCTTGTACATGTGTAATCGGTTCTGTTGAATGATATACCCCATTTTTAAATGGAATATTCGTTGCAATGATATGAGATACCGGTAAATCTTTTGTAACATATTCAATTAATGGTGTAAATGCCCCAGAAACGATATAAATTTCCATGCCATCCTTTGCGTGTTGCTCCAATCGGCCTTTTACAGTTGTATTTATGTCAGGAATCATTTTCTCAGCTAATGTCTTAAAAAAATGATTGACTTCTTCGATCGTCAGCCCTTTAAATGCATGAACATAAGATTGCATCATGTTATATTTCATTTTTTCTTCTTTGTATAATTTACATTTATAAGCTAAATAAGGAAGTAGTACTGCAGCGAAAAAAGACCGATATCGCTTTTTGTAAATAGGATGATATTTTAAATGTTTCATTAATAGTGGAAAGGTTTCTTTCTTATATAAAGTGCCATCAAAATCAAAAATTGCAATGTTCATTTTATCACCTTTTTTATATGATATGTTAAGAATACACATGAAAATAACGTATTGCAAGAAACCGATATCATATATGTTACAACAATATTGTAAGCTATTACATAAAAGTTGATTTTAACGAAGAATACTGTTATTTTAGTAGTATAATAAGTTTATTTAAAGGGGGAAACATTACATGAAAAAACGTTCACTATTTACAATTATATTATTGTTCGCGCTTTCACTTGTTCTAGTTGCGTGTGGTGGAAATTCGAATGATGGTGGAAACAACGGTGGGAACGATGGAGGAAATAATGATGGTGGAGAAACGCCAGATTTCTTAAGTTTCCTAACTGGTGGAACGAGTGGTACTTACTATCCATTAGGTGGAGCTATTGCGAAAATTATTACAGATGAAACAGGAATTCAAACTGACGCATTATCTTCTAACGCATCAGCAGATAATATTATCGCATTACGTGATAACGAGGCTGAAATTGCATTTACACAGACAGACGTTGCATCAGATGCTGTCGCTGGAGAGAATGCTTTTGAAGGAGAGCCAGTTGATACTGTATTAGCAGTAGGTTCTTTATATCCTGAAACAGTTCAAATTGTTACGACTAAAAAATCTGGTATTGAATCAGTAGAAGACTTAAAAGGTAAAAAAGTTTCAGTTGGGGCACCGGGATCAGGTACTTATGTAAACGCTGAACAAATTTTAGAAATCCATGGTTTAACGATGGATGATATCGATGCACAAAACTTAGACTTTGGTGAATCAGCAGGTGGAATTAAAGATGGAAATATCGATGCTGCATTCATCACAGCAGGAACACCAACTGGGGCGGTAGAAGAATTACAAGCTACTGCTGAAGTAAATGTATTACCAATTGAAGCTGATAAAGCGGAAGAATTAATTGAAAAATATCCTTACTATGCAAATGATACAATTGAAGAAGGAACGTATGGGTTAGAATCTGACGTCGAAACAGTTGCTGTAATGGCAATGATCGTCGTTAAAGATGATATTGCTGAGGATACAGTGTACGACATTACAAAAGCAATCTATGAAAATGCTGATGATATTGCTCACGCAAAATCTGAGTTCATTTCATTAGATTCGGCACTTGATGGAATCGGCTTCGATTTACACCCTGGTGCGAAGAAATATTATGAAGAGCAAGGTTTAGAGATCGAATAAAAATTAAAAGAAAGGCTGGTGGTACACATCACCAGCTTTTTTTCTCACTTATAGGTGTTGGTTTTGTTGAAAAAGATAGTTAGTTTTATCGTAATAATATGTTTGATTGCAATTATTTTTATATTTATACCACAAAAACAAGTTCTAATCTTCTATGAAAAAAATAGTGGAAATATTGCTGCTTATATGCCTACATTTGATGATCAACATTTTAATATTACGTTTGTCCACTCTATTCATTTAACAGATGTGGTGGAAAAATATCGCATCACAGCAGAAGATAAAATTGAGCAACATGAAATTGTGTTTGAAGAATTTGGAATAGGGATGCCATCGACTGTAGAAGAAGGGGAAGAATTTTTTTACGAAGATGGCAAATATCATATAAAAAATTTGAACAACGTATTTGATGACATGAAAATACGTAACGGAAAAACAGTATCGGAACATCGTTTTACTTGGTTTGACAAAAATAGCGATGAACATACTGTTTTATTCAATGACTTTTTTGAACCAGGAAACTGGTATACCGTAAAGGTTGAACATATATCATTATTTAGAGCGTGGAAAGAGGTGAAGATTCATGACTGAATCAAATGACAACAAGGAAAAAGAGATAGACGAAAAAGAAAACAAAGAAACAGAAGGTGCTGCAGAGCTTAGTGCCGAGGAACAAGAGGAATTATTGAAGAAATTTGATGCTGAATCGAATACACGTAATTTAACTGGGATAGCAGCATGGATTGTATTCGGCCTATTAATTTCTTTCTCCTTATTCCAGTTATATACAGGAGCATTTGGACAATATACAGCATATATTCAACGTACTGTACACTTAGGATTTGCGCTTGTACTTATTTTCTTATTATTCCCAGCGCGCAGAAAGACAGTCCGAAATAGTGTGCCATGGTATGATATGATTTTAATTTTATTAGCAATTATTGTTTGTGGATACTGGCCAATGTACTATGATACGTTAGTGCAACATGTAGGAACAATATCAGATACACAATTGATTATTGGTGGAATAGCAATCCTACTTGTGTTAGAAGCTTCACGACGTGCGGTTGGATTACCGATTATGATTATTGCATCCGTATTTTTACTGTACGCTTACTTCGGACCTCATATGCCCGGAATGTTCGCACATCGTGGATTAACATTACACCAATTAGTTGACTCTATGTTCTTTACGACTGAAGGTATTTTAGGTACACCACTTCAAGTATCTTCTACGTACATTTTCTTGTTTTTACTATTTGGAGCATTTTTAGTGCAAACAGGTGTAGGAAACTACTTTAATGACTTAGCGATTACGATTGCTGGAAAACGTACAGGTGGACCGGCAAAAGTTGCTATTTTCTCCAGTGCATTGCAAGGAACTATTTCAGGGAGTTCTGTTGCAAACACCGTGACAACAGGTTCCTATACGATTCCGATGATGAAACGTTTAGGATACCATCGTAACTTCGCTGGTGCGGTTGAAGCGGCTGCATCAACAGGTGGGCAAATTATGCCACCGATCATGGGTGCTGCGGCATTTTTAATGATTGAATTTGCTGGTGTGCCATATTGGGATATTGCAAAGGCGGCATTAATTCCAGCGATATTATATTTTGCTGGAATTTGGATTATGACGCATTTGGAAGCGAAAAAATTAGGTTTACATGGACTTCCAGCAGATCAAATTCCAAAAAAATCAACCGTATTTAAAAAGATTCACTTATTACTACCGATTATTATTATCGTTGTATTATTATTCCAAGGATTAAGTATTGAAAGAACTGCTTTATATGGTATTTTATCTACTATTATCGTTAGTTTACCGTTAAAAGAAACACGTATTAATTTTTCTCGTTTTATCGAAGCTTTAACTTCAGGGGCGAGAACTGCTTTAGGTGTAGCGTCAGCAACAGCGTGTGCTGGTATTATTGTTGGAGTTGTAACAAAAACTGGTTTAGGTTTAAAAATGGGGAACAGCTTAGTAAGTATGGCAGCATCTATCTCTACAAATGTGCAAATGCAGTTAATGTTAACATTAATTTTTACGATGATTACATCGTTAATTTTAGGGATGGGATCGCCAACGACTGCGAACTATATTATTACATCTACCATTGCATTACCGGCAATTATTGCCTTAAATGATGCTTTACCTGTATCAATTGAAATATTAGCTGCACATATGTTTGTATTCTACTTCGGTATTGTAGCAGATATTACACCACCAGTAGCATTAGCGGCCTTTGCAGCCACCGGTATTTCCGGGGGAAGTCCGATACAGACTGGAGTGAATGCTTCGAAATTAGCGATTGCAGCATTTATCATTCCATATATGTTCGTATTACAGCCAGCTTTATTAATGATTGATACGAACTTCTTTGAAATCGTCTTAATATTAATTACGGCGATTGCAGGGATGATCGCAATCGGTGCTGCGATGATAGGTTATTGGTATGTGAAATTAAACTGGCTCGGTAGACTACTCTCCCTAGTCGGTGGGGTCGCATTAATGTACCCTGGAACATATACAGATATTATCGGAGTAGTAATTTTCGCATTCATGTTAATCTTCCAATTCACAAAAATGAAGGGGAACAAAGCAACACCACAATCAGCCTAATTAGTTGATATAAAAAATGATAGAAACAGAGGGTCTCACTCGTGATGATATTACGTGAGGGGCCTTCTTTTTTGTAATTTATTTATTTTGTTTAGTTTAAACAGTGATATTTTCATGATGAAATTCCCATTTCTTTTGAAAATGATGTAAAGACTTCATAAAATGTAATATAACAATAACATCTTGATGGAGGAAGATATGAAGAAACTGTTGGTAAGCATTCTTATTATGAGTAGTGTAGTATTATACGGATGTCAAAATGAAGCAATAAGTGAAGAAGATGAAGCAATTTTAGAAAAAAACAGTGTAAAAAAGGATTTAAAATGGATGGAAGAAATGAATGAGGATACGATTAGTTCAGATGCGATATTACAAATACGCGAAGAAGGAAATTTAGGTCCGACAGTACAATATTCTAAACGGATGGAAGATCCGGAAGATGAAGAGGGAAGAAAGTCCTTATATGTTTCCTTTCAAGGAAATAAATTCGAATTTAAAATTGGTTTTGATGCACCGAATGTTGACAGTATTATTGGAGAATCGCTCAATGAAAAAGAACGCGAAGATGAGCTGATTACTTTACCACATTTAGATTTATTCGCACCGTTTATTGATAAAGATGACATAACATCATTTTTTGCAGAAGAAACAAAATGGGAAATTACAGCTGCAGATGTAACGGGTGATGGAGTACTTGAACTAATCGTCATCGCTCAAGACTTCCGTGAAATTACTGCGGTCCGTACGATTGCTGCTATATATACTTATACTGGCGATGAAGAGGAACCGTTTGAACTTGTAACACAATTTACTGGACATAATTTAGCTAAGTGGTTAGATCAAGCAATTTATTTCACGGAAGCAAATGAATTTATTCAAGAAGAAGATAAAGTGAAAAAAGCACGTGCATACTATGAAGACGGTATATGGTATACAGAAGATAATGGATTAGTAGATAATGTAAGTGACTCTAGTCTTTTTTATTATGATGAAGATTTTGAACTTGTCGAAGGCGAAAATCCTAATAAAGAGGATGACCCTAGAGTATTATTAGCTCCAGTTGCAACGGAAGAGGAGGAAGTTCCACAAACAGATGAAGAGATTGATGCACTTGCAACAGAGGAGTATCAAGCAGGTTTAGATGCTATTACTTATGCAGAATTAAGTACAGAAGCACGAACAGAAGGGGACTATGAGCGAGTTTTTGAATATGTAAAATCTGGTAGCCCGATAGACGATGAATTAAAAAAATTAATTATAGATAATCGAGAACGAGGTGTGGAGTTAACGTATGAAGGTGGAAAAGTCGTAACGACAGAGGTATTATCTTCTGGAGAACAATATGACGTAACCATCCGCCAACAGTTTAATATTACGGGAGTGGAAAAAGAGGGGTTTCGTGAGTTTGAATCAGTATATCGTATGGAGTATAATACTGATACAGGAATATTTGAAGCGGTAGAGTTGATTGATGAAATAGAAATTTAATTGGAAGGAGTACGAATTGTGGGTAAAAGAAAGAAACGGAAAGTAAGTTTTCTAGATAAGGTAGAGTGGACAGCCGGCATTATGGAAATATTTTCTTTACCAATCCGATTTATTCGTTTCATCATTCGAGGATTTACACATCTTTAAAAAGTGGGCTTTCAGCATTTGGCTGGAAGCTCACTTTTTTCACTTTAAAAGAAACAGTGTAGATATTGCTACTATCATTTTAAGTAGAACGCTTATATGTTTGTTTTGGTGTCCAGTTAGCAAAGAAAATACCTGCAAATATAAAGACACCACCTAATGCGACATACCAATAAATAGGTTCTTGTAATAATACCCAACCGGATAGAACTCCGAAGAAAGGAGATAAAAATAAAAATGCACTCGTTTTACCTGGGTCACCAATAGAAAGTAAATAGAACCATATGGCAAATTGCACGACAGATGCCATAATTGCTAACCATAATAGAATAAAGAGGGAAGAACTATTCAGGACGAAAAAAGGTTCTTCTAAAATAAAACTACCGAAAAATAAAATGATGCCTCCGAAAAACATTTGATAGGCAGTCAATACCCACACATTAAATTTGGCTCCCCATGTTTTAATAAGTAACGTCCCGATAGCCCATGAAACGGCAGAGAGAAAACCGAGCAATGTTCCAATTTTAATAGATACATGCGCTCCAAAGGTAATGAACACACCGATGAATCCTAATACGACCCCGAACCATTGTAATCGCCGATAAGACAAACGTAGAAAAATAGTTCCGAAAATAATAACGAGCAGTGGATTCATAAAGGTTAAAATGGATGATTCTCCAGCAGTAATTGTTTTTAAACTAACAAAGATACATCCCATTACTCCAGCTGTTTGGAAAAATCCAATAATAAAAATTTGTCCCCAATCGTACAATGTCTTTGGATGGGGCTTCTTTAAAAAAAAGACTGCAATGCCCATGACGATTCCAGCAATCGTAAAACGGAGGGCGACAAGCAAGATTGGTGATGCATAGGCGAGGCCAATTTTACCAATCGCAAATGCAGATCCCATTAATGAAGTTGTTGCGACAACGAGTAGTGCGTATACGTATTTATTCATTGCAAGCTCCTTTATTAAGAAACATATATACTACATTTTAACGGAAAATTCAGAAAAATGGAACGAGATGAAACAAAATAGACGTATAATTATTGTACTTCGTTTCGTTTTAATGATGTCTTATGCAAACTAGCATTTCTTAATTTATTCGCCCAAGGTAATAAAAAGGAAATAATCCATCCGACAACAAACGCATTAATTAATGTGCCAATTCCGATTGCACCACCGAACAAAAAGGCAACAATAACGAGAAGTACATTAATAATGGCACGTGATTTCGTGACAGACCAATTCAGTTTATTGGATAAAATCATCATAGAGCGATCCATTGGATTTGGAGCAATTTCGGATTGTAAATAAAAAGCGACTCCGATTCCTGTTAAGAGAATACCAAGTAGTAAATAGATAATTTGCCCACCTAGTCCATGAGGAATATATATATATTCTAAGATAAATAGCCAACTATCGATTCCGATTCCGGTAATAAAAGATGTAATGAGAGCGAAATATTCAGGGCGTTTTTTATCTAATAAAGCATTCCCAATAACCATTGATGTACCTACAACGATTTCCCAACTACCAATTGTTAATCCGAAAGTTCGGAACAATCCTACCAAAAGTGCATCAAATGGTGATGTCCCTAATAGAGAAAGAACAGATAAAGCAATTCCTAAAGTTAAAATAATGAGGCCGAATAAATAAAAATGCAGTCCCTTTTTTAGTAATGTCATATGCATTCTCCTTCGTATTAATACGACTCATCTCAACTATAAAGGAAAATGTCTTAAATATGTAATAATTCAACATAGCCAAAAAGTTTCTTCATGCTATAATAATGTGTATAATTGAATTATTGACTATTAAAGAGGTGTACGAGGTTGAGTATGTCTACTAATTATAATATGGAAAAACAAAGTGTCGGATCTATATTGCGAGACTTAAAGGCATTAGTAAAAGGTATTGTCCTGCTTGCAAATATATTACCGATTTTAAGTGGGTTTTGGTTAGCCCTTTATTTTAATAGCGAATCCTTTCTCGATCATTTAGACAAATTTATTATTATGACAATTGGTGGCACTTTAGTAATGGCCGGTGCGCTAATTTTGAATAATTGGTATGAAGTAGATTTAGATAAGGAAATGGATAGAACGAAAGAACGACCAACTGTCACAGGGAACTTCTCGATGAAAACAGTACTAACATTAGGAATTGTTAGTTCTGTTTTAGGACATGTTATTTTACTATTTACAACGTTTGAAGCATTTATATATGCATTTATTGGTTGGTTTACGTATGTAGTACTATATACCTTTTGGACGAAGCGTCGTTATACATTAAATACAGTTGTGGGAAGTGTATCAGGGGCAGTTACACCGTTAATTGGTTGGGCGACAATTTCTTCTGCGTATCATATCGTACCGATTGTATTATTTATCATATTATTTATATGGCAAATTCCACATACATTTGCGATTGCGATGCGCCGCCATGATGATTATAAAGCTGCCGGTGTACCGATGTTACCAGTAGCATATGGTTTTGAAGTAACGAAGCGACAAAATGCAGTATATATTGCAGCACTTTTGCCGTTACCATTATTTTTAACTTCATTAGGCACATTTTTCGTTATCGTGATGTCCGTATTAAATATTGTATGGTTAGGAATGGCGATTCGTGGATTATTTAGAAAAGATGATGTTCGCTATGCCAATTCAATGTTCTATTTTTCTTTAACATATTTAAGTATCGTTTTTGGATTAATGATTTTTATTACGTTATAAAATAAAGGATGAGGCTCGAACAATAGTAGTCTCAAATTAGGAGAATGGCCAAGTTTATCAGGAAAAGATAAACTTGGCCGTTTTTTTTATGAAAAATTGTACATTTTTTCAAAATACTGTATTCTTATGTAAAGGAATTAGTAAAAAATACTCATAAAAAGGAGGTAATCTATGTTTTGTATTGAATGTGGGTATAAGAACCCGGATGAAAATGCCATATTTTGTACAAATTGCGGTTATCCTTTCTCACATAATAACGAAGAAAAAGCCTCAATAGAGAAAGAAACTCCAGTAAGAACAGAAAAGAAACGCCAACGTAAGGGAAAAAAGTTACTTCTTATTGCACTTATTAGTTTATGTATTATTGGTACGGGTTCCTATTTTGCTATAAATTATATGACTGATCCGATGAAAAAGTTTACCGCTTTAGAAAATGCGGTGATGGAAGGGGAACAAACACAATTTATAGATGGGGTTTCATTTGATGAAAACATTCTTTTAGACGAAACCTCTTATTTTGAATGGATGAAAACGGAAGAATGGGACGATGTAAAGCTAGAATTATTATCGATTTTTAAACGAGAAATGAATGTAGAGGAACCAACTAGATTTACAGCCTTTTCGATAGAAGACGAGCCTTTATTTTATGTGGATGTAACGCCGTATGTATTCGGTCTTTTTCATACATATGAAGTGCATGCAGCTCCAACGAAGTTATTAGTACCGGAAGATTACTTAACATTACAAGTGAAAATTGCGGATGAATCATTTGACCTGACTAAGATGAAAAAGGGAGAGACTGTATTAGAAGTATATCCAGGAGTGTATCCTTTTGAAGCTGTCTCAACAGAAGATGATGAAATAGTATATGATGAAAAATTACTCATCGAACCATATGCCTCCCTATTTATTCCTATAACAGATGGACGGGTTACATACACATTTGCGACAGCACCCTCTTATGATAGTGCAGTTTTGTATATAAATGGAAAAAAGTCCGATTACACATTAAAAGCCCTCATGGAAGATGGTACGTTAAAAGCGCGAGACATTCAAACATTGCATGCGGAATGGACTGCGAAGGACGGTAAAATAACTCGTTCAAACACGATTTACATGGATGAAATGGGAGAATCAGATACACTATCATTTGAATTTGATGAAAGAAATACCTCTACATTGCAAACAAAAGATGAAAAACTACTCGATATAAGTAGTTTTATATTATCATTTCGTGATGCTTATGAGGATTCTGTAAATGAAGGGAACTATCAGTATATTGCGAGATTTTTGCAAGATGGCAGTGAAGTAGAAAAAGAATTAATACAATTTGTTGATGATATGAATCAGGCTAGCTATTATTATGATTTTAAATTAAACACTGTTACAGATGTGAAAAAGAAAAAAGATAATATGTATGAAGTGAAAACGAATGAAACTTTTGTTTTCCATGATGATGATGGACTTGTTTATGATTATGACCGTGATAAACGATATCATGTGAAAGAAAAAGATGAAACATATGAAATTATTAAAATTTATTATATCGATACGAAAAAGAAAGTTCGTTAAACAATATGCATGTTACATAACAAGGAGGAAATAATGGATGATTTGTCCTAGATGTCAAAATGAACAAGAAGTAGGGAAGTTTTGTGGGAAATGTGGAACAGCCCTAGAAGAAAAAGTAGTTGTACCTGAAGATGCAGAAGAAAAAGTGGAACAAAATACGGACATGGATACAAATGACGTTATAGTAGAAGAAAATACAACTCAATCAGAATCAGTGAATGACCAAGAACAGGTATCATCTTCACAACAAGCTAATCAAGCGGAGTACTATCAAGCTATAACAGGTAGTAATCAGGAAGCGGCACAACAAACTGTAAATGTCGATCAAATGAAAGAGAATGCGACAAAGTTTTGGGATATGTTTAAAAATATGTTACAAAACCCGACAAATGCATTTCATGTAAAGGAATCACAATTTGTTTATGGAATTATTACATTAGTTTTATTTTCATTTACTCAAATGTTAGTTGTTTATTTCATGGGGAACAGTCAATATCGCACATTTTCTGGTTATACTGCCGAATATGGTGTACCAAGAAATCTCCCATTTTTTGATGTGGGAATGCCAATTTTTATCATTTACTTAATCGTTCTCGTTGTAACTGCCTTCGTCGTTTTAGGAATGGAAAAGTTAGTTATTAAACAAATGTCATTCAAACTTTTTGTTGCACAGTTTGGTAGTTTACTTACACCATTAATTGTTTTAAACTTGGTTGCAATTATTTTAGCGCTAGTATCGTCATTTGTTGGTGCAACGATATTGCTTATATTATCCATTATCTTTTCGTTAATTCTGATACCGGCATTATTTATTTACGAAAAAATAAAGTATTACCAAGCTAGTTCACAACATATTTATATAGTATATGTCACGATTATTGTTAGCTTTATTGCAACATTTATCGTATCAACTATCATACTAGAATCCTATTTTTATAAGATGCTAGAAATTTTAGATGACTTTTCATATTTTTAAGGAAAAAAGGGTGGACAGGTATTTAGTCTGTTACATCCTTTTTTGTCTTTAAAATTTGTCCAAAAAGACTTATACTAAAACTATACAACTGTTTTCAGAAAGGAATTAACAGATGGAACTAATTTATCAAGGAAAAACAAAAGATGTATACAAGCTTGAAGATGGAAATATCCAATTAATGTTTAAAGATGATGTTACTGGCGAAGATGGAGTATTCGATCCAGGCGCCAATACAGTGGGGTTAACTATTGATGGAGTTGGAAAAGCTGGTTTGAAAATGACGACATACTTTTTTGAAAAATTACGCGAAAAAAATATTCCAACCCATTATATTAAAACGAATTTTGATGATGTTGCAATGATCGTAAAAGATGCGGAAATGTTCGGTAATGGATTAGAAGTTATTTGTCGTTATCGTGCAGTAGGGAGCTTTTATCGTCGTTATGCAGCATTTTGTGAAGAAGGACAAGCATTAGATAGTTTTGTGGAAGTGACAATTAAAGACGATGAGCGTGGAGATCCGCCAATTTCGAAAGAAGCTTTAACATTGTTACGTGTGGTGACAGAAGCTGAATACGATCAAATTGTATCTTTAACGAAGGAAATTTCCCAAATCGTTAAAGAAACATTGGCAGATAAAGGATTAGAATTATTTGATATAAAATTAGAATTCGGTCGTAATAAAGAGACGAAAGAAATTATGTTAATTGATGAAATATCAGGTGGAAATATGCGTGTCTATGATAAAGATGGAACGTATATTGAGCCATTGCAATTAGAAACATACCTATTTTAAGTTGAAAAAGATATGTATATGAATAGGGGGTGAATGTAATGGATAAACAAACTGTCCAAACGGTTTTGCGCAATTATTTTCGCTTATTTCCGAATGCTGACTCTATTATAATTGCTGATCGACAAAAATATTTATATTATGAACCGAGTGTTCATTTAGATTTACAAATAAAGCCTGGTGATTTATTACCAGAAAAGTCGATTACAAAAGAGGCAATGGATAAAGGATATCGTGTGAAAGAAGTAATTGAACACGAGGAAATATATATGTCCTATCGGGCAATTTCAGAACCGATTTTTATCGGAAAGGAAATCGTCGGTGCAATGACAGCGATTTATCCATTACATGCGACTACCCTCCATTTACCATATATAACGGTTCGAACGAAAGACCGCTGGGTGCCCATTCACTTAGATGATATCGTTTATTTAGAAGCATACAATCGAAAAACATCTATTTCCTCCAGCTCTTATAAGGGCACACATCGTGATAATTTAACGGAAGTAGAGGCGAAATTACCTGCTGAAAACTTTCTTCGTTGTCATCGATCCTACATTGTTAATTTACACCAAATAAAAGAAATTCACCCTGATTCTCATTCCACTTTTATATTAAAAATGTCGAACGAAGAAAGAGTACCTGTAAGTCAAAGTTATTCAAAAAGATTCCGTCAATTACTCGATTTTTGAAAACGCTTTAGTTGTTGGTGCATAGAGGATAATAATGATAGTAGACTTTCAATGCATTTAGTGTCATAATTATTGTAGCTCAGTATAAATTAAAGCCCTTTCATGCAAAAACACATGAATGTTAGGCTAGAAATTGTTAAAATATATACAAAATGTAAATAATATTTTAAGAGGTGATTTTTCATGAGCGTTGATTTAAGCCAAAAGATTAGAAATAAAGATTTTTTAGACAAAGTTGTATCTGCTGAGGAAGCGGCTTCATGGATTGAAGACGGTATGAATTTAGGATTTAGTGGATTCACATTATTCGGTGAGCCGAAAGAGTTCCCATTAGCTTTATCAGAGCGTGGAAAGAACGAAGATTTCAAAGTCAACCTATATACAGGTGCTTCATTAGGACCGACTGCTGACCAATCAATGGCAGAAGCTGGAATTGTGAACTTACGTGTTCCTTATCAAGGGAATGCAGTAATGCGTAAAAGCATTAACACAGGTGAAATGTTCTACATTGACCAACATTTATCACATACAGCGGAAGAAGTACGGAAAGGTACTTTAGGAAATATTGATTATGCGGTTGTTGAGGCAGCAGCTATTACAGAAGATGGATT
This sequence comes from Candidatus Pseudogracilibacillus intestinigallinarum, assembly GCA_019113205.1. GTDB lineage: Bacteria > Bacillota > Bacilli > Bacillales > Amphibacillaceae > Pseudogracilibacillus > Pseudogracilibacillus intestinigallinarum. The sequence continues at coordinate 1,092 of DXHX01000134.1, read as the reverse complement.
AATTATTCCAACTGGTTCTGTTGGTAACTCTCCAATTTTTATTGAAAAAGCTGAAAACGTTATCGTAGAATTAAACTTAAATGCTCCGAAAGAGTATGAAGGTTTACACGATATATACGTATTAGAAGAGCAAGGTAAACGCCGTGAAATTCCTTTATATAGTACTGGAGAGCGTATCGGTGAAGTTGGAATTAAAGTAGATCCTGCAAAAGTAAAAGGAATTGTTTTATCTGAACAACCGGATATTCCTTCGCCATTATTCGAACCAAACGAAGAAACACAACAAATTGCGGACAACTTATTAGACTTTTTCGCTGGAGAAGTAGAAGCTGGTCGTCTACCAAAATCATTAGCTCCACTTCAGTCAGGTGTTGGTTCTGTAGCGAACGCAGTATTAAGTGGAATGAAAGATTCACAGTTTAAAGATATCGAAGTATACTCAGAAGTTCTACAAGATGGTATTTTCGATTTAATTGATGCTGGAGTAGTTAAATTTGCATCTGCAACAGCATTCTCATTATCGAAAAAACGTGTAGAATCATTAGGAGAAGATTTAGCTAAATATAAAGAACAAATCGTATTCCGACCACAAGAAGTTTCGAACCACCCAGAGATCATTCGTCGATTAGGTATCATTTCATTCAACACACCAATCGAAGTAGATATTTATGGAAACGTAAACTCTACACATGTAAGTGGTACACGTGTTATGAACGGTATCGGTGGATCAGGAGACTTCGCACGTAACGCACGTATTACGATTTTCGTTACTTCATCACTAGCTAAAGGTGGGGACATTTCAACAATTGTTCCATTCGTATCTCACGTAGACCATACAGAGCACGATGTAGACGTTATCGTTACAGAGCAAGGGTATGCGGACATCCGTGGATTACCTCCTGTAAAACGTGCTAGAAAAATTATCGAAAACTGTGCGAACCCTAAATATAAGCAACAATTATTAGACTATCTTGAGGAAGCAATTGAAAAAGTAGGTGGACATACTCCACATATGTTAGATAAAGCATTCTCATGGCATACAAACTTAAAAGAAAACGGCACGATGTTATTAGATGACAAAGTGAAAAACTA
>DXHX01000013.1 GCA_019113205.1 Candidatus Pseudogracilibacillus intestinigallinarum | reverse complement strand
AAAAAAGAAGATATCCAAAGTGGATACCTTCTCTTGTTATTGAATCGCAAACATAATTTCCGCTTCACAAGCTACTTCGCCATCTACGGTTGCAATACCTTTTCCTTTTCCAATTGCACCTTTCATGCGTGTAATTTCAACTTCTAAACGCAATTGATCTCCAGGTTTTACTTGGCGTTTGAAACGACATTTGTCTATGCCAGCTAAGAAGCCAATTTTTCCTTTATTATCTTCCACGTTTAAAACCGCAATCGCTCCGACTTGAGCTAACGCTTCTAAAATTAATACACCTGGCATAACAGGATATTCTGGAAAATGTCCTTGGAAAAACGGTTCATTTACCGTTACATTTTTCAAACCAACGACACGTTTCGCTTCTTCGATTTCAAGCACTTTATCTACTAATAAAAAAGGATAACGGTGTGGAATAATTTCTTTAATTTGTTGCACATCTAACATATGACCACTCCTACTTTTACTTATTCTTTACTGACTATATCAATAATATGTTGCCAAGTCGATTTTTGAAAAACATCCATCGCATTGCCGTCTCCCATAATGCTATAGCCAACAATTAAACCGAGCGCTAAAGAAATGGCAATCAATATAAACACGACAATGAGACGTAACCAAATTGGAAATTTACGGATACGCTGTTTCTTTTTTTTCGTCGGTTTCGTTTCCTTTTCTTTTTGTTCTTCCGGTTGTTCTTTTAAAGAATTTGCTGTCATATTAATTTCACCTTAACTTCTAATCTCGTTCTTTCGCATCTTATCACTATCTTAGTTGATTTACAAGACCTTGCATTTGATCTGCCATCGTAATCGAACGAGCATTTACTTGGTAAGCACGTTGAGCATTCATTAACTCAACCATTTGAAGACCTATATCTACGTTAGCCATTTCTAGCTTACCAGATTCCATGATGTTATTTTCATCTACTAATTGGGCAATTTCCGCTTCATTAAAACCTGTGTTTTGTACACGCAACTGGAATATATTATCTCCTGTTGCCTCTAACAATCTAGGTTTTGTTATATGACGAACTTGAATCGTTCCTGCATATTGTTCTGCACCATTTTCAGTTACGTATACACGTCCATCTGTCCCAATACGGATAGAATCAATGTTATTGGAAAAACGAATTGGTCCATTTTCTCCATTGATTGGATGACCATCCTTGGATACTAAAACTAAATCATTTCCTTCACTGCTTACATATAGGGATCCATCTCTCGTATATTGTATTTCTTCTCTACCATTGACATTTGTTATTACTTGCATAAAATGTGTTGGCTGAGTAAGTGCAATATCTAATGGACGATCTGTATTTTGTAAAGAGCCAATAGAAAAATCATTATTTACTGCCCCTAGTTTAGCACCTGTTCCTATTCTAATTCCATCATTTGTACTTCTACCTACTTCATTACCAGGTTGTGTCATATTATGAATTTGCTGGAATAAAAGATCTGAGAACTCAGATGTTCTTTGTTTATATCCGGTCGTATTCGCATTAGCAATATTATGACCAATCACATCTAATTGTTGCTGTAATTGATTCATCGTTACTGCCGCCTGTCCCATCACTCGAAGTGACATCTTTCGTCCCCCTATCCTAATCTAGCAATATCGTTCACTGCTTTTCCCATACTCTCATCATACGCTTTTAAGACACGTTGGTTTTGTTCAAATACACGATATGCTGCAATCATTTCTGTCATCGATTGGCTAACATCCACATTTGAACTTTCTAATGTATGTTGTAATACGTTCACTTCTGCCTCTGTGTTATTTATATTCACCGCATTACCATTTTCTAAACGGTGTAAATCATGTCCTTCTTTTACAAGATTTTGCACATTATCGATATATGCAATACCGATTGTTGTGGCGCCATCATTCGTTACAATGGACCCTTCCGGTGTGACATGAAAATCTCCGTCATTTGTCATAATGCGATTTCCGTTATTATCTAATACATACAAACCATCATTATTCGTTAAATACCCTTGACCATCTACTGTAAAATGGCCATTTCTTGTGTAACGCACATCTCCATCTGTTGCTTCCACCGTGAAAAAAGCTCCTCCCGCTTCATCCGGGAAATAACGATCTACTAATGCAAAATCAGTCGGCATTCCTGTTTCACGAATTGGTCCTTGTTCAAAATGTGGAATCGACTCTTGCGCATATACACCCGTTGTAAGTGACCCGATTGGCTCATTCGAACGTAATGTCAAACCGTTTTCAGTTGGAATATTTTTCGATTTCATTTGATGGATTAACATTTCTGGAAACGCACGTAAAGCTGCTTTATCTGCTTTATAACCAGGCGTTCTAGCGTTTGCTAAGTTATTCGAGATCATTTCTTGATTTCGTTGTTGCGCCATCATACCACTAGCAGCAGTATAATACCCACGTAACATAATCGTGCACGCCCTTTCCGAAAATTACTTCAACTTTACTAGCCGATTTTCTTATCTACTTTATCAATGTTTTGTAACATTAAACCAGTACCTTTAGCAACACAGTTCATCGGTTCTTCTGCTACTAATACTGGAACTTTTAATTCCTCTGCTAATAACTGATCAATACCGTGAATCATCGCTCCACCACCAGTTAAAATAATACCGCGGTCGATAATGTCTGCTGATAACTCAGGTGGTGTTCTTTCAAGTACAGATTTTGCAGCTTGCACGATTAATGCAACAGGCTCTCTTAATGCCTCTTCCACTTCATTCGAGCTAACTGTAATAGTACGTGGTAATCCACTTACCATGTCGCGTCCACGGATATCCATCGTTTCTGTACGACCATCTTTGAAAACTGTCCCGATATTAATTTTAATTTCTTCGGCAGTTCTCTCCCCGATTAATAATTTATATTTATGTTTAATATACTGTAAAATATCTTGGTTAAACGTATCACCAGCAACTTTAATAGACTCTGCTGTTACGATATCTCCCATAGATAATACTGCCACGTCTGTCGTTCCTCCACCGATATCAATTACCATATTACCGCTCGGTTGGAAAATCTCCATCCCTGCACCAATCGCCGCCACTTTTGGTTCTTCTTCTAAATACACACGACGACCACCAGATTTTTCTGCCGCTTCTTTAATTGCTTTTTGTTCTACCTTTGTAATGTTTGTAGGACAGCAAATAAGCATTCTCGGCTTTGATAAAAATCCTTTTACATTAATTTTGTTTATAAAGTGTTTTAACATTGCTTCTGTTATATCAAAGTCAGCGATAACACCGTCTTTTAATGGACGAATTGCTTCAATATTCCCTGGTGTTCTACCTACCATCATATAAGCCTCTTCCCCAACTGCTAAAACTTTCCCTTGTGTACGGTCCATCGCAACTACTGCTGGCTCATTTAATACGATTCCTTTTCCCTTTACGTGAATTAGCACGTTAGCTGTACCTAAGTCAATTCCAATATCTCTTGAAAACATGAAATTTTTGTCCTCCTAACACAGATTATATATAAATTTCATAGCCTGTATATTTGTATTCTTCTAACATTACATTTTACCACAGTTTCCTACAATATACTTCTAAAATAGTACAATTTTATTGATTTATTTTAGAAATGTTGTAGTGGGAATTTTTTACATATAAGGAATCGCTTCATATCAGTACTTTCAATAGGTTTTCATCGTGTATTTTCGTATAAAATTTCACTCAATTTTCACAATAAAAAAGAAGGAACTCAAACGAGGCAGTCTGAACTCCTTTTCGAACGAAATATTACAAATATGAATCATCATGTGTATTTTGTTTTCTTTCTTTTAAGTACTTTTCTTTTGTTGCTTCTCCCCCTCTAATATGACGAATAGACTTATGATATTGCAATATTTCTTTTACCTCTTTTGCTAATGTGGCATTAATTTTTGGTAATCGTTCCGTTAAATCTTTATGAACCGTGCTCTTTGAAACACCAAACTCTCTCGCTATCACTCGAACCGTCTTTTTTGTCTCGATAATATACCTCCCGATTCGGATAGTCCTTTCTTTGATGTAATCATGCACACCGTTCGCCTCCCTATGCTCATTTCCGAGGTGTTAGATGAGACTTGATGCGGTGTTTACATGCTTTCGCTACTGCTTGTTCCATAAACGTTTCATGCACTTTTCACGCACCCCAGATATTTCATTTCGTCTTTATATATGTTTATTAATGAAACGTTTTCAATATGCTAAAAATATAAAGTTTTTACGGACAGGATTAGGAAGGGGTAGGTGCAACAAACAAAATTCGGATGCGATGATTGCGGAAGTGGATGCAATGAATGAAAATTGGATGCGATGATCGCGGAGGTAGATGCAATAAATGAAATTCGGATGCGATGATTGCGGAAGTGGATGCAATAAACGAAATTTGGATGCGATGAATGAAATTCGGATGCGATGATCACGAAAACAGATGCAA
>DXHX01000133.1 GCA_019113205.1 Candidatus Pseudogracilibacillus intestinigallinarum | reverse complement strand
TTCATTATTGGGGACAAAAATTGTCCGAACGAACAAATAAATCACTTTCAAAACAAAACACGTTTGCTCATGTGATCATGGAACAAACGTGTTTTTTCTATTTACAAGTTGCACAATCACACTTGTCGATTCACTTTTTTCCTCCAAATGAAGAAACTAATTCCTATAATAGCTAACAAAGCCCCGATAAGCATGATAGTATACATATTTGTTGCAGTATTTGGTAGATGTAATCCTTTTTTCTCCTGTTCTCCTAATGTATTATTTGCTTCCGTTTCCTCCCCTACTTTTACAACTTCCACAGTTGTCCCTTCTTCGTTTAATTGCTCATCTGTTTTCGGCTTTTCATCGTCCCCTGTTCTTACTTGTTTTACTTCCTTAACTATTGCATCATCTTTTTTTGACTCTCCTTCGATGACTTCGATGTCAAATACATCTTCATCCTGTATAGGCGTATCATCAAAGTCAGGTCCAGGTGTCGGTACAGTTGGTGTTCCTTCAACGATTGCGACATTATGAATCACATTTTCTTCTAAATCATTTTCTGTTACTTCATATATTGCAGTAGCAACAAGTATATCACCTGGCTCCAAAATGACATCACTTATTTTCCCAGCAAATACTTCATCATTCACTGTTTCATATTGAATATCACTCAACCCTACCATGTCATCGGTTAGGTGAATGTTTCCTAGCGGGATATTTCCATTATTTTTTATTGTAAATACATAGTTTATTTTTTCTCCAACTTCTACTTTGTCGTCATTTTCTAGCGATCCCTTTCCTACCTTCGTTAATTCAATCGAAGCTTGTTGATCCAGCATATTTACTATTGTCGTTCCATCTACATCCATCGTATAATGTACGACATCTTTTTCATGGACTGTGTAATCAATCGTCTCTCCTGTTCGGTCATATAAAAATAAATCCTCAAAACTAAAAGTCCATTTCCCTTCCTTATTGGCCGTTACTTCTGTTTCATCTACAACGATATTTTCTCCATCAGACGTACGAAGTAACTCTACCATAATTTCATCCGGTCGATACACTTCATAGCCAAAATCTTGCCACTTCTTCTCCCCGATAACCGATGTAGATACAGCCGATGCTTTCGGTTCAGGAAATGTATATGCTTCAGATGTCTCTACGATAGGAATTAATACAGCCTCTCCATTCGTTTCATACAATACATTCGGAATCATATGTTCCAGTTCTGTATCAATTTGAATTTTGTACCGAATATTTATTTCATCATTTGCACCTAAATTTAATCCATCGACCATGACTTGATGATTGTCGACAAATACAGATACATCCTGAAGTATATGTTCATTTGTAGCAGTAACATAATAATGACCATCTGATAAAGTTTCATCTGAAGCCTTCGTAAAGCTATCATTTTCTTGAATAATAAATTGCTCTCTAACCGGATCTATTATTTTCCCATCGACAACTGTATCGACTAATTCTTTCCCAATGTTTTGTAAAGATGTTTCTAATTTTGCTACATCATCGATTAAATACGATTTGTCCGGAGAGGAAGCGATTTGCTGCACTAATTGTTCTGCTTCACCTTTTGTAATCCCTTGTTCTGCCGCTAATTCCACTCCAACCGTAAAGACATCATACCCTTTATTTTGCAGTGCTTTACTCTCAGCAATCGTTCGATTTCCATGTGCCGCTTCATAGTTTGATCCATCTCCTACAACAGACTTGCGATCATCCGCATAACTAAAAGTAGTCACACCATCCGTAATTAAAATAACCACTTTATTTGTTGCTGTACTTTGTGCTAATACTTTACTCGCTTCTTCTAATCCTTGTTGAGTAAACGTTCCACCATCCCATGTTTTTCCACGATTAGAAGGCACATTACCTGGAAGCTTGTCCGTAATATCTGCTGGATTTTTAGTAAAAGTTTTGAACGAATAATCATTCGTTGGACCATGTTCATATGTCGTTGCATTCCTAGCTGGCCAATTACGTTCTCTACCATCAAAAACAGCACTTCCATATGTAACTAAGGAAAATTGAAACAATGCATTATCTGCATGCAATATTTGTTGGACAAAATTGGTCGTCGCAGCCTTTGCAATACCGACACGATTTCTACTTTCCATACTATTTGAATTATCATAAACGAGTACAATATCTGTTGTCGTTTGTTCGGTTTTTTCTTTTCCTTTCACATGTAAATCAATAAAATATTCTCCTGGTTTATTACCAAAAGAAACGCTTTTATTTATCATAGCTCGTTCATAATCTCGTGCCCCATCACTATTTAAAATGGACCCGTGCCCTTCTTTTGTTTCTGTATGTTGTTCTTCTGCAATGATAATATTCGTTTGTAGAAAAGAGATAGGAAAAGAAATAAATAATAAACATATGACTAAAAATACGACTGTTTTTTTGCTACTAATTTTTAATACATTGTTCATGAAAATTCCCCCTTATATTGTTTCTATTTTTCTACTTATTGCATGAAATTACTTTAAGAGCATCGGTCCTTGACACATAAGTGCCAGATCATCTACATATCGTTACGTCATCATATTAACTCCTTTGAATTTATTTTGGTGTTGCACAATGGATACGTATATTGCACCACATAACTCATGTCAATAATGCTCGAAATTTACAAAGTCATTCCAAAAATCGTTCGACAGATTAACAAAACTTATAGCCACGAAACGACAAAAAGATTCCAGCAAAAAATTGCTGAAATCTTTTTATTAGAAGAACATTACAATAAGTGTGTTATTTATTTTTCATTAAAGACTCATTCATAGAAGCTTCCACCCGTTTATAATATATGCGATAGCTATACCAAAAGACGAGATACACTACTGTGAACATTATAATAGAAATGAATATTGGGCCAATACGAATTGGAACCCAACCGACAGAAATAGCGATTATAAAATAAACGATAATCGACAGGCTATAATGGATGATTGTCTTTTTTAGTGGGCTCCATTTTTCTACATCAAATATAAAAGAAGCAAAGGCAAAATATATACTTAAAACGAATCCCATGCTCGTATATAGCCATATCGTTTGGATGGAAGGGTTCATATTTGCAAACATTAATACCGTTAAGGCGATAAAGGTTACAACCCCTCCATAAGCAAGCCCATATATAGCACGTTTCATGATCTCACTTATCATCTGTAAGCCCTCCAATCATTAGCTTTTCCTTTATGCTGTTTACATATTTTCTCGTAATATATTCTTTATTTCCCGAATGAAAATAAACACATAGATTCCCATTAAAAGATAATTCAAATCGGGCAATTTGGTGTAAATTCCCTATAACAGATTTGGAAAATCGCATGAAATGTCGAGACACCAACACCTCTTCTACTTCATATAACTTCATTCTAACCTCTATTTGTTCCTTTTGAACAACAGCATATGTTTTTCGATTTTCCACAAAAACATAATCGATATTAGCAGGTTCTAATAATATCGTTTGCTCCTCTTTCACACCGAATAAACGTTGTGGTTTTTGTTGTTTAATCATTGAAATTAAGTCATCTAACTCTTTGGACCATTCTTTCGCTTGTATTGTAATGGAAGTTTCCTCAAATTTATCGTCAAGGTCAATATGAATTTTCATGTTTCCCCTCCCCTAAACGATTAATGTTTAGCTTCGTTCAAAAAACGCGGATAGCGTATATAAGCTAATAGACAACCGATACTGCCATAAAGGAATAAAATAAATAAAGATAATAATAAATCGCCACCGGATAATGTATCAGTCATTGCTCCTTGATATGCTTGGTGTGCCCAATATTGCGGCGTTACTTTTGCAATAGTTTGAACAATGCTTGGCATCGTATCAATTGGCATCCATAACCCACCTAACATCGCCCCACCGAGCGCAATGATCTGTGTACATGCAATTCCCATATTTTCTGATCGAACGAATAATGCTAAAGCTAACCCTAAACCTGTTACTGCAAATGTAATAAACAGAGAAATAATAACAATATATAAAGGATTTCCTAGTGGAATATGGTAAACGATTTTACCAAATGTAAATAAGATTGCTATTTGAATGAACACGATGAAGATAAATGGCATCCATTTTCCAAGTAAAAAAGCGATGGACGAAATAGGCGTACTAGCTATTCTAGCAACCATACCCCCTTCTTTATCCTTTATAAAAGTTGTTACCATCGATATCATAATAAAAAAGATAAACATGACAACATAGCCTGGGACAATCGAGATAATGACTTCCTCTTTCATTGATTCCTCTATACCAGATGTAAATAAACTAATGAATAATACTGTAAATAAAATAGGTAAAATAACCGCCCAAAAGATCATTCCACGGTCTTGTAAATGCTTGATCCCTTCCGTCTGCATGATTGCTTTCATTTTTAATCCCTACTTTCTATAGTTTAGCATACCTATTCACGAAGTTGACTCCCTGTTAAGTGAAAAAATACTTCTTCTAACTTCGGTCGCATTATTTCTAACTGTTCTACATGGTAATCATTTTTAATACTATCTTCGATTATTTCTTGCATCACTTGTAGCGGAGATGCCGTCTTATATACATA
>DXHX01000132.1 GCA_019113205.1 Candidatus Pseudogracilibacillus intestinigallinarum | reverse complement strand
AATTAAAAGATGGTAATTTAATTGAAACCGTGTTAATGAAACATTATTACGGTTATTCGGTTTGTGTCACGACACAAGTCGGTTGTAATATTGGTTGTACATTTTGTGCTAGTGGTATTTTATCGAAAAGCCGTGATTTAGTTGCAGGTGAAATCGTGGAGCAAATCGTGAACGTTCAAAAGTTACTAGATAAGCGAGGAAAAGAAGAGCGTGTCAGTCATATCGTTGTCATGGGGATTGGAGAACCATTCGATAACTTCGATAATTTAGTGAATTTCCTTACTATCGTGAATGATCAAAAAGGGCTTTCGATTGGTGCGCGTCATATTACCGTTTCTACAAGTGGATTAGCACATAAGATTTATGAATATGCAGATCTTGGTATTCAGGTGAATTTAGCTATCTCCTTGCACGCACCGAATGATGAACTGCGTACGAGCATTATGAAAATTAATCGTGCCTTTCCGATTGAAAAATTAATGAAAGCAATCGATTATTATTTAGAAAAATTAAATCGTCGAATTACGTTTGAATATATTATGTTAAATGGTGTCAATGATCAACCTGAACATGCATATGAACTTGCAGCATTATTACGTAATAAGCGTCATTTATCCTATGTGAACTTAATCCCATATAATCCTGTAAGTGAGCATATTCAATATGAGAGAAGTTCAAATGAAAACATCCAGAAATTTGAAGAAATTTTAAAATCAAAAGGTATCAACTGTGGGGTTCGTTTGGAACAAGGAACAGATATTGATGCAGCATGTGGTCAGTTACGAAGTAAACAATTAAGCAAATAAAAAAGCCGACTAATTGGTTCATTCCAATTAGTCGCTTTCTTTTTTCGCTTCCTCTTGTAACCTTTTTTCATAAGCTACTTTTAATTCATCTTCGACCGTTTCATCCGTCATTTTCACGTTTGCACGATAACTTGCTCGTAAAACGAGGTGTCCTGATACAGGTGCCGTAATAAAGACGAACACAATCCCAAGCATAAGACGGACACTGATAACCCCGTCATGGTTCCAGACGAATAAAAAGACACCAATCAATGTCGTTAAAATAGCAACCGTTGTCGTTTTCGTTGCAGCATGTGCACGGGAATATACATCACGAAATCGAATGATGCCAATAGCACTGATTACACTAATGATACTACCTAATAAAATTAAACTAGCAGCAACAAACTCAAATATCTCGTTTACGCTCAATGATCGCACCCCTTTCTAAAAACTTAGAAAAGGAGATCGTACTAATAAATGCAAGTATTCCTAAAACGAGGATGACATCATAAAAAGCTTTCGTATTAAAAATGATGGAGACGATAGCAATCGAGGAAATTAAATTTCCCCCAACGACATCCATTGCAATGACACGATCAGGGAATGTTGGGCCGATAATAATTCGAATGAACGTAATAAAAATTGCAATCCCAAACAAGACAAATGAAGCCATTAACATCCACTCTATCATTATCTCGTCACCTCCATGATCGCTTTTTCAAATGTTTTTAGTGATTTTTCTAAGTCGCTTTTATATCGATTTATATCCATCGCATGAATGTAAAAGACATTTCCTTCCTCATTTACTTCCATAACGACAGACCCTGGAGTTAATGTAAGCAATAACGCTAATGTCGTTACTTCCCATTCACTATGAAGAATCGTTTTATAAGAAAAAATCCCAGGTTCAATATTAATTTTAGGTGTAATAATATGTTTGATTACGACGATAGTGGATTGAATTGTCTCAGATATAAAGATTAAAATTAGCTTTATAATAGAGAGGAAACGATGTAAATAGAAACGACCACCAAAGAAGCGCCGCATCATATAAATAATGACACTACCAACGATAAACCCGACGACGATCGTTTGCCATCTTAGCACATCTTCATCTTTTAAGAGTACCCATAATAAAGCGATAAATAAGTTTAATAAAAATTGTGCTGCCATCATTTCACCCCCTAATTAATGATTGTATAATACTGCATCAATATATATAGACGGGTTCATCAATGTTTCTGCTGCATCAACGATATATACAGCTACTGCTTCTGAACCTAGTCCAAGTAAGAATGTACAACATACTAGTAAGCTCATTGGAAATAATACCCCTTTTCGTAAAGGAATTTCCTCTTCCTCACTAATAATTGTCTCCCCCCAAAAACAACTCATGAAAATACGTAATAAAGAATATAGAACGATAAAACCTGATGCAAAACTAAGTCCTAATAAAACGTAAGAACCTGCTGCAATGGCACCTTGACCGAGCAATACTTTACCTAAAAATCCGCTTAAAGGTGGGATTCCTGTTAACGATAGGACGACGATAAAGAACATCCAACCTAATGCGGGATAGTTTCGAATCAGACCACTCATCTCATCCATACGTTCTGATTTCGTTAAATAAATCATCGATCCCGCTAGTAAAAATAGTAAAGCTTTCACGATCATATCGTGCATCATATAAAATACAGCACCTTCTATTGCAGATGTATGCATAACTGCAAGTCCAACTAAAATGAATCCGACCGTAATGACAACGTTATACGAAACGATTTGGCGAATATTCGTATAAGCGAGAGCTCCGATAGACCCACCAATTAATGTTAATGCAGCCATTATACCAATGATTGTATGTGTAATTTGTTGTTCATGGTAAAAGAGCAAAGTGAACGTTCGAAATAAGGCGTAAATCCCGACCTTCGTTAGCAATGCTCCGAACAATGCGGCGATTGCTGTTGGTGGTTTACTATATGACCCAGGTAACCATTGGTATAAAAGGAGTCCACTTTTTAAGCTGAAAACAATTAAAAAAACTAAGCTAATAACAGTTAAGATTGGTGTTTGGCCTACTTCTTGAATTCGCTCTGATAAATGGGCTAAGTTTAAAGTACCTAATACACCATATAAATACGCAATTGCTATAAGGAATAACGAAGATGAAACGACATTAATAGTAATATATTTAATCGATTCACGTAATTGTGCTTTCGTTCCTCCTAATGTTATTAATGCATAAGATGCGAGTAACATCACTTCAAAAGTAACGAATAAGTTGAATAAGTCCCCTGTTAAGAAAGAACCATTGACACCTGCAATCAAAAATAAAACGAAAGGATAAAAATATAGTTTCTCTCGCTCTTTTCCTATTGTGAAAAAAGCATACATCACACAAAAGATACTAACGATATTCGTCGTTAAAACGAGTAAAGTAGCAAAAGAATCTGCCACAAAGGAAATACCAAATGGTGGCAACCATCCTCCGAAATGGAGGGTCAAAATACCTTCCATTTGAATCGTTTGTAACATGATAAAGCTAATGATTGCATTGATGATTAATGAAAAGAGTGTGAATCCTCGTTGCAATTTAATATATGGTGTAAAAAATATGAGTAATACTCCAGTGATGAGTGGTAACACCATAGGAAATACAATAATATTATTCATGGCGGAACCCCCGTAACTGCTTTAAATCTGTCGTCTTTGTCCGTTTATATACTTGGTATGCAAGGACTAGAAAAAAGGCGGTTACCGCAAAGCTAATAACGATGGACGTTAAAATAAGTGCTTGTGGTAATGCATCTGCATATTCTTCGCTGTTTTCTCCGATAATTGGCACACTACTTCCGTAAAAGCCACCCATTGCCATAATGAGTAAATGAACTGCATGAGTTAGGACAGCTGTTCCTAAAATAACTTTAATTAAATTTTTAGATAAAAGTAAATAGGTTGCAATGGTAACTAATATACCAGATAGGATAATAATGACTGTTTCCATTACTTACACGTCCTCACTAATAGATAAAATAATCGTTACGACAACGCCGACAACTGCAAGGGAAACACCTGTTTCAAAAAGTGTCACCGTTGATATTTCAATTGGTCCGAAAAAAGGTATTTCTATTTCTTTAAATGCTTGCGTTAAAAATGGTTTACCGAATACGACAGCACCAACCCCATCAATGAGTACAAACATGGCACCAACGGCACCTAATATGCGGAAATTAACGGGAATGCCTTTTTGCACAGTTTCCATATCAAAAGCTAATAGCATAAGGACGAAGCTAGATGCCAACGCAAGGCCTGCAACGAATCCTCCACCAGGTGCATCGTGACCAGAGAAAAACAAATAAATCGCTAAAGTCAAAATAATAAAGACAACCACTTTGGTGACAGATTGTAATATGACATCATTCGTTTTCATCATGCTTCACCTCCACTTTATCTTTATATTTAATCAATGTATACACACCAATTCCGGCGATAAATAATACGATGACTTCCAACATTGTATCAAATGCACGAAAATCTCCAAGTACAGTATTTACAATGTTTTTAGCACCTGTTAATTCTTCAGATTTCTCGAAGTAAGTGGAAATAGATTCAAATAATCGGCCACTTTTAACAGAAAGGGCAATGAGCGTAAAGGTTACCCCGACAGAAATGGCAATAATAATATTCGTGATTTTCGTTTTACGAGCTGGTTTTTCCTTTTCCCACTCAGGAAGGAAATAGAAGCAAAGTAAAAATAACGCTGTCGTAACTGTCTCTACGACGAGTTGGGTTAAAGCTAAATCTGGTGCTCTAAATAAAACGAAAAACATCGCAATAGCAAAACCGATATACCCATTGACGATAATTGCTGTCATTCTTGATGATGCAAATAAAATAGTCATACCAGCTATAATAATCGATCCGACTAAAATCCAAGCAAATATATTAATGGTAGCATCTCCTTCGATTGAAAAGGCGAATGCGTCTACGTAAAAGAATACTCCTAATAATAAGACAGTGAAAAAACTGAAGATAAATGCGATATAATCACGCAAATAACCTGTCATATAGAAGTTCGTTATTTTATTTGCATATATATCTAATTTATCTAATGTATTGTTGTATAACGCATCAAACGACAATGCGCGTGGAAATACAATGTACACTTTTTTGAAATAAGTTAAATAAACATAAATGATCGTTCCTAGTACAATAATGCCAATCGTCATTTTTAATTCTGTATTAAATCCATGCCATTGTGAGATGGAGCCAATCATATCAGCTGTCACATTTGGATAAATGCTGTAAATAGCAGGTTTAATAATATGGTCCCCTAATATGTTTGGGAAGAAAAATACGAATACGACAAGTGAGCCTAAAATGATCGGTGGGATAAGCATCCCAAATGAAGGCTCTTTTGCTTCTTCTTCATTTTGGATTTTAAATGGTCCAAAGAACGTTTGAAAAACAATCATCATACAGTAAATGAACGTAAAGACGCTCGCTAACCAAGCGATAATTGGGAAAAATGTTGCCATCGTTTGTAAGGATGTAATAGATGCAATATTCATTTCTTTTAATTGAAGCATCGATGTGAAAAACATTTCCTTACTTAAAAAACCGTTAAATGGTGGTAGCCCAGCCATTGAAAAGCTACCAATCATTGCGATAGTAAATGAAATTGGCATGAAGGATGCTAGTCCACCTAAACGTCGTAAATCACGTGTTCCAATTTGATAGTCAATAATTCCAACAATCATAAATAATGCACCTTTAAATGTAGAGTGGTTCATTAAATGAAATAATGCCGCAAAAATTGCCTGTGTATATAAAGTACCTTCTAGTGAAAATTGTGGATGAAAAGATAAAGATCCGACACCAAATAGTGTCATAATTAATCCGAGTTGACTGACGGTTGAATATGCGAGCAATGCTTTTAAATCTGTTTGGCGTATTGCTGTGAACGCACCCCAGAATAATGTAAGTAAACCGATAATGCTCACGAGTAAAAACCAAATCGTCTCCCCACCGAATATAGGGGTAAAGCGGGCAACGATATATATTCCGGCTTTTACCATTGTTGCTGAGTGTAAATAAGCACTGATCGGTGTTGGAGCCTCCATTGCATCCGGTAACCAAATGTGGAATGGAAATTGTGCTGACTTGGTAAATGCACCGATTAAAACGAAAACGATGATCCATGTAAGTAATGGGTCGTTTTTCCACGTATCGGCTTGCGTGATCATTTCGCTAATTTGGAATGTACCAGTAAGATGGTGTAACATTAGGAACCCGACGAGCATAAAGAACCCGCCGATAACGGTAATATGTAGCGCTTTTTTTGCACCGTAACGAGACCCTTTACGTTGATACCAATAAGCAATTAGTAAAAAGGATGAGATACTCGTTAATTCCCAAAACACATACAACACCATTAAATGGTCTGAAAAGACAACACCAAGCATACTTCCCATAAATAATAGTAGGTAAATATAAAACTGTACGACATTTGGATCTGTCGCCAAGTAATATATCGAATACAAAATGACAAGTGTACCAATTCCTGTTATTAATAGACCGAATATGAGGCTAAGCCCATCCATATTTGTCAAAAAATTAATATCAAATGTTGGTATCCATGACATTTCATTCCGGAAAGTTTGTCCAGAAGCAATTTTGGGGATATATGTACTTAATTGAATGAATAAAATGGTGGGAACGATTAATACGAGCCAACCAAGATGAATTTTTTTAAATCGCCTTAGAAACAGTAAAATGATAAGAGCTGTTAAAAAGGGAAAAATAATCGCTAAATGTATTGGAAGCAATTGTTTTCCTCCTTTGTAGTATAAGATTGAGGTAAATTAAATATTTCTTGTTAATTATATACTAAAATATATGTTTTATCACGTATCGGAGCGAAAAATTTATCGAGAAATAAAGGTTTAAAAGAAAATAATATGTTATGATAGAAAAAATGTACGATATGTCGTATAATATGTTGCTATAAATTATTGATTCATATTATTGGAGAAAAGAAAGGGTGGCGTCTCTTGGGTAATATTAAAAGCCATATGGATGAGCGAATTTTAGTTTGTGTATATTACGGTCCTAATGGTGAAAGATTAATTAGGCGTGGGTACGAATTGTCCCAAATGTCGGATAGTCCTTTCTATGTATTAACCGTTGACCGACTAGCATCAGATGAATTTGATGCTGAAAAGGCTAGTTATATTGAACAATGGCAAGCATTATCAAAAGAGTTAGGTGCAGAGAAGTTTATTTTAAAAGATAATGAAACACGACCGATTGTAAAGGCAATTAAAGAGATTTGTTATAAATATAATATTACCCAGGTAATTATTGGGGAAATGCCGCAAAACCGTTGGGAAGAAATTACGAAAGGTTCATTTGTCAACGTATTATTACGGGAACTAGTTTTTGTTGATCTTCATATCGTTTCAGTAGATCGTGCGTTAAAAGTGGCGGACGAAGCGATGTATGAAAAAGGTATTCGTGGTTTCTTACAAAAGGACGAGCAAGGATTTGTCTTATCGTTTACAAAATCAAAGGCGAATTTGTTTGAAGGTGTTTTCTATAAAGAAATTGGAACGGACTTTAATAATGGCATGTTTAAGTTCGTATGTGGTGGAGAAAGTCACCAAGTACGGGTAAAAGAAGACCATGTTATTGATGAAATTAAAGAACCGCCAAATATTAATTTTAGTTAATAAGTAATAAAATAGGGG
>DXHX01000131.1 GCA_019113205.1 Candidatus Pseudogracilibacillus intestinigallinarum | reverse complement strand
AAAAATAAAGGAAGTGCATTGGTCGTGGCATTAGAAAAATATTCAGAAGAACAATTATTAAAAATGTCGATGATTGAACTGGCGAACATCGTATTAGCAGATGAAAAAAAGGAAATGAAGTTTGCAGATTTATTTAACGAAGTAGCAAAATTAAAAAACTTTACGGACGCTCAGCGCCAAGATTTGCTCGCACGTTTTTACACAGATTTAAATGTTGATGGGCGCTTTATGACGTTAGGGTCGAATGTGTGGGGTTTAAAAAGATGGTACCCTGTGGAACAGACGACAGAAAAGTCACTAGCTGAATCAAGAAAACGTGATTTAGAAGAAGCAGATGAAGATTTTTATGATGAAGAGTTAGATGGTGAAGTAGAAGAAGAGGTGGAGGATGACATTTACGATGACATCGACCAATTAGAATATGATGAAGATAAAGAAAACGAATAGTCGCTAAAACGTCGAAAATTGCCCTATTTTGTCACTCTTAATACCTTGACATTTATCCAGATTATGAGTAATATTTTTATTGGGCTTTACAATGAAATTAAACTTAGATGCGTTTCCCCTAGCAGATCGGGAAACGCATTTCTTTTTTTACAAGGATACTTTATAGAATTTATTGAATAGAAAATTGAAATAATAATTATGGAGAAAGAGGGTACAACATTGACAAAATATATTTTTGTAACTGGTGGAGTAGTGTCGTCATTAGGAAAAGGGATTACGGCTGCATCTTTAGGGAGACTATTAAAGAACAGAGGATTAACTGTAACATTACAAAAGTTTGATCCATACTTAAACGTTGATCCAGGTACGATGAGCCCATATCAACATGGAGAAGTTTTCGTCACAGAAGATGGCGCTGAAACAGATTTAGACTTAGGGCATTATGAACGTTTTATCGATATTAATTTAAATCGATACAGCAATATTACGACAGGAAAAGTGTACTCAAGCGTAATTGAAAAAGAACGTAGAGGAGATTATAAAGGTGCGACGGTTCAAGTTATTCCACATATTACGAATGTCATTAAAGACCAAGTGTATAAAGCTGGAGATATGACAAATTCGGATGTTGTTATTACAGAGATTGGTGGAACTGTTGGAGACATTGAATCATTACCGTTTTTAGAAGCGATTCGTCAAATTAAAAATGAAGTAGGACGCAAAAATGTTATGTATGTTCATTGTACGCTCGTGCCGTATATTCGAGCTGCTGGTGAATTGAAAACAAAGCCAACACAACATAGTGTGAAGGAATTACGTTCTTTAGGGATTCAACCAGATGCAATCGTCCTTCGTTCAGAACAAGAAATTAGCGAAGAAATGAAAGAGAAGATTGCGTTATTTTGTGACACAGATAAAAAAGCAGTTATTGAAATGTTAGACGCTGACACACTATATCATGTACCAATTGCATTACAACAGCAAAATTTCGATGATCTAGTTTGTGAACATTTAGAATTAGGTGAAGGCGAAGCAGATATGACAGAGTGGATTCAACTCGTAAATAAAGTGCGTAATTTATCTAAAACAATTCATATTGGCTTAGTTGGAAAATATGTCGAGTTACCAGACGCATACATCTCAGCTGTAGAGGCATTAAAACATGCAGGATTTACGTATGGTACAGATGTAGAGGTTCATTGGATTGATTCTGAAAATACATCAGAAGAAGTGATGAAAGAACAATTAAGTGCAGTGGATGGGATTGTTGTTCCGGGTGGATTCGGTACGAGAGGAATCGACGGAAAGATTATCGCTGTTCAATACGCACGTGAACAAGGTGTTCCTTATTTAGGAATTTGCTTAGGGTTACAATTAGCAGCAGTAGAATTTGCGCGAAATGTATTAAAATTAGAAGATGCTCATACGACAGAAGTGGATGAGCAAACAGCAAATCCGGTCGTAAAATTAATCGATGGACAAGATTTAAGTGAGGGAATTGGAAATTCATTACGATTAGGGGCACATGATGTCGTTTTAAAAGATGATACGAAGGCGAAAAAAGCATATGGGCAAGAAGAAATAAGCGAACGTCATCGCCATCGTTATGAAATTAATGACGCATTTATTGCACCATTAGAAGAAGCAGGTTTCATTGTCTCTGGATATGGTACAGATGGAAAATCTGTAAAAGTAATGGAGTTAAAAGATCATCCTTGGTTTGTTGCATGTCAATATCATCCAGAATTTAAATCTAGACCGACAAATGCACATCCGTTAATTGAAGGATTTGTTGATGCAGTTGTAAATAAAAAGTTTAACTAATATTTTTAAGAATAATTACAAAGAGACGACGTAAAACGAGCAGAACATGTTGCAAGCTAAACGTCGTCTTGGTATTCTATTGATAGTATGATTTTTTGAAAAATTATGTTAAGGAGCTGGACGAAATGCCATTAGTATCAATGAAGGAAATGTTAATTACAGCAAAAGAAAACAAATATGCGGTAGGACAGTTTAATATTAATAACTTAGAATATACGCAAGCAATTTTAGAAGCGGCGGAAGAGGAAAAATCTCCAGTTATTTTAGGTGTATCTGAAGGTGCTGCACGTTATATGGGTGGATATAAAGTGGCAGTGGCTATGACAAAGGCAATCATGGAAGAAAGTAATATTACTGTGCCAGTGGCAATCCACTTAGACCATGGTTCTAGTTTTGAAGCTTGTGCAAAAGCAATTCAGGCTGGATTTACTTCTGTTATGATTGACGCTTCAAGTAAACCGTTAGAGGAAAATATTGCAACGACAAGCAAAGTAGTAGAATTAGCACATTTCCACGATGTATCTGTCGAAGCGGAATTAGGAATTGTCGGCGGACAAGAAGATGACGTAATTGCAGATGGTGTTATTTACGCAGACCCAGCTGAATGTGTTCAATTAGTAAATGAAACAAATATTGACTGTTTAGCACCCGCATTAGGTTCTGTTCACGGACCGTATAAAGGCGAACCAAATTTAGGTTTTGAAGAAATGGAAGAGATTTCGAATAAAACAGATGTACCTTTAGTGTTACATGGTGGAACAGGAATTCCTTTAAAAGATATTCAACGTGCAATTTCTTTAGGAACAGCAAAAATTAACGTGAACACGGAAAACCAAATTCAACAAACGGCAAAAATTCGTGAAATTTTAAATAATGATACAGAAGTATATGACCCACGTAAATATATGGGACCTGGACGTGAAGCAATTAAGCAAACAGTCATTGAGAAAATGCGTGAATTCGGTTCATCCGGACAAGTAAAATAATAAAAATAGAGGAGCGATATTAGTGGAATTTTTTATTGATTCGGCAAACATTGACGAAATTCGTCAGGCGAAAGCTTTGGGAATTTTAGGGGGAGTGACAACAAATCCTTCATTAGTTGCAAAAGAGGGAGTGGACTTCCATGATCGCCTTCGTGAAATTACAACAGAAGTAACAGCTGAATCTGTTAGTGCAGAAGTCATCGCAGAAGATGCAGAAGGTATGATTGCGGAAGGAAAAGAACTTGCAGCCATCGCTCCAAACATTACGGTAAAAATCCCAATGACGATGGAAGGTTTAAAAGCAGTAAAAGCATTAAGTGACTTAAATATTACGACAAATGTGACGTTAATTTTTAATGCGAACCAAGCATTACTTGCAGCAAGAGCTGGTGCAACTTACGTATCGCCGTTTTTAGGGCGTTTAGATGATATTGGACATGATGGAATGGATTTAATCGCGACGATTTCAGCGATTTTTAATCAATTTGCGATTGATACGAAAATTATTGCAGCATCGATTCGTCATCCACTACATGTGACAGATGCAGCATTAAATGGGGCACATATTGCAACAGTTCCATTTAAAGTATTAAACGGCTTAGTACAACACCCTTTAACAGATAAAGGAATTGCACAGTTTTTAGCGGATTGGGCAGCAACACAAGAGCAGTAAATTCACAAGGAAAAGAAGTGAGGGACTAGGATGGAAAAGATTATGATCGAAGGCGGTCATCTGTTAGAAGGGAAAGTAAGGATCAATGGTGCAAAAAATAGTGCTGTTGCATTAATCCCGGCCGCCATTTTGGCAGATTCCACTGTAACACTTGATGGATTACCGAATATTTCTGATGTAGATACATTGCAATCGATTTTGGAAGATATTGGCGCAAAGGTAGTACAAGACTCGAAGCAAAAGATACATATAGATCCTTCGTCAGTCGTTTCCATTCCTCTTCCTAATGGAAAAGTACAAAAGCTACGTGCATCGTACTATTTAATGGGCGCTATGTTAGGGAAGTTTAAACGTGCGGCAATTGGTCTTCCAGGTGGATGCTATTTAGGCCCACGTCCGATTGACCAGCATATTAAAGGGTTTGAAGCACTCGGTGCAAAAGTGAAAAATGAAAAAGGCGCTCTTTATTTAGAAGCCGAAGAATTACGTGGTGCACGAATCTATTTAGACGTAGTGAGTGTAGGTGCGACAATTAATATTATGTTAGCAGCAGTGTTAGCGAAGGGGAAAACGACGATCGAAAACGCCGCTAAAGAACCGGAAATTATTGATGTTGCTACATTGTTGACGAATATGGGCGCTAAAATTAAAGGTGTAGGAACAGATATTATTCGTATTGAAGGTGTCGATCGCTTGCACGGCTGTAAACATACAATCATACCTGACAGAATAGAAGCGGGTACATATATTATTGCGGCAGCTGCACAAGGGAAAGAAGTAGTCATTGATAATGTGATTCCAGAACATTTAGAATCATTGTTAGCGAAATTGCGTGAAATGGGCGTAGCGATTGAGCAACATAATGATCAACTACTTATTAAACCTGGTGAAAAGTTGAAAAGTGTAGATATTAAAACATTGGTATACCCAGGATTTCCAACCGATTTACAACAACCTTTCACATCACTATTAACGAAGTCAAAAGGAACAAGTATCGTTACAGATACGATTTATACAGCTAGATTTAAACATATTGATGAATTGCGCCGTATGAATGCAAAAGTGAAGGTAGAAGGTAGTGCTGCCATTGTTACAGGTACGGAAAAGCTAGAAGGTGCCAAAGTAAAAGTAACAGATTTACGTGCGGGAGCAGCATTAGTCATTGCAGGATTAATGGCAGATGGCATTACGGAAATTACTGAAATTGATCATATAGATCGTGGATATGAAGATATTACTGAAAATTTACGTCGTTTAGGTGCGAAAATTTGGCGTGAAAAAGTGATGGAATCGAATGAAACGATTAGTATGAAAGGTTTATAACTCATAAAAAGGGGATTTTTAAACGATGGAAAGAAGTTTATCGATTGAATTAGTTCGCGTTACAGAGGCGGCAGCATTATCATCAGCAAGATGGATGGGTAGAGGCTTAAAAAACGAGGCGGACGATGCAGCAACAACCGCAATGCGTACAGTTTTTGATACGATTCCAATGCGTGGTACAGTTGTTATTGGAGAAGGAGAAATGGATGAAGCTCCAATGCTTTATATTGGCGAAAAACTTGGTACTGGAAGAGGACCTTTAGTAGATGTTGCTGTTGACCCACTTGAAGGAACGAGTATCGTTGCACGTGGTTCTTGGAACGCTTTATCTGTTATTGCTATTTCAGATGGTGGTAACTTATTACATGCTCCAGACATGTACATGCATAAAATTGCTGTCGGTCCAGAAGCGGTTGGAAAGATTGATATTAACGCATCAGTGGAAGAAAACTTACGTGCTGTAGCGGAAGCGAAAAACAAAGATATTGAAGATGTATTAGCTGTCGTATTAAACCGTGATCGCCATCAAGGGTTAATCGAAGAAATTCGTCAAACAGGTGCTAGAATTAAATTAATTCAAGACGGTGATGTTGCAGGGGCAATCAACACTTGTTTTGACCATACAGGAGTAGATATTTTATTCGGTATTGGTGGTGCACCAGAAGGCGTTATTTCAGCAGTTGCTTTAAAGTGTTTAGGCGGAGAAATCCAAGGGAAATTAGCACCATCCAATGAAGAAGAAATTGCCCGTTGTAAAAAAATGGGGATTGCAGACTTGAATAAAGTGTTTTACATGGACGATTTCTGTCCTGGGGATGATGCCATTTTTGCTGCGACAGGTGTGACGGACGGGGAATTACTAAAAGGTGTTCAATTTAAAGGACAAAGAGCGACAACACAATCTGTCGTAATGCGTGCGAAAAGTGGTACGATTCGTTTCATTGACGGTCAACATAGTTTAAAGAAAAAGCCAAATTTAGTATTAGATAATGATTAATATTTTCTTCTACAGATAGAGTTGAATATATGAAGAGAAAGTTGTATGATACAAATAGACAAGAGACGGTCTAGTTTTACAACGAACTCTTCATTCGGCTCCTCTTTTAAACAAGCATTCTTTTTAATCTCCTATATAAATAAACGTGTACATATGAACAACATATAACATGTTATCCTATCAAAAAGAGCAACCAAAATTACTTTAAAAGAGATACGAATAGAAATAAATGAATAGGTGTGATGATGTGTCTGAAATAACGATTTCTCATTTAGAAAGCTTGACGTTGAAAGACATTTATAAATTAGCGAAAGATTATAAAGTTTCCTATTATGCGAAACTAACAAAAAAGGAATTAATTTTTGCGATATTAAAAGCGCAAGCAGAAAAAGACGGGTATTTATTTATGGATGGGATTTTAGAAGTGATCCCTTCAGAAGGTTTTGGTTTTTTACGTCCAATTAACTATTCTCCAAGTGCGGAAGATATTTATATTTCTGCATCCCAAATTCGTCGTTTTGATTTAAGAAATGGGGATAAAGTATCTGGAAAGGTTCGACCACCGAAAGAGAATGAACGTTATTACGGTTTATTACACGTGGATGCTGTCAATGGCGATAATCCTGAAACAGCAAAAGAACGAGTCCATTTTCCAGCTTTAACTGCTTTATATCCTGATCGCTATATGACATTAGAAGATTCTCCACAAAATGTATCGACGAGAATTATAGACTTAATGACACCAGTTGGTTTTGGCCAAAGGGGATTAATCGTTGCTCCACCAAAAGCGGGTAAGACGATGCTTATTAAAGAAATTGCTAATAGTATTTCGAAAAACCACCCAGAGGCAAAACTAATCATTTTATTAGTCGATGAACGTCCAGAGGAAGTGACAGATATTGAACGTTCTGTTGCACCAGATGTTGATGTAGTTAGTTCTACATTTGATGAAGTACCAGAAAGTCATATTAAAGTATCTGAACTCGTATTAGAGCGTGCGATGCGCCTAGTAGAACATAAACGCGATGTTATCGTATTAATGGATAGTATTACACGTTTAGCACGTGCATATAACTTAGTAATTCCACCAAGTGGACGTACATTATCCGGAGGGATTGATCCAGCAGCATTTCACCGTCCGAAGCGATTTTTTGGTGCGGCAAGAAATATCGAGGAAGGTGGAAGTTTAACGATTTTAGCAACTGCCTTAGTAGATACAGGATCACGGATGGATGATGTCATTTATGAAGAATTTAAAGGTACAGGTAATATGGAGTTACATTTAGACCGTAGCTTAGCGGAAAGAAGAATTTTCCCGGCAATCGATATTTTACGTTCAGGAACTCGAAAAGAAGAGTTACTCGTTTCGAAAGATCATTTAGAAAAAATGTGGATGATTCGAAAATCAATGCAAGATTCTCATGAGTTTACGGAGCGATTTTTAAAGCGTTTGAAAGCAACGAAAACAAACGAACAATTCTTGGATGATATCGGGGAAGAAATTAAAATGAAGCGAAATCAACGCTCATAAAAGTAAAAAAAGACTTGCATTACATACCTAATACTGTTATAATATCAAGATGTGAGGTTAGGTAGGTTTAACTTATAATTGTGAATAATCATTTTTTGTAAAAGAGGTGGAAAAACATGAAAAGCGGAATTCATCCAGAATACCAAAAAGTAATCTTTTTAGATACAAGTTCAGATTATAAATTTTTAAGTGGTTCTACAAGAACATCTGAAGAAACAATGGAATGGGAAGATGGTAACACTTACCCAGTCATTCGTGTTGAAATTAGTTCTGACACACACCCTTTCTACACTGGAAAGCAGAAAGCAGACAGAGCCGGTGGTCGTGTCGATCGATTCAAAAAGAAATACAACATGTAAAACAAATAAGAAACAAAAATACAATCGTAACCTATTACAATCAGGCAAATTTATGCCTGATTTTTATTTACAAAAAATCCGATTTTTGTATAGGAATGACATTCAATAAAGTTGAACCATTTTTACATACCTACTATAAATGAAACGTGAAAATAGTGTATACTAAGTATTGGAACTTGATTTTACGGAAGTATAAAAGAGGTGGAAACACATGTTAGATAAACTACAATCATTAGAGGATCGGTACAATAAATTAAACGAACTTTTAAGTGACCCAGAAGTAATTAGTGATTCGAATAAACTAAGAGAATATTCGAAAGAGCAATCCGATCTTGAACCTGCTGTTACGGCATATCGTAAATATAAAACGAGTGTGGAAGAATTAGACGACGCAAAAGAAATGTTAGCGAGTGAATCAGACAGTGATATGTTAGATATGATTAAAGCGGAGATTTCAGAGTTAACATCCGATATAGAAGCATCAGAGGAAGAGTTAAAGGTATTATTATTACCGAAAGATCCGAATGATGACAAAAACGTTATCGTTGAAATTAGAGCAGCAGCTGGTGGGGATGAAGCTGCATTATTTGCTGGTGATTTATATCGAATGTATGCGCGTTTTGCGGAAGCGAATCGTTGGAAAACAGAAGTTATTGAAGCGAACTCAACGGGAGTTGGTGGATATAAAGAAATTATTTTCATGATTCATGGTACAGGTGCTTATTCTAAGCTAAAATTCGAAAACGGGGCACACCGTGTACAACGTGTACCTGAAACAGAAGCACAAGGACGTGTTCATACATCTACTGCGACAGTTGCGGTATTACCAGAGGCAGAAGATGTTGACGTAGAAGTTCGTAATGAAGACGTAAAAGTGGATACGTATCGTGCAAGTGGTGCAGGTGGACAGCACGTGAACATGACAGACTCGGCTGTTCGTTTAACCCATTTACCAACAGGGATTGTCGTATCGTGTCAAGATGAGAAATCCCAAATTAAAAACCGCGAAAAAGCTTTTAAAGTGTTGCGTGCCCGTTTATATGACAAATATCAACAAGAAGCTGAAGCGGAATATGCAGAATCAAGAAAATCTGCCGTCGGTACTGGAGATCGTTCGGAACGTATTCGTACGTACAATTATCCACAAAACCGTGTAACAGATCACCGTATCGGTTTAACGATTAAAAAATTAGATCAAATTGTCGAAGGAAAAATCGACGAAATTATTGATGCTTTATTAATTGAAGACCAAACGAGTCGTCTACAGGAAGTTAGTGAATAAAATGAATACGAGAAAAGTATATGAAGTCCTAACATGGGCTTCTTCTTTTTTAGAAAAACATGGACGCGACCCCCATATCGCAAAAATTTTAATCGAACATCATGTACAAGTAGATAGTGATACGTTTCATATGATTTTACGGGATGAAATGGAAGAGAAGCAGTATAGAGCCTTTATGTCCGATGTGAAGGAGCACGTGGATACGGGAATACCTGTGCAACATTTAGTCGGATATGAATATTTTTATGGAAGGCGATTTACTGTAAACGAGCATGTACTTATTCCACGCTTTGAAACAGAAGAATTAGTTTATCATCTTATCCAACTTATCGAATCGAAGTATAAAGACGAAACAGTAACGATTGTTGATATCGGCACTGGATCAGGTGTTATTGCAACGACATTAGCTTTGGAGCTATCGAATGCAGTAGTATATGCGACAGATATATCGGAGGCTGCCCTTCAAGTTGCAACACAAAATGCAACGAATTTGGGGGCGAATGTTACGTTTAGGCAAGGAAGTTTTTTAGAACCGGTAGTAGAAGCAAATATAAACCCGCAAATAATCGTTTCAAATCCTCCCTACATCGATAAGGCGGAAATAGAAGAATTAGAAGATACGGTGAAAAATTATGATCCGCATGTAGCACTTTTTGCGCCGAATAAAGGATTATATGCATATGAATCTATCATGGAACAATCTAAAAAA
This sequence comes from Candidatus Pseudogracilibacillus intestinigallinarum, assembly GCA_019113205.1. Lineage (GTDB taxonomy): Bacteria > Bacillota > Bacilli > Bacillales > Amphibacillaceae > Pseudogracilibacillus > Pseudogracilibacillus intestinigallinarum. The sequence continues at coordinate 56,467 of DXHX01000131.1, read as the reverse complement.
ATTCCTTCTATTGAATGTATCTGTATGGAAATCGGATATGAGCAAGCAAAGGCTATAACAAATATAGTAGAAAAAACATATCCAACAGCACAAACCGAAACAATCGTTGATATTAATGGAAAAGATCGAATCATTTCAGCAACTTTACGTTAAAGAGGTATAACCTTTTTCTTATCTGTCCATAATGTTCCTAAAAGCAGTTGGGGGCAAAAACGATGAGAAAATTCGCATTATTATTTTTAACGATTTGTTTTTTAGGGATGTTTTATCCGATGACTGTACATGGGACAGATTATGCTGTAGAAATGATTCCGGAAGACGCAATCCGTTTACGTATTTTGGCGAATAGTAATGATATGAAAGATCAACAAATGAAATATACCGTTCGCGACGAAGTAAATGCCTATTTATCTACTGAAATATCTCAAGTGACATCGATTGATGAGGCACGCAAGCGAATGGAAGAAATATTACCAAAGGTAGAGGAAATTATTGCAAATACATTAGAGCAAGAAGGGGAACGTTTATCTTTTACGGTGCAGTTTAAAAAAGACGTACCATTTCCGACGAAAAAGTATGGAAAATATGTGTATCCTGCAGGTGATTATGAGGCGCTTCTTATTACGCTTGGCGAAGGAGAAGGGGACAACTGGTGGTGCGTGCTTTTTCCTTCTTTATGTTATTTAGATTTATCCAAAGAAGAAAAAGCTGAAATGGAGCAAGCGAATAAAGAAGAGGAAAAAACAGAGAAGAAAACAGTGAAAATTTTCCTTTTCGAATGGTTAGGGTTAACGTAATAAGCTAACATGGAAGAAATGGGGATGGAATAAAACCGAGTGAACTACAAAAGGGAATTTCAGTAAGTTAATTTGTACTGGAATTCCTTTTTCATTTTATTTGATCAACTTCTTCGCTCCATAAATCTACTTCGCATTCCACGAGCCGGTCTCAACCAATAAAGAAATTCACTTTCATTTTATTCGTTTTTCCTTTGTATCGTTTGTAGCGATGGTTTGTATATTATATTCTAGATTAATCTTTTGTGAAACATCGTTATATCGTCTAAAATATAAGGAGAAGTGAGGGAACGAAATGAAAACAAAAATATTCACAATGAACGGACAAAATGATGAAGCATATATAAAAGAGGCTGCAGCCTTATTACGAGCTGGGGAAGTTGTCGCATTTCCTACTGAAACAGTTTATGGTTTAGGTGCAGATGCAACAAACAAAGCGGCTATCGCAAAAATTTTCCAAGCGAAAGGTCGACCGAGTGATAATCCGTTAATTGTTCATGTCGCAACTAAAGGGCAATTAAATGAACTTGTACAAGTTTATCCATCTTATGTAGACACATTAATTACGACTTTTTCTCCTGGACCAATTACATACGTCTTAAAACGTAAAAACAATGTCGCAACAAATGTTACCGCAAAATTGGACACAGTAGGGATACGGATTCCGAATAATGATGTCGCTTTACGATTATTAAAAGAAGTAGACTTGCCGATTGCAGCGCCAAGTGCAAATATGTCGGGGAGACCAAGTCCAACAAAAGCGTCACATGTATATGATGATTTAAATGGAAAAATTGCAGCCATTGTCGATGCAATGGAAGCAGAGGTTGGCGTGGAATCAACAGTAATAGATTGTACGGGAGATGTTCCACTCATTCTCCGAGTCGGTGCGATAACGAAAGAAGCTATTGAAGCCGTTGTGGGAGAAGTACGTACATTGTCTAAAAAGGAAAAGACGGAAAAACCAAAATCACCAGGGCTCAAATATAAACATTATGCACCTGAAGTGCCACTCATATTAGTAGAAAACAATGCTCTACTGCAGGAGATTGTTGACCGTTATGAAGCAGAAGGAAACAGAGTCGGTGTCATTGTGACGAAAAAGATGGCCGAGAATATAGAAGCAGCACATAAAATTGTGATTGGAAATAAGGACGTAGAGATAGCACAAATGTTGTATGATACTTTACGTTCGTTAAAGAAAGATCAACTCGATGTCGTCGTTTCGCAATCCTTTTCGGTAGAAGGGGTCGGTTTAGCGATCATGGATCGTTTAACGAGGGCAGCTACAGAAATAGTATACAAGTAAACTTCTAATCTATCCCTATTTTGCATACATTGTACAAGCAAATTAGGGAGGATTAACAATTTGGTATATGATCTTATTTCATGGATGCCTGTTGCACTTGCAATAAGTATGGATTGCTTTTCTGTCGCAATCGCCTTAGGGTTAGTTGAAAAAAGAATAAAACAAAAAGTATCTGTTAGTGTCATGCTCGGCATTTTTCATAGTGCTTTTCCTTTAGCGGGGTTGTTATTTGGTGTATATCTTTTCCCATTTATTCATCATTTAGCAGCCTTTTTAAATACAGTCATCTTTACGACGATTGGTTTGTTTACATTGTTTTCTATATTCGAGGAAAAAAAGCAGACGTTTTTCGCTGGTTGGAAACTGATTTTTGTTTGTATGTTTGTAAGTATAGATAGTTTCCCAGTCGGTCTTACGTTTGGCTTGGCAGGCACGAAGCATATGTCGATGATATTTTTGTTTGGTGTAACAGCGATGGTTGTGTCATTTATCGGTTTGACCTTTGCACATTTATTACGGGGGAGGGTTGGCATATTTGGAGATGTTTTCAGTGGTATTTTATTTATCTATTTAGGATGGAAACATTTCATGGCTATATTTTGAGGTTAAAGACCTACGAAATAAATTTAAATATAGTTCAAAAGTTTGTTTTATTGTGGTATATTAATGAATAAGGAAAGATGAGGAATAAAGATGAATATTTTATTTGTTTGTACAGGTAATACATGTAGAAGTCCGATGGCAGAAGCGATGTTAAAGGAAAAACTGCCACAAATAGAAGTACAGTCTGTTGGAATATTTGCGAATGAAAACGAGACCGCCCATGAACACGCGATGCAAGTTTTAGAAGAAAAGGGTATTTCTTTTACGCACCGTTCAGAAGCAATTCGGTTGGATCATATGCATTCCGCCGATATTGTTTTAACGATGACAGAGGATCATAAACATGTGTTATTACGTCTATTTCCACAGTATAAAGAAAAGATTTTTACATTAATTGAATATGTTTCAACAGAAAAGATTCCGTTATTTCAAGGTGGATATAATATTCCTGACCCGTTTGGGGGAGATGTATTGATTTATCGTGAGACAGCGGAGACATTAGAAACATATATCGATCATCTAGTACGCAAGATTAATTAGTAGGGAAGGATCATGCAAATGAAAAAGGCATATCGATTTGGTTTGCAAAAAAAATTAGTACTATTTACAACGCTATTAGCTTTTATTACGTATACATGTAGTGCTATTTTTATTTATGTTATTTACGATTTCATATCTCCGTATGTACAATTGAAAGAAGAAATCTTTATTATGATGACATTTTTATTAGGGATTATTTGGACAGGTATATTAGCTTTTGTTGCGGCGAGGTTTATAACGAAACCATTGCAGCAATTAGAGGCTGCAGCAACAGAGGGAGCAAAGGGAAATTTAAAACAAGAAATTCATATACCGGAAGCAGATGATGAAATTCGTGCGTTAAGTATTGCGGTTGATATGATGTTTAAAAACATTCAAGGTATGGTACATAATATACATAGTAACTTTACAAACACAGATCGTGCTGTGGAAGAGATGAAACAAGTGGTCGATACAGCAACACAGCATTCAAGAGCGATTACAGATGCAACGAATGAAATATCTGCAGGGGCAGTTAATGCGGCGGAATCAACTCAACAAACCGTTGAGGCGATTGAGGAAGCGACTCTTTTAGCGGAAGAAGTACAACATAAAGCAGAAACATCTACAAATAAAGCGACAGAAATGTTAAGTGTGTTATCAGAGAGTAAACAAGTAGTTCATCAACTAGTTTATGGTATTCAACAGCTGGCAGAGGAACAAGCTTTATCGTTACAAGATGTGGAACATTTAAAAGAAAATGCTTTAGAAGTTGAATCTATTATTACGATGGTCGGCGAAATTGCAGAGCAAACAAATTTACTCGCCTTAAATGCGTCGATTGAAGCGGCAAGGGCAGGAGAGCATGGAAAAGGCTTTGCGGTGGTCGCAGATGAAATACGTATATTAGCAGATGAAAGTGCGAATGCAGTGCAACAAATTTCTACTTTAATTGGCTCGATACAAAACGATGTGACAAATGTAGTGAAAAAGATTAATGAACATGTCGTACATGCACAGGAAAAAGCGGAGGCAGGAGCGTTAACGAATACATCGATTGAACATATGTCTACATCTGTAACAGAAGTGGCAAATGAAGTGACGACTATCCGAGATTTAGTGAATCGTCAATTACAATTTATTCAAATGACAGTACAACAATCACAAGAAGTTGCAGCTATTTCAGAAGAAACATCCGCTGCGACAGAAGAGGTTAGTGCTGCAGTAGCAGATCAAGATAAAACGATTCAAGACGTGGAACAGTTAGCAAAAGCATTATCGGTTCAATCAGAGGAATTAAACAAACAAATTAGCCAATTTAATGTATAATAAGAAGAACAAAGCTTATTTTAGGAGGAGTTCTTTTTGAAAGTTATTATATCAGGCGACCATGCTGGAATGACTTTACGTAATGAAGTGAAAAGCGTATTAGAAGAATTAGGATATGAGTATGAAGATGTTGGAGCAGATTGTACTGCATCTGTTGATTATCCAGATTATGGTATTGGGCCAGCAGAACGAGTTGCTAACGGCGAGTTTGACCGTGGAATTTTAGTTTGTGGGACAGGTATTGGTATTTCCATTTCTGCTAACAAGGTAAAGGGCATTCGTTGTGCTCTCGTTCATGATGTTTTTTCAGCGAAAGCAACGAGGGAACATAATGATTCTAATATGTTAGCGATGGGGGAGCGAGTAATTGGGCCTGGATTAGCAAACGAAATCGTGAAAACATGGTTAACGACAGAATTCGAAGGTGGCCGCCACTTAAATCGAGTGAATAAAATTACAGCATATGAAGAACAATGTGAAGCTTAAATGCATATAAGGAGGTCATTTCATGAACTCTATATTAAATAATGTCCGAGAAGACATGGAAGCAGCTATGATGGATTGGTCCGCACTGCAAGCAATCCGTGCAGGTGAAATCTTCGTTGTCGGCTGTTCAACGAGCGAAGTGATTGGAGAAGCAATCGGAAGTGCGGGGAGTGAAGAGGTAGCAAGAGAAATCTTCACCCATGTACAACGATTTGCACAAAATGCACAAGTGTTTTTAGCTTTTCAATGTTGTGAACATTTAAATCGTGCCTTAGTCGTAGAGCGGAAAATATTAGAGAAGTATCCATTAGAAGAAGTGAGTGTAAAACCAGTTCGAGATGCTGGCGGATCGATGGCTACTTATGCATACGAGCATATGGATGAGCCTATTGTTGTGGAGGCAATTCAAGCACATGCAGGCATCGATATAGGGGACACATTCATTGGCATGCATTTAAAACATGTCGTAGTCCCAGTTCGTTTATCTGTTTCTTCTATAGGAAATGCACATATGACGATTGCCAAAACACGACCGAAGTTAATTGGTGGCACGAGAGCGGTATATATATAGATGATAAAATCCGAACAGAAGCGGTGTATTAACCGTTAATGTTCGGATTTTCGTCATAAAACATAGAAAAAATGAAGTTTTATGCATTTATTATGTAAAAATGAATTATTTTTTGTTATGATATGTATATATTTCATTTCTAGGAGGAACGAAAAATAAATGGACCATTTAAAAGAATTTGACCGAGAACTATTTGATGCAATGGAAGACGAGAAGAAACGTCAACAAGATAATATTGAGCTAATTGCATCAGAAAACTTTGTATCTGAAGCAGTAATGGAAGCAGCAGGTTCTGTATTAACGAACAAATATGCTGAAGGATATCCAGGTAGACGTTATTACGGTGGATGTGAATATGTAGACGTTGCAGAAGATTTAGCGCGCGATCGTGCAAAAGAACTTTTTGGTGCAGAACATGTTAACGTTCAGCCCCACTCTGGTGCACAAGCGAACATGGCAGTTTATTTCAGTGTATTAGAACCGGGAGATACGGTTTTAGGAATGAATTTAAGCCATGGAGGTCATTTAACACACGGTAGCCCAGTGAACTTCAGTGGAAAGTTATTTAACTTTGTGGAGTATGGAGTAGATAAAGAAACTGAACAACTTGATTATGATGCGATTTTAGCGTTAGCGAAAGAAGTAAAGCCGAAAATGGTTGTTGCTGGTGCGAGTGCATATTCAAGAACCATCGACTTTAAAAAGTTCCGCGAAATTGCGGACGCAGTAGATGCATATTTATTTGTAGATATGGCACATATTGCTGGATTAGTTGCTGCTGGAGAACATCCGAATCCAGTACCTTACTGTGATTTTGTAACGACAACAACACATAAAACATTACGTGGCCCTCGTGGTGGAATGATTTTATGTAAAGAGGAATATGCGAAGGCAATTGATAAACAAGTATTTCCAGGAGTTCAAGGTGGTCCATTAATGCATATTATTGCTGCAAAAGCAGTATCGTTTAAAGAAGCTCTTTCAGATGATTTTAAACAGTATGCAAAACAAATTAGAGCGAACGCTAAAGTATTAGGTGAAACACTTGTGGAAGAAGGAGTTCGTATCGTTTCAGGTGGGACGGACAACCATTTAGTTTTATTAGACGTTTCTAAATTAGGTTTAACTGGAAAAGTTGCGGAGGAAACATTAGATACGATCGGTATTACGACGAACAAAAATACGATTCCTTTTGACCAAGAAGGAGCATTCATTACAAGTGGTGTACGTGTAGGAACTGCAGCAGTAACGACTCGTGGATTTAAAGAAGAAGATATGGTCCAAGTCGGGAAAATTATTGCAAAAACATTGAAAAACATTGATGACGAATCAGTGTTAAATGAGGCTCGTGCAGCAGTTGCGGCGTTAACAAAAAAACATCCATTATACGCATAATATATAGAAATTGATGGGAAATCAGTAAAATAGAAGAAGGCTTTCGGTAGATATTTTTACCGGAAGCCTTTTTTAGCTCCACAATATATGGTATTAGTGGAAAAATCCACTGGCACCTTTTTATGTACATAAATAGAAAACAAGTGAATGTACCTTTAGAATTAAAGTTGTCGAAAACGAGCATGTAAACAGCTATATAAAATGTGGGAAAAGTACGTAGACTCCTGCGTGAAAAGGCCTAGATAAGTCAAGTGAGGGCAAAGCTTGAGCTTGGCTTATTAGCCGCACGCGGAAAGCGGAGTACACTTCCAAGGTGACATATTCCCGCTATTCTTATTGGCTTAACACAATTAAATAGTAAATAACTTTAAGAGGATCACCAACACGACTCAATAAAGAGCCTTTTTTGTGAATGTAAGAAACTGATGACAGTATGTGAAAAAATCCATTTGCCATTTTCATTAATAGAGAAGAGGAAGCTATTTTCAAAATTTACACAAAAATAAATTAGTTTAAGAAATGCGTTTCATCGGTAGACAACCGTGGTAGAAAACTGTAAGATAGTAACGATATACAACAATGGAAAGGGTGGAAAACAATGGGACAAGTTCATATTTTAGATCATCCATTAATCCAGCATAAATTAACATATATTCGTGATAAAAACACAGGAACAAAACAATTTAGAGAATTAGTCGATGAAGTATCGATGTTAATGGGCTTTGAAATTACGCGTAATTTGCCAATGAAAGAGATTGAAGTTGAAACACCGGTAACGTCGAGTAAAGCACAAGTGTTAACAGGGAAAAAGATTGGGTTAATTCCGATTTTACGTGCAGGTTTAGGAATGGTGGACGGAATGCTTAACTTACTACCTGCAGCACGTGTTGGACATGTCGGTTTATATCGTGATCCAGAAACATTACAACCAGAAGAATATTTTATTAAATTACCGTCAGATATTTCAGAGCGTATTTTAATCGTTTTAGACCCAATGTTGGCAACGGGTGGCTCAGCAAATGACGCAATTGAATCATTGAAGAAACGTGGAGCAAAATCCATTAAACTAATGTGTTTAGTTGCAGCACCTGAAGGGGTGGAATTAATTAAACATAATCATCCAGACGTTGATATATATTTAGGGGCGATGGATGAGAAGTTAAACGAAGATGGATATATTGTACCGGGATTAGGAGATGCAGGAGACCGTTTATTTGGTACAAAATAATTGGAAAAGGGGATCATGATGTCAACGAAAATTAAAGTACTTTCTGTATTCGGTACGAGACCAGAAGCAATTAAAATGGCACCACTTGTTAAAGCATTGGAACGTCATGACGAAACGTTTGAATCGGTTGTTTGTGTAACTGCCCAACATCGTGAAATGTTAGATCAAGTGCTGGAAATTTTTGATATTCAACCAGATTATGATTTGAACATGATGAAACCGAACCAAACATTATCCCAGATAACGTCGAGAGCAATACTCGGTTTAGAGGATGTCATTAAAGAGGTGCAACCAAATATTGTGTTAGTACATGGGGATACGAGCACAACTTTTGCAGCATCACTTGCAGCTTTTTATCATCAAGTAGATATCGGTCATGTGGAAGCAGGCCTTCGCACATGGGACAAATATTCTCCATATCCAGAAGAAATGAATCGTCAATTAACTGGTGTGTTAGCTGATTTGCATTTTTCACCGACAGAAAAGGCCGCAAATCATTTGCGTGAAGAGGGGAAAAAGGAACATTCCATATTCGTTACCGGGAACACTGTAATTGATGCATTAGATACAACAGTTGTTGATCATTACAGTCATCCTTTGTTAGATCAATTAACAGATAAACGTATTGTATTGTTAACAGCGCATCGTCGAGAAAATTTAGGTGATAATTTACGTCATATGTTTCGAGCGATAAAACGTCTTGTAGAAACATACGATGATATTCATGTTATATATCCAGTTCATTTAAATCCAGTTGTGCAGCGCACTGCTGATGAAGTGTTAGGAGATGACGATCGTGTGTCACTCATTGAACCATTATCTGTATTAGATTTCCATAATTTTATGGGACGAGCACATCTCATTTTAACGGATTCTGGTGGAATACAAGAAGAAGCCCCGTCTCTAGGAAAACCAGTACTCGTTATGAGGGACACGACAGAACGTCCAGAAGGAATTGAAGCAGGGACATTAAAGTTAGCTGGAACAGATGAAGAGACGATATTTCGCCTAGCGAATGAATTATTATCGGATAAAACGCTTTATATGGAAATGGCGAAAGCCGCAAATCCATATGGGGATGGCAAAGCGTCTGAACGAATTGTTCAAATTATAAAAGAGTATTATACATCTAAATAAAATGGTCATCATTGCCATACATATGTCTCAGTTTATTGAAAACTGGGGCATATTTTTATTTACAGTGGAATTTTCTAAAGTTATAATCAAAAGAAAAGAGTTAAGAGGGGTAAATATGAAGCGAGTCATTTGTTTAGTCGTTATTTTTAGTATATTTGTCTTAACAAGTTGTCAACAGGACGAGCAAAAAACTATTACCGTATTAGCTGCAGCAAGCTTAAAAGAACCATTAGAGGAAATGAAACAGCTTTACGAGGAAGCGAACAATGTTGACATACAATTACAATTTAGCAGTTCTGGAAAATTAGCCAAACAAATTGAGCAAGGTGCACATGCGGATGTTTTTATTTCGGCCGATGAAAAATGGATGACCCATTTACAAGAGGGAGAGCTTATTGAAAAAGAAACAGTCACACCTTTTTTATATAACTCCTTAGTTCTTATTCAAGGAAACGAAGCTACTATTGCATATGAAGATGTTCAAACATTAGAAGATGACTCCGTTGAGCAAATTGCAATCGGGCATCCGGAAACTGTTCCAGCAGGTACGTATGCACAGCAATTTTTCAAAGGGGTCGAATTATGGGATGACTTGCAAGACAAATTTGTCTATACGAATGATGTGCGACAAGCATTAACGTACGTAGAAACTGGGAATGTAGATGTTGGGGTTGTATATAAAACAGACGCCCTATTATCAGATGATGTGGAAATCATCGAAGAAATAGATGGAGCATTGCATGATGAAGTTGTTTATCCGATCGGTATGACGACGACTGTAGAAAATAAAGAAGCGATAGAGCAATTTATACAATGGTTATTAGATAAAGAGGCAAATGAAATAAAAAAAGCTTACGGATTTGAAGGGATATAAAAAGACATGTTGGAACAAATAAATTTATTCCCATTTTGGTTATCATTAAAAACAGCACTTATCTCGACGGTTTTCGTATTTATCATCGGGATGATGATTGCTTATTTAGTGGCAAAAAAGGACTTCTTCGGAAAAAGTGTTTTAGAAGCAATCATTATGCTACCTTTAGTATTGCCTCCAACAGTCGTTGGGTTTGGTTTGTTATATTTATTTGGAAAAAATGGCTTTATCGGGAAGTGGCTCATTGCACAGTTCGATGTACAAATTGTTTTTACTTGGTATGGTGTGTTGCTTGCAGCCATCGTCGTTTCCTTTCCGCTTATGTATCAAAGTGCTGTTGCAGCCTTTCAACAGTATGATCGTAATTTAGAATATGTTGCATATACATTAGGAAAATCACGTTGGAATGTATTTTGGACGATTTCCTTTCCACTAGCGTGGCCGGGTTTGCTTTCTGGAGTTGTATTAGCATTTGCACGAGCGTTAGGTGAATTTGGTGCGACATTGATGATTGCTGGGTACATACCGAATGTAACGGATACCATTCCGATTGCTATTTATTTTGCGGTCGAGTCAGGAGAGATGGACGTTGCGAAGTTTTGGGTAGCGACGATTGTCATTATTGGTTTTATTGCGATTTATTGGTTGAACTGGTGGAGTAGGAAACATATGATGAAACATAAACAATAGGAGAAAATGTATGCTTACAATTGACGTGGAGAAAAGATTGCCTCACAAAACATTACAAATTACATGTACTATTGGCAATGAAATCATTGCTGTTATCGGTCCATCTGGTACTGGAAAAACAACTTTTTTAAATATGATTGCCGGAATTGTGACTCCAGATAATGGGTATATAAAATTTCGAGATCAAATTTTTACACAAGATGGTAAATCGTCTATTCCGACGCAACAAAGAAAAGTTGGCTACGTATTTCAGGATTATGCTTTATTTCCGCATAAAACAGTTTGGGAAAACATAGCATATAGTATGCAAAATGAAAACAGAACACAAGAATGGATTCGTGCATTGCATATGGAACATTTATTAGATAAATACCCACGTGAAATCTCGGGCGGGGAAAAACAGCGTACGGCATTATTACGTGCCTATGCAATGGAGCCACAAATTCTTTTATTAGATGAACCATTCTCTGCATTAGATGAACGAACGAAAGAGACGAGTTATACACAATTGCGTACTTTACACGAACAGTGGAAAATTCCCGTTATATTCGTGACACATAATCCACACGAAGTTAAAAAAATTGCCAATCGTGTATATCGTTTAGAAGACACAACCTTTGTAGAAGAACCGACATAATCGTCGTTTAGCAAAAGGATATGCAAAGTAAATCATGATGTTTTTCGGATAAATGTATAAAAATTGTGAAAAAGGCAACAAACATATTGACGAAAGATTGAAAACATTGTATGATTTTAATATTCATTCATTTACGATGTTTTTTTCTTTAAAGTAAATTTTCTGTTAATTCAGATATTTGTTTTCAAGGATAATTTATAGGGATATATTATTTCTTATAGCAATTTCGAAATGTTTGAATATTTATGTTAGTTAATTTATAATAACGTATAACGAAATAAGTTATATTATTAACAATTGTAAGATAATTCATACAAATAAATCGATGACAGGAAAAAAGGATTAAGCCCATCGTGTTCCCAGAGATCTAGGGTTGCTGGAAGCCTAGAAACACTACTTATTCCGACATCATCCTTGAGTGTTATGCTGAACGATTATATTTATTAGGCATAGCCAGGTATATGATATATACCTGTTACCAACAATAGACTTTTTAAAAAAGTCTGTAAGATGGCTTTCGTGAGGAATGCTATGAATTTTTGGGTGGTACCGTGAAAAGATACTCTTTTCTCCCCATAATCTTTTAGGAGATTTGTGGAGAAAAGAGTTTTTTATTTTGAAGTGGAGGATGAGGGAGAAAAAGGAAAAAATGTATGACGATTGTTTCAATATAGACTTTGTTTTAAGGAAGATATTTTTAAGGAGGAAATGACATTGAAAGCAGAGGCAAAGCCAAAACAAACACTACCTTCAAAGACAACAAATGAAGTGAGAACAGGTGCAGATTTATTGATGGAGTTATTAGTTGAGGCGGAAGTGGACACAGTTTTCGGGTATCCGGGTGGTGCTGTATTACCAATTTATGACGCACTTTATCGTGCAAATGCATCGTTCAAACATATTTTAACAAGACATGAGCAGGGGGCAATTTTTGCTGCGGAAGGATATGCTCGTGTAACAGGAAAACCAGGAGTTGTAATTGCGACATCAGGTCCAGGGGCTACCAATTTAATTACAGGTATTACTGATGCGATGATGGATTCATTGCCTTTAGTTATATTTACAGGACAAGTAGCAAACCATGTTATTGGAACAGACGCATTCCAAGAGTCAGATGTGTTAGGGATTACGACGCCGATTACGAAGTATAATTATCAAGTGGACGATGTGACAGATTTACCACGTGTTGTAAAAGAAGCATTTCATATTGCGACAACAGGAAGACCGGGCCCAGTTGTTATTGATATTCCGAAAAACATTTCCGAAGCATTGCCGAGCGGAGAGTTTAACACAGATTTCTATTTACCTGGATATCAACCAACAACAAAGCCGAATCCTCTACAAATCGTCAAAGTAGCTGATGCAATTGAAAAGGCGAAGCGTCCAGTTTTATTAGCTGGTGCAGGTGTATTATTTGCGGATGCTGCAAAAGAATTAAAACAGTTTGCAGAAAAATACCGTTTACCGGTTGTAAATACATTATTAGGCTTGGGGAGTTTCCCGGGATCAAATGATCTATCATTAGGAATGGCAGGAATGCACGGTTCATATACAGCAAATATGGCTGTATATGAAAGTGATTTACTCATCAATATCGGTGCACGTTTTGATGACCGTTTAACAGGGAATTTACAACATTTTGCTCCGACGGCAAAAGTAGCACATATTGACATTGATCCAGCTGAAATCGGGAAAAACATTCCAACGGAAATTCCAGTTGTAGCAGATGCGAAATTAGCTTTAGAAGCTTTATTAAAGAAAGATATTAAACAACCGAACCATGAAGCTTGGATGGAAAAAATCGCACAAAACAAAAAAGATTATCCATTATGGCATGATTTATCTGATGAAGCAATCTCGCCACAAAGTTTATTACAGAAAATCCATAAAGCAACAAATGGAGAGGCGATTGTTACGACGGACGTTGGGCAACATCAAATGTGGGCAGCTCAATATTATACATTAGATAAACCACATAATTGGGCATCATCAGGTGGATTAGGATCGATGGGATTCGGATTTCCTGCAGCCATCGGTGCACAGTTTGGTCGACCAAATGAATTAGTCGTTTCCATTAACGGAGATGCAGGATTCCAAATGAATTTACAGGAATTATTACTATTAAAGCAATGGAACTTACCAGTAAAAGTAATAATCATGAATAACTCAGCATTAGGAATGGTTCGCCAATGGCAAGAAACATTTTATGATGAAAGATATTCAGAATCATTACTAGATATAAATCCAGATTTCGTTAAGTTAGCGGAAAGTTATGGATTAAAAGGAATGAAAGTTGAAAAAGAAGAAGATGTTGAAGCCGCATTAAAAGAAATGTTTGAATATGACGGACCAGTTGTAGCTGACTTCAGAATCATTCAGAAGGAAAAAGTTTATCCAATGATTGCTCCTGGAAAAGGAATTCAAGAAATGATAGGGGTGACGAAATGAAACGTATTATAACAGCTACGGTTCAAAATAGAAGTGGAGTACTAAACCGTGTAACAGGCATGTTGCAACGTAGACAGTTTAATATTTCAAGTATTTCTGTTGGAGAAACCGAAACACCAGGTATTTCAAAAATGACATTAGTCGTAGAAGTAAGTGACGATCAAAAAGCAGAACAGTTAACAAAACAATTAAATAAGCAAATTGATGTTATTAAAGTTTCGGATATAACAGATAAATCGATCGTTGCTCGAGAATTAGCACTTATTAAAGTGGCAAGTTCTCCGCAATTAAGTAATGAAATCCAAGGATTGATTACACCTTTCCGTGCAACGGTCATTGATATTAGTAAAGATAGTATTACGATTCAAGTGACAGGAAAACCGGAAAAAATTGATGCATTAATTGCATTATTGAAACCTTATGGTATTAAAGAGTTATCTAAAACAGGTGTGACAGCATTTTTGCGTGGACACCAACCACAGCCAGCTCATATTGCTGAAATTAACCAGTTTACAGTATAGCGAAAATTATTTTGGCGACGGCTTAAAAATCGCCAAAATAATTTTACATAAAAAATGATGATTATTATATGAAAAAGGAGATAGAAGTCATGTCAAAAGTTTTATACGAGAAAGATATTAACAAAGAGGTATTACAAGGGAAGACGGTTGCAGTAATTGGATATGGTTCACAAGGTCACGCACACGCGTTAAACTTACGAGATAGTGGTTTTGATGTTGTGATTGGAATTAGACCAGGAAAGTCACAACAAAAAGCGGAGGAAGACGGCTTTACTGTGAAAAATGTTGCAGAAGCGACAAAAGCAGCAGATGTTGTCATGATTTTATTACCAGATGAGTTACAAGCATCTGTGTATGAAAATGAAATTAAAGATAACTTAAAAGAAGGTGCAGCATTAGCATTTGCACATGGATTTAACGTTCATTATGGACAAGTTGTACCTCCAGCAAATGTAGACGTATTTTTAGTAGCACCAAAAGGACCTGGACATTTAGTTCGTCGTACATTTGAAGAAGGTGCAGGGGTTCCAGCACTATATGGTGTGTACCAAGACTTTACAGGAAAAGCACGTGAGGTTGCATTAGCTTATTCAGTAGGAGTAGGTGGCGCACGTGCAGGTGTTATCGAAACATCATTCCAAGAAGAAACAGAAACAGATTTATTCGGAGAGCAAGCAGTATTATGTGGTGGAGCGACTGCATTAATTAAAGCAGGTTTTGAAACATTAACAGAAGCAGGATACCAGCCTGAAGTTGCTTACTTCGAATGTTTACATGAGCTTAAATTAATCGTTGATTTACTGTACGAAGGTGGATTAGAAAACATGCGTTATTCTATTTCAGATACAGCACAGTGGGGTGATTTCGTATCTGGACCACGCGTGATTAACGAAGAAACAAAAGCACGTATGAAAGAAGTGCTTGATGACGTACAAAGTGGTGCATTTGCAAAAGGTTGGATTTTAGAAAACCAAGCAAACCGCCCGATGTTTAATGCAATTAATAATGCAGAAAACAACCACCCAATTGAAAAGGTTGGAAGAGAATTACGTGACTTAATGCCATTTGTTAAAAATCCATTAAAATAGGCGTAATCGATGGGAGAAAGAGGTAGGATATAATATCCTTCCTCTTTGCTTCTACTCTACTAGAAGTACCCTTCATCGAATGATACTTCGATATTCTCCGCAAGAAGCGTTTCGTCTAATGTGACATACATTACATGATGATAAATAAATGATCTTTACTAGGGAAATGAACATGAATCGTGTAGGAAGGATTGAATCAAATGGTGAAGAAAATAGTTGTACTCCCAGGAGATGGGGTTGGACATGAGGTAACAAGTGAAGCAGTAAAAGTGTTAGAAAAAATTGCTGAAAAACACGGCCATACATTTGAATTTGAACAACATGATATCGGTGGAACATCATATGATAAATATGGAGAACCATTAACAGAAGAAACAGTCAATGTATGTTTACAATCGGATGCTATTTTATTAGGTGCGATTGGTGGTCCTAAATGGGATAACTTGCCACCTGATGTACGACCTGAACAAGGTTTATTAAAAATTCGTAAAGCATTAAATTTATTTGCGAATATACGACCAATAAAAGGATTTGACCCATTGTTACATGCGTCACCATTAAAAGAAGAGGTTATTAATGGTAGTGATATTTATATTGTTCGTGAACTAACAGGTGGATTATACTTCGGTACGCCACGTGAACGAAGAGAAAATGGAACAGTTGCGGTCGATACATTGCTTTACCGTCGTGATGAAATTGAAAGAATCGTAGAAAAAGGATTCGAAAGTGCGCAATTAAGGAAAAAACATCTTGTTTCAGTAGATAAAGCAAACGTCTTAGAATCTAGCCGTCTTTGGAGAGAGATAGTAGAGGAGAAAAAGAAAGATTATCCAGATGTTCATGTGGAACATATGTTAGTAGACTCTGCGGCAATGCGCCTAATTACAGAACCGACATATTTTGATGTCATCGTGACAGAAAATATGTTTGGAGACATTTTAAGTGATGAAGGGTCAGTTCTAACTGGATCTATTGGGATGTTACCTTCTGCTAGTTTATCAGAAACAATTGGGTTATATGAGCCTGTACACGGTTCTGCTCCCGATATTGCAGGTGAAGGTATCGTAAATCCACTTGGAACCATTTTATCTGCAGCGATGTTATTGCGTTATTCATTTGATATGGATAAAGAAGCGACAGATATCGAAACTGCTGTAGAAAAAGCATTAGAGGAAGGATACCACACGAAAGATTTACAAATCGAAGGTGGAAAAGTTGTTGGAACGAAAGAAA
Source organism: Candidatus Pseudogracilibacillus intestinigallinarum (assembly GCA_019113205.1). Taxonomy (GTDB): domain Bacteria; phylum Bacillota; class Bacilli; order Bacillales; family Amphibacillaceae; genus Pseudogracilibacillus; species Pseudogracilibacillus intestinigallinarum. The sequence continues at coordinate 39,602 of DXHX01000131.1, read as the reverse complement.
TGACAGAAGCGGTTATTCGTCATTTATCATAAGGTGGAGGTGTTCTTATGGCGAAGCCTAAAACAATTATAGAAAAAGTTTGGGAACAAAAGATCGTCCATGAAGAAGAAGGAAAACCAGATTTAGTATATATTGATTTACATCTTATTCACGAAGTAACGTCTCCTCAAGCATTTGAAGGATTACGTTTAACGAATAGAAAGGTTCGTCGACCAGATTTAACATTTGCGACGATGGATCATAACGTACCGACATTAAATCGTGATGAAATTAGCGACCCAATTGCAAAATTACAAATTGATACTTTAGCAAAAAACTGTGAAGAGTTCGGAATTGAACTAGCAGATATGCATCACCCTGATCAAGGAATTGTACACGTCATTGGACCACAATTAGGATTAACACAACCAGGAAAAACTATTGTATGTGGAGATAGTCATACATCGACACATGGAGCGTTTGGAGCTATTGCATTCGGTATTGGAACGAGTGAAGTAGAACATGTTTTTGCGACACAAACATTATGGCAAAATAAGCCAAAAACACTTAACCTAAAAGTGGAAGGCAATCTTGGTCCAGGTGTAACTGCTAAAGACTTAATTTTAGCAATTATCGCAAAATACGGCGTGAAAATGGGAACTGGTTATATTGTAGAATATACAGGAGAAGCCATTCGTAATCTTTCTATGGAAGAGCGTATGACGATTTGTAATATGTCGATCGAAGCCGGAGCAAGAGCAGGATTAATTAGTCCAGATGAAAAAACAATCGAATTTTTACGAGGTCGTCGTCACGTTCCAAAAGGGGAAGCGTTTGATGAAGTGGCAAATGAATGGTTAGCACTAGCGACAGATGAAGGTGCAACATATGATAAAACATTAACAATCAATGCAGAGGAAGTAGAACCACAAGTAACATGGGGAACAAACCCTGGAATGGGTGTACCTGTAAGTGGTGCAACTCCAACCATTGATACTGCGCCAAATAAAGAAGAAGTACGATTAGCGCTGGAATATATGGGCTTAGAAGAAAACCAACCGATGACATCCATTGAAATTGATCACGTGTTTATTGGTTCATGTACGAATTCGCGTTTATCAGATTTAGAAAAGGCAGCCCAAATTGTTGCTGGCAAACGAGTAAAAGACGGTGTGAAAGCAATTGTTGTACCAGGGTCATTTTTAGTAAAAATGGAAGCAGAAGAAAAAGGCATCGATAAAGTATTTAGGGAAGCTGGATTTGAATGGCGTGATGCAGGATGTAGTATGTGTTTAGGAATGAACGAAGATATTGTTCCTTCTGGAGGACGTTGTGCATCTACATCAAACCGTAACTTTGAAGGTAGACAAGGAAATGGTGCTAGAACACATTTAGTAAGTCCAGAAATGGCAGCTGCAGCTGCGATTGAAGGTAAATTTGTCGATGTTCGCACGTATCAATAATTTACGGGAAGGAAAGGATGTTGTACAATGGAACCTATAAAAGAACATCACGGTCTCGTTTATCCATTAAATCGTACGAATGTCGATACTGACCAAATTATTCCGAAACAATTTTTAAAAAGAATTGAAAGAACAGGCTTTGGACAGTTTCTATTTTACCATTGGCGATTTGATGATGATGGTAATAAACGACCGGATTTTAATTTAAATGATGCAAAATATGATGATGCATCTATTTTGGTGACAGGAGAAAACTTCGGGTGTGGGTCATCTAGAGAGCATGCTCCATGGTCATTACTGGATTATGGCTTTAGAATTATCCTTGCTCCGAGTTTTGCAGATATTTTTTACAATAACTCATTTAAAAATGGACTCGTTCCAATTAAAGTAGAAGAAGAGCAAATTAATAAATGGTTAAAAGAAGCAGAAGAAGGTACATTAAAATTGTCTGTGAATCTTGAGAAGAAGGCAATAACAGATCAAGATGGAAATGAATTTGCATTTGATTTACCAGAATACCACCGTCAAAATTTATTGAACGGTTGGGATGAAATTGCTTTAACTTTGCAACTTGAGGATAAAATTTCTGCATATGAAAAGACTAGACTATAAAATAAAGTAAGTGGAACTAGGGAGTGTGTAACCATTGGGGATTTGTTAACGGGAGAAAAAATTTATAAAGCGTTAGAGCGTTTGAAGCCGATTGTACATTCGACGCCATTGATCACATCAGAGACGACGAATCAGATTGTCGGGAAAAAAGTGTATTTTAAAATGGAAAACCAACAGAAGACAGGTGCATTTAAATTTAGAGGTGCTACATTTAAATTGATGCAATTAACGAATGAACAACTTGATAAAGGGGTAATTACAGCGTCTGCTGGAAACCATGCACAAGGAGTTGCATATGCATCAAGAAAATTAGGAGTAAAAGCTACTATTTTTATGCCAGAAAAAACACCGCATAGTAAAGTGGAAGCAACACAAAATTATGGTGCGGAAGTAGTTTTAGTCGGAAGTTCTTTCCAAGAAGCATATGAAGCATCCATGATCCGTCAAAAAGAGACGGGGGCGACATATGTACATCCATTTGATGATTATGACATTATGGCCGGTCAAGGAACAATTGCGATGGAAGCGTTAAGGCAGGAAGATCGAATTGATACGTTTATCGTCCCTATCGGTGGTGGTGGACTTATTAGCGGTATGGCTGTTGCAGCGAAACATGTGAATAAAAACATTCGCATTGTCGGTGTACAGTCTGAAATGATCTGTCCAATGTACCATGACTTCCATCAAACGACACCAAACTCACCTTATCGTGCTGATACAATAGCAGAAGGAATTGCCGTTAAACAACCAGGTGAACTCACTTCTCCGCTTATTCATCAATATGTGGATGATATTGTAACAGTGACAGAAGAAGAAATTGCAAGCGCGATTTTATATATGTTAGAAAGAAACAAAACATTAATGGAAGGTGCTGGTGCAGTAGCTTTAGCAGCATTATTCGCACATAAAGACTATATAAAGTCGAGACATTGTGGAATTGTTGTAAGTGGTGGGAACTTTGATATTGATAAGATTCCACTCATCCAGCAACTGGCAAATCAGCATATCGCATAATAAAATACGAATGATTGGAAAGCACCCTTTAAGATAGCATGAAATCTAACTTAAGGGGTGCTTTTAAGGCTCAAAATATTTGGTGTCGGTGGAAAAAAATCCACTGGCACTTTTTATGCATATAAATAGAAAACAAGTGAATTTCTCTTTTGAATTAAAGTTGTCAAAAACGAGCATGTAAACAGCCATATGAAACGTAGGAAATGAACGTGGACTCCTACGTGAGGAAAAGCCTGAGTTTAGCATAGCAGCCGCACACGGGAAGCGGAGTATATTTCCGAAGTGACATATTCACGCTATTCTTATTGGTTCGACACAATTAAATATTGAATAGGGTCATCAACATGATTTAATAAAGAGCCAAAGTTAAAGGAGTTCCAGTAAAAATTAATTTACTGAAACTCCTTTTTCTGTTTCACTGGATATTATACCAGACTTATTCTTCATCTTCATCGGAATTTTTGTTTTCTGTTGTTTCTATGTCTGTATCTTCCTCTGTATCTGTATCGAGCCATTTTTCTTTTAGCTCATCTGGTACTGTAAATTGGTTAATATCATAGAAATAATCATTGGTATCTACCGGTTTCCAATCGTCTGTTGGTGAATAGAACCTTAGTAAATCCCCTTGTAACACTTTGTCGGACATAGCTAACTCATGTTCTACTTTTTCCTTCAATGCTTCCAGTTCTTCTGTCGGTTCAATTTCTTCTCCAGTATGGTTATCGTAAAATATTCCTTTTACCATCGCATAATCTTCTGTAAAGAAATCACCATTTCTAAATGGAACGAGATCATCATGTTCTTCAGAGAATAAATCTGTACCAAATAAAACATAGTCTTTCGCATCGATTCCTAATAGATGTAATAAAGTAGGCATTGCATCTACTTGACCAGCATATTCAGAAACGGTACCTTTTCCATCTAACCCAGGAACTTTTAATATGAATGGTACACGTTGTAATTCTGCGTATTTATATGGTGTCATTTCTTCACCGAAAATTTCGGATAATGCTCTCGTATGATTTTCGGAAATACCATAATGGTCTCCGTATATCATAATAACGGAGTCGTCATATAACCCAGCTTCTTTTAAATCATTTACAAATTGTTCTAATGATTCATCTAAATAACGAGCTGTTTGGAAGTATCGATCAACAGAACCATCATTCGTATCTGTTGGATCAATTGTTGCATCTTCTTCATCAATTAAATATGGATGGTGATGTGTTAATGTCATAAAGTGTGCATAAAATGGTTCTTCCATCGCTTCGATAATAGGCATTGATTCTTTGAAGAAAGGCTTATCTTTTAGCCCATATCCGATAACTTGTTCTTCACTCATATCGTAAAAAGCTTCATCAAAGAAATAATCAACACCTAACTCTTTATAAATTTCATCACGGTTCCAGAAAGATTTACTATCCCCGTGTAGTACGGAGCTTTTATACCCTTGCTCTTGCCCTAAAATAGCCGGTAATGCTTGATACGTATTTTTACCTTTCGTAACGAAAGCACTACCTTGTGGTAAGCCGTATAAAGAGTTATCCATAATTAATTCAGCATCTGCTGTTTTACCTTGCTCTGTTTGGTGGAAGAAGTTTTCGAAATACGTATAGTCTTCCTTTTCATCATTTACTAATGAGTTGATGAAAGGTGTTACTTCCTCTCCGTTCACTTCCATATTGATTAAAAACGAATGGAATGATTCTAAGTGAATTTTAATTACATTTTTACCTTCTGCAATTCCGAATAATTCTTCGTTTGGTTCTGCATATTTATTGTTTGTATAATTTTGTACTTCTGTAATATCATTACTATCTGCTAACACACGTTCCGTAGAAGACTTTACGTTTTGGATGGCATCATAAATTGTAAAGTTATATGCACCTAAATATTTAACGATATAGTTTCTATCAAAAGTTCTCTTTAGTAACTGTGGACGATCTGCTTCTGCTAATGCTAAGTTAATAGAGAAGACAACGAGTCCAGTAGCGATAATAATTGCAGGACGTTTTAATTTCATACGTTCGCTCGACCAGATTTGACGACTTGATCTGAATAATAAGATCAAAATGATAATGTCTAACGCATAAAATAAGTCTGTCCACTGCATTAAGTTAGCGATACTACTACCTAGACTTCCGAAGTTACCAGTTTGTGTTAATACAGGTAATGTAATGAAATCAGTGTTAAATCGATAAAATACGACATTTGCATACAATAGTAAACTCATAAAACTATGAATGATAATGATAAACCCACCGACCCTACGTCCTTTTGCAAATAAGGCAATTCCTAAAAAGACTAATGTCGAACTTATTGGGTTAATCAATAACAGAAAATGTTGCAACGTATTTTGTACGTCTAAATTAAATTCTGTTAAATAAACAACATATGATTTAATCCAGATCAATACTGCTGCAACTGTAAAAAATCCCATTTTAGAAGAAATAAAATTCTTCATCCTTTTTCACCTCAAATTTTACAATTCTTTTATAGTGATTCCTTGGGCAAATAACAATATTACTACAATTTTTCTATAAAATCAAGTTGTAAACTAATATTATGCCAGAATTTACATAAAATGAACAGGGATGAAAGAACGATTTATGTAAAATTTATTATACTAGATAGTTAATTTACAATTTATTATAAATGCTAGATAAGCAGTTTACAAATAATCTGAATATTTACTTAAGTTATGGTTCATTTTATGTTAAAATGGAAGGCATTACTTCGTTAAAAGAGAGAGGGAGTATATATGCAAGGATTAAAGGATACAAAGAATTGGATTGCTGGCATACAGTGGTTCTTTTTTATTTTTGCCAACATCGTGATCATTCCCATTACAGTGGGGGAAGCATTTGGGATGACGCAAGCAGAAATCGTTCCATTGTTACAGTTTTCATTCATTATTACTGGGCTCGCATGTTTAGGGCAAGTTTTTTTCGGTCATGGACGTCCGATTTTAGATGGACAATCTGGTTTATGGTGGGGAATCTTTTTAACGCTTGTTGCAACCGCCTCTGCCCAAGGAATGCCATTACATGTTTTAGGTGGTAGTCTTGCAATTGGAGTTATCATTTCAGGGGTCATTACGATTTTAATAGGTTTACTAGGCATAGGACCTTACATAGCAAAACTATTTAATCCGGGTGTGATGGGTGTGTTTATGCTTTTGTTAGGTATTACACTCATACAAATATTTTTAAAAGGTATGCTCGGAATTCCGTTCGGTCAAGCTGCAGAAACAGCGACAATTAATTTACCGGTAGCGGGATTAGCCATATTCATCGCATTACTTGTTATCGTCATCAGTATTAAGTCGCCAGCAAGTGTTCGAAGTTACGCGCTGTTGATCGGTATTATTATCGGTTGGATTTTATATGTCATTTTTTTCGGCTCTCCATCAGCTGCGACGTCAGAAAATGTAAGCGCTATTCCATTGTTTCCTTTTGGGAAAATGACATGGGATACAGGGGTTATTTTAACGGCTGTTTTAGCTGGGTTATTGAATACGTCGAATACATTCGGTGCTTTAAAAGGAACAGATGAGATGTTTCGACAAACGACGACGAACGAAGATTATCGTAAGTCATTTACAGTAACAGGAGTTGCGACGGTCGGTGCAGGTTTTTTTGGTCTCGTACCATATGCTCCTTTCGTATCTTCCATCGGGTTTTTAAAACAGACGAATATATACGATAAGTTACCATTTATTATTGGTAGTTTTCTATTTTTCCTTATGGGTGTCATTCCGCCAATTGGAACGTTCTTCTCCACCTTGCCTTTAAGTATCGGTAGTGCGGTCTTATTCGTCGCTTATTTACAATTGTTTAATTCATCTATTGATTTCTTTAAAGGAATGTCATTTAATACATTGAATGTGTACCGTTCGGCAATTCCGCTATTTGCCGGAGTCGTTATTATGACATTTCCAGCATCTTATTTTGAATCCATTCCAACGTTTATTCGTCCGTTTATGAGTAATGGATTATTAGTTGGAATTATTATTGCTTTAATATTAGAAAATATGATGGATTGGGATCGGGTAGGTAAAACATACGAAAAGTCTTAAAAAAAGCTTGTATGCTCTAAATATGGGCATACAAGCTTTTTGACGATAGTGTGAGACTAGTTTTCTAATATGATTTCTAATCCAATCGGGCAGTGATCACTCCCAAAAATATGTGGATATGTTGTTGCGGCGAGTAATTTTTCTTCTAATCTACTAGATGTTAAAAAATAATCAATTCTCCATCCAATATTTCGCTCTCGAACAGTTTTCATATAACTCCACCACGTATATAACCCATCCGTCTTAGGCTCGAAATAGCGTAATGTATCGATAAAACCAGCATCTAATAAACGAGAAAACTTCTCTCTTTCTTCTATTGTAAAACCAGAATTTCCTTCATTTGCCTTATCATTGCGCAAATCAATCGGGTGATGTGCAACATTTAAATCACCACATAGGATGACAGGCTTCTTTTCGTCTAATGTTAATAGATGAGTATAAAATTCATCTTCCCATTGTAAGCGAACATCTAATTTTGCTAATGTACGTTGTGAATTTGGTGTATAAACAGTGACAACGTAATAGTCTTCATATTCTAGTGTAATGATTCTACCTTCTTTTTGTTCATTTTCATCATTTAACCCATATTGTACGGATAAGGGGGTATGCTTTGTGAATATAGCAACACCAGCATATCCTTTACGTTCTGCATAATTCCAATAAGATTCATAACCTTGAAAATCTAAATCTATTTGTCCTGCTTGTAATTTAATTTCTTGTACAGCAAAAAAGTCTGCATCGATCTCTTCAAAAAAGTCAATAAATCCTTTTCTAACGGCGGCACGTAGTCCGTTGACATTCCATGATATAAACTTCATTGTAATCTCCTTTATGAGTAGTATGTGAGCATATTATAACATGTTAGAAATAAATATTGACATCTATACTGTATTACCTCTATAATACACATAGCGTATTAATCGGATAGTACACGTATTTTCTTGGGCGAAGTGTATGAGTCGGTTCATACACTAATTTTTTATGTTGGCTGTATGAAGGGATTCATACAGTATGAAGAAGGGGTGAGTATATTGCGTATGGAATTAAATAGTCGTGAACCAGTGTACATACAAGTGATTCGTTATTTTAAAGAAAGAATTGCAAGTGGCGTATTAGAGCCTGGAACGGAAATACCTTCAAGAAGAGAGTTAGCAAATACATTGAAAATTAATCCGAACACGGTGCAACGTGCATATAAAGAGATGGAGGAATTGGGATTGATCTATACAGAGGGGAATTTACCGAGTAAAGTGACGACGAATGAAAAAATCATTCAAGAAGCAAAAGATGCATTGCTACAAGATGCAGTCGTTTCATTTGTATCGACTATCGAAACATTACAAATACCATTAAAAGATGTTATTCCTATGTTAGAAACACATTATGAAGGGGGCGAAAAAGATGATTGAAGTGAAAAATATAAAAAAGTCGTATGGAAAAAAACAAGTATTAAACGGGGCTAGTTTTACAGCGAATAAAGGTGAAATTACTTGTTTAGTCGGAATTAATGGATCGGGAAAAACGACGATTTTAAACGCCATCATGAATTTGACGCCGATAAAAAGCGGGGAAATTTTAATCGATGGAGCGAAGTTAACGAAAAAAACATATGAGAAGATTGCTTATATTCCAGATACGATCACAATGTTATCTACGATGCGCATAGAGGATGCATTTCTTTTTATGCAAGATTATTATACTGCTTGGAATGAAAAGCGTGCGAAAGAATTGCTGGAATTTTTTAAATTAACTAAAGATGAAAAAATACAGCATTTATCAAAAGGGAATAAAGCAAAGGTAAATATGATTTTAGGGTTAGCTTTAGATGTGGATTATATATTAATGGATGAACCTTTTTCGGGAATTGATATTTTTAGTAGGGAACAAATTGCAGACGTTTTTACAAGCCATTTAATCGAAGACCGTGGGGTTATTATTACGACACATGAAATCCAAGATATTGAACATTTAATTGATCAAGTTGTCTTATTAGATAATGGGATAGTAGTAGAGCAATTTAATGCCGAAACAGTCAGGGAAGAGGAAGGAAAGTCCATTATTGATGTGATGAGGGAGGTTTATCGTCCATGAAATCATTTTTAAAACTATTTAACTTTGAATTTAATCGTTTTTTTAAATTATATATCGGTATATTTGTATGTATGTTCGTTTTCCAAATTGGAGGAGCGATTGTTTCATCTTTATTGTATAAAAAGCAAATTAACGAGTTGGTGAATCAAGGTGCTGGACAAAATGCGATTACGGAACAAATGGAACCGTTCGGTTTATTGGATGTGACATATAATTTATATTTTTTAGGGCCATTATTCATTGGATTAATTAGCATTTTATTTTATACATTTTTTATTTGGTACCGTGATTGGATTGGGAAAAATACTTTTGTTTATCGTCTGCTCACATTACCAACATCGAGAATGAATGTCTTTTATGCAAAATTAGCGACTATTTTTATAACGGGTTTAGGGTTAATGGCGTTTCAGTTATTTTTAATGGCTATTCAATCAAAAGTTATTGCATTTATTATTCCGAAAATATATCGCTCTGAACTTGATCTTATGTCGGTTGTATATCAATTAGACATTACTTATATGTTATTACCGACAGATTTTACGGAATTTATCTTTTATCAGTTTATCGGTATTGTTGTAACGGTTGTATTTTTTACGAGTATTTTAATCGAAAGAAGTTATCGAATCATCGGGAATGTGTATGCTCTTTTAAATATTGGTATCGCATGTTTGATTATGCTAGCTCCATTATGGAGTGTCACTTTTATCGGATATAATTATTTTTATGGAAAAGAAGTTATCCTACTCGTCCTACTTTCGAGTAGTATCGTATTAATATTATCACTCGTATTAAGTCGTTATTTAATTAATAAGAAAGTAACGGTATAAGGGGGCAATATCATGAAAAAGTATATGAAATTAATTAGTGTAGCAGTGATGATTGTAGTTATATATACCGTTTTCTTTATTTCAGGCAAGGAAATGACTGCAAGCTTTCCACAAATAAAATTTCATCATATAGAAGGTGATGCAAGTTTAGTAGAATCATTAGCCATTTTCGGGTCCATTAATACAGGGAATTATTTTTTTGATGAGACATTTAAATATGACAAAAGTGGTACGACCTATGAAGCGGATCTACCTTGGTTAGAACGATTAGATGGATTTTCTTCAGAACAGATGGAACGATTAAATAAAAAATATCCATCTTTTATGCGTGGGAAGGATAATTATGATTCATATTTTTTTGAGTCAGATGAGATTGTTGCATATGTTGGATTCTCTAGTATGAATTGGGAAATGGCACCAGAAAAATTTGAAGTACATTTATTAGATAGGGCTTCTGAACAAGTGACAAAACTTACTGTTGATATTCCAGATGTTTTAGATTATTGGTATTTAGATATACGAAATGTGTATTATGAAGATGGCAAAATATTTGTTACGACTGTAAATTATAAAGAAGATGCTGTTGTTTCAAGTGAATATGGGAATTATGCCGAAGAAGTAGTGATTTATACATTTGATATGGAAAATGAACAATTAGAAAACACGACATCGATCCATACGGTTAATGCGTTAGAGGACGATCAAGGTTTTGCCTATGCGAATGTATTAGTGGCAGATAAAGATAAAGGGTCACTCTATCTAGTAGATTCAAATGAAATTTATTCAGAAGATGGTTCAAGTAGTATGAAATTAAATACAGTCATGCATATAGATGTTGCATCACAAAAGAAAAAGGAAATAAAGGTAGAGAAAGAAGTAAAAGGTGGTGTTCCCGTACAAGCAGATGCCAAGGATCTCTATTTCTTACAAGACAAAGATGGTAAAGCTGCATTAATGAAATATAATGTAGAAAATGGCGAGATGATATCAAAACTTATTTTTGATGAAGGGTTATCATATGATGATGCACAAGGTAGTTATATAGAGGTAATAAATGGGGAACTATATTACATTCCGACCTTTATGTATAATGATGACACAGCAAAAATAGCTGTTTTGGATACAAATACGTTAGATAAAAAATATGTTGGTGAATTAACGGTGGAAAATCGTCAACAGATGAATGAATTTCTAGAAATATATATTAATGAAGCGTATATAAAGGAGTAAAGTGGTGCGGACCAAAAGCTACCATTTATTCGTTATGAAATGACAAAGGGAACAAATATAATGAAAAGGGAATTTCAGTACATTGAGTGGTACTGAAATTCCCTTTTTTGTAGTTCACAGATTTTTGTCGTAGTCCTTTTTCGATTAATTCTCATAAAAGTTTTCGTATAATCGCTTCACTTGTGCTTCGAGTTTTGCTGTTTGAACAATCCTTGCTTCTCGAAGATATTCTTTTCCATCAACGAACAATAGTAAAACAGGTGCAGTAAATATTTCGAACCGTCCAGCAATTTCTTGTACTTCCGCTGCATCGACTTGCCTAGTTGCAATGTTGGGAAATTGCTTAAACATCGCTTCAATTTGTGGTAACAACCCGTGGCAAACACTGCAGTTCGGCATCGTAATATAAATAAATGCAAGTTCATTTTCTGTAATGAATGAATCGATCTCCTCCATTGTATGAAGTGCTGCAAATGTGCTCATTTTTCTACCGCCTTTTTATACTTGTTACTACTATCATACAAGGATTATTTCATAATGACTGTTTATCTGCTCACATTATCGAACTGGTGCAGGTGTGATAGGGTCTAAACAAGTAATACCACAGAAACAGCGTAAGTCAACTGTAATACAAACGCCTGTATAGCGGAAATTACGAATCGGACGGTTTCCGAATGTGCCACAAATAGAATGTTTGGAACAACCATCATCGTCTCCTCCTGGCCCCTGTCCTCGTTCATAAATAGGTTCAAGTAGTTCTAAGCGCACGCAATGTTCATTGCCACGTACAAAGCCACGTACTTTAAATACAGGGGAACTAACACAACGGAAATGGTGATCACGGTCACCACGAGTATCTCTACTAGTAAAGCCAGAAGCTACAAACGTGCTACAGTTGTCTTTGCATTGTAACATAAATGGAATTGTCGTATACCTAGTAGGACGATGTGTGTGCGAAGGAGAAAGTAGATCTTCAATGGATTGATCACAACTCGTAATACATCTGCCTGCATCATCTGAAGCCGCCTTCTTTTGTGCATCGATAATTCTTCTAACTGTGTCCTCCACACAACCTCCACTTGTGCTAGGTCTTGTATTTGGTCTTTCCTGCCAACAAGGAAATTCATTTTGGCAACTCATACTCAACACTCCTTTCTATCATTTTCACTACTATCTTATGGAATGTGTGAATTTAAGGTTGTTTTATCGTCTACAAAAGAGTAATTTGAGTAAAATGTGTAAAAATTATACATATTGTTGAATGTTTATAAATTTTTATGTATAATAATTCTAATCAATTGATTGAAGATTTAGACAACACGGGGCACATAGGTGGTGGACAAGCATGAGTCGAGAAGAAACATTAGATTTATTAAAGAGAGTGGCAGATGGAATTGCCATGATGTTTGGGAGTAATTGCGAAACAGTTATTCATGACATTGAAAAGGAAACATCTTCCATCGTATATATTACAAATGGACATGTTACCGAAAGGGAAGTAGGGGATAGTTTAAGTATTTTAGGAAAAAAGGAATTAGCGGAAGTTTATAAAGGTGTAGATTTAGTAAATAAAAAAGGGATTGCGAAAAACAATCATTTTATAAAAGGATCTACATTTCATGCAAAAGGGGATGGGTATCACTTCGCATTAGGTATTAATTATGATTATACAAATATGTTGATGGTGCATAACGTCGTTTCCGAATTAATTAATGTTGGAGATAGTATGGATATCGCTGCTGTTAGTAATGATGAAAATTTAGAGCATAAATTGGAAGAATTATTTTCTGAAGCGATTGAATATATCGGAAAACCTGTTGCTTTCATGAGAAAGAATGACCGTGTAGAGATGATTAAATATTTAAATGAAAAAGGTGCATTCTCGATTCATAAAGGAATTCCAACGATTGCAGAAAAAATGAACATATCAAGATATACCATTTACAACTATTTACGAGAAATAAAAGAATGATATCTTCTTAATGATAGGAGTAAAGTGAGATGGCAAACATCGTAGGTTTATACAATGTTTGCCATCCTTCTTGTAAAAAGGTTATAGAAACATATAATAATAGTTTACAGGTAGCTAAGAATGATGAATTAACTTATCGTTAGTAATAACATGATTCCATTTGATAAACTATGGACGAAAACGGAAGGCCAAATGGAATCTGTTTTTTCATATACATAGGCAAAAACAAATCCAGTAAAGCATGCAACAGGAACGACATTATATGTTGGAATATGTGCAATGGAAAAAATAATGGAACTACATAATGAAGCGGTTATAAAGTTGGTTCGAGTACGGAACCATCGAAATAAAAATCCACGATAAAAAACCTCCTCATATATTGGCGAAATAATTGCGGCAGAAATGAATGCAATTAGAAACGAAGAAACGGAAATATGTTGTTCCAATGCATCTGTTTTTTCATTTTCCCATGTGCCACCGAGTAAACTTGTGACAATAGTTATTATAATAACCCCAATTATGACAGTGAGAGTGCTTAAAAGAATCATTTTCCAGGCTCTTTTCTTGAAAGGTGTGACACCTAGTTCCATCCATGAAAGACTTTTCGGTCGTAAAGCAATGATATAAGTACTTCCTATAAGTACGAAAGCCATTAATACTCCTGTAAATACCCCAGCGTATAATTCGTTTTTAAACAAGTGCATCAATAGAGGAGACAAGACAAATTTTATACAGCCAATGACGACAATAAACTCTATGAGTAAAAGTATCGTCAATTCTTTCATTCCCCATATATTCGTCTCTTCCCAATGAAATGGTTTCTTTTTCATACATCTTCCTTCTTTCTTAAATATGTTATAATTTTAAGATAACAGATGACGTAACGTAACCTGCAAGAACAAATTAGGGGAGATAGAATGAATTTATGGACTACTGGTGAAGTTGCAAAACAAAGGGGCATTTCTGTTCGAACGCTACGATATTATGACCAAATTAAGCTATTGAAACCTAGTTTTCGGGATGAGAATGGAAAGCGGTTTTATGCGGAAGAAGATCTAATCAAATTAGAAAAAATCATTATTTTGAAAAAGTTATCTTTACCGTTGGATGATATTCATGAAGTACTTGAAAAACTTACGTACAAACAAATACTCATGTCACATTATAATTATTTACGAGAGCAACAAGCTAAATTAGAAATGAGTATATCTCATACAACATCGCTTATTCATATGTTAGATTTGAATGAGCAATTATCTTGGGAAAAAATATCAACGATCGTATATCATGCGGAAGAAAATAATAATAAAAAATGGCTCGATTATTTTGAAAAGGATGAACAGGAATTTCTGCAACGGACGATGCCGAAATTGAATAATCATAACGAACAAACACAAGCATATATGTCCTTTTTACATAGAATTGAGTGGTGTATTAAGCGCGACATAGCACCAGAGTCGGAAGAGGCTTTGCAAATCGTCTCAACATTAATGGCGTTTGCACAGGACGATTTTCAAGGCAATACAACTTTGATGGATAAGTTTTGGGAAATAAGAAAATTACCTGTAGAAGATACAGGACTCTTTCCAATCTCTGATGAAGTATTGTCTTTTGTCGAGCGTGCAATGGATCATTTGGAAAGGGAAGAGGACTTATATTGATCGTTGATTTTGTCATATAGAAGGGATATGTAAGAAACTAAATAAAGGAAAGTGTGAGGAAAATGGACCGTTATTCGAGGCAAACATTATTTGCACCAATTGGAGAAAAAGGCCAAAGAACATTACAAAAAAAGCACGTCCTTATTATCGGAGTAGGGACGTTAGGGACATTAAGTTCGGAAAGTTTAGTGCGTGCTGGGGTTGGTAAAGTAACAATTGTCGATCGCGATTATGTAGAATGGAGTAATTTACAAAGACAACATTTATTTACAGAACAGGATGCAACAGAACGCCTTCCAAAAGTAATCGCGGCTGAAAGACGTTTAACTGCAATTAATTCAGAGGTAGAGATTGTTGCTCACATTTTAGATGTTACTCCTGTAGAGCTTGAATGGCTCGTAGATGGAGTCGATCTTATCTTAGACGCAACAGATAATTTTGATATCCGCATGATGATGAACGATATTGCAATGAAATATAATATTCCGTGGATTTATGGTTCGTGTGTCGGAAGTTATGGGGTAAGCTATACGATTCGTCGTCAGCAGACACCTTGTTTGCATTGTATTTTAGGGAAAATTCCGATTGGTGGTCCAACGTGTGATACAGCTGGAATTATTCAACCGGCAGCAAGCCAAGTTGTCATACACCAAACGACAGAAGCATTAAAAATTTTAACGGGAAATGAAGCGGCATTAAGAGGAACATTTATTTCATTTGATGTGTGGCAAAATGAGATGGTTTCAATGAAGGTAGATAAAATGAAAAAGCATGATTGCCCTTCATGTGGAGAAGGAGCAACCTATCCATTTTTAACATTTGATGAACAGACGAAATCAGCCGTATTATGTGGTCGTAACGCTGTTCAAATTAGACCGCCTACATTACAAGAAAGAAATTTACAACGGACTGCGAGTAGTTTAGAAAAGGTGTCAGAAAAAATAGAATTAAATCCATTTTTATTATCATGTACTATTGGAGAAGAACGGCTCGTCCTTTTTAAAGATGGGCGTGCACTTATTCATGGCACGAATGATACAGATTACGCTAAAACATTATATCATCGATATTTAAGTTAAAAAATAAATCGCCTCAGAAACACGCTTCCATTAAAAGCATATCTGAGGCGATTTCATGTAGAGATTTAATTAGTCAATCGTTGTTTTTTTGGTAAACTTTCTTGGATCAAAGTACGTACTTCTGTCGCTTTTTCTTCATGAAAAAGTTGAACGATTTTACTTCCGACGATGACTCCATCCCCGTGGCTACTTAATTCTCTAGCTTGTGTTGCATTAGCCACACCAAACCCGGCTAATACTGGCACATTGCTGAATTTTTTTAATGTTTGTAAATAATCACTTACACGTGCATCATGATTCGCTCGTTCTCCTGTCGTTCCTGTAACAGAAACAGCATATAAAAATCCTTCAGACTGTGCTGCAATCTTTTTTAAACGGTCTTCTGTACTCGTCAATGCGGCTAGACGAATATATGCAATATCATTTGCCGCAAGACTTGGGGCAATTAATTCCTCTTCCTCCATTGGGATGTCAGGCACGATAATCCCATCGACACCGACTCGTTTACAATCTGCTGCAAATTGTTCCACACCATAAGCGAAAATCGGATTAATATAGGTCATTAATACGATAGGCACGTGACGATGTTCTTTTTTTGGCGCGATCGTATCTAATACTTTGCGTAAACTTGTACCATGCTCTAATGCACGAATGCTCGCTTCTTGAATCGTTGGACCATCAGCAACAGGGTCTGAAAATGGGATTCCGAGTTCAATGGCAGCAGCACCACTTTCTTCTAAAAATTGAATCCGATCATTTAATGTTTCTAATCCACCATCACCGGCAACGATATATGGTACAAATAAATTTTCATTACGTTGTTGAATTTCCTGGAAATAATGATCTATTTTTGTTTTACCCATTTATTTCGACTCCAATCTATCTTTCACTTGTTGTACATCTTTATCCCCACGACCTGATAGACAAATGACGATAATGTCTCCTGGATGTACTTCTTTAGCTAATTTTTTTGCATATGCAACAGCATGAGCACTTTCTAAAGCTGGGATGATGCCTTCGGTTTTGGATAATAATTGAAAGGCTTTTAATGCATCTTCGTCGTTAATCGCATCGTATGTTACACGGTTCGTTTCTTTCAGATGACTATGTTCTGGTCCAACGCCCGGGTAATCTAATCCAGCTGATATAGAAAATGCTTCTTGAATTTGTCCGTTATGATCTTGCAGTAGTTTTGTCATTGTACCGTGTAAAATACCCGTTTCTCCAACAGATAAGGTGGCGGCATGTTTCCCTTTTGCAACACCCAATCCACCTGCTTCCACCCCGTACATCTGAACATTTGCCTCATCGATGAACGGATAAAACATCCCCATTGCATTACTTCCACCACCGACTGCCGCAATGACATGATTAGGCATCTGACCGATTTGTTCGGTTATTTGACTTTTCGTTTCGTTTCCGATGACTGATTGAAAGTCTCGAACAATTTTTGGAAATGGATGTGGACCAACGACAGAACCTAATATATAATGTGTATCCTCTACATTCGCAACCCAATAGCGTAACGCTTCATTTACTGCATCTTTTAATGTACTACTTCCTTGTTCCACGCCGACAACCTTAGCGCCGAGTAATTCCATGCGGAAGACATTCAGTGCTTGGCGTTCGACATCTTTGGCACCCATAAAAACGATACATTCTAAATCAAGTAATGCACAAACAGTTGCAGTTGCAACACCATGTTGACCTGCACCAGTTTCGGCTACAATTTTTTTCTTGCCCATTCGTTTTGCGAGTAATGCTTGCCCGAGGGAGTTATTAATTTTATGTGCACCTGTATGGTTTAAATCTTCTCGTTTTAGAAAGACGCGTACATCACCGATTGCTTTGGCGAAGTTTGTTGCTTCATACAATGGTGTTTCACGACCGACATAGTCTTTTAAATAACTGTGAAATTCCTCCATAAAATTCTCATCTTTTATGGCTTCCTCGTATGCTGCTTCTAATTCTAATAATGCAGGCATTAATAATTCAGGAACGAACTGTCCGCCGAATGTACCGTACTTTCCATCTTTTGTTGGCATTGAATATGTTGTCATTGTGATCCATCCTTTTTCGCTAAAGTAATAAATTGTTCAATTTTCTTTGCGTCCTTTATTCCGTTCGTTTCGACGCCACTTGATACATCGACAGCATATGGCTGTACTTGTGCTCGTGCTTGTGCAACATTATCGATCGTTAAGCCACCTGCTAAAATGAGTTTGCTTCTATCTATATCGAATTGATTGAGTGTCGACCAATCAAATGTGACACCAGACCCACCTCTAAATTCCTGCGGTGGACTATCGATTAAAATGTAGTCAGCTGGATAATGGTTAATTAATTCATTCGTCACTTTTTCACTTGAGAATGCTTTTATAACAGGATATGGTAGGGACGTTGCAAACGCCGCAGTCTCATCGCCGTGTAGTTGAATATAATCTAATCCGACCTGTTCTGCGATGTGACAAATATTTTCTTTCGTTTCATTCACGAACACGCCGACTTTGTTAATCGTTTTTCCTAAAGTATTGGCAATTTCTGCTGCTTTTTCTGTCGATACTTGTCTTTTGCTCGGTGCAAATACAAATCCGATAAAATTTGCACCGTTTTCTTCCACAACA
The DNA here is from genome assembly GCA_019113205.1 of Candidatus Pseudogracilibacillus intestinigallinarum. Lineage (GTDB taxonomy): Bacteria > Bacillota > Bacilli > Bacillales > Amphibacillaceae > Pseudogracilibacillus > Pseudogracilibacillus intestinigallinarum. The sequence goes on along the minus strand of DXHX01000131.1, from coordinate 20,972 downwards.
TTTGCCATTTCTATCGATGTGATGCCACATATTTTTACGTTCATTTAACACCCTTCTTTTCTTCAAATGGTAATTGGAATTCCTCCATTTTATTGGCAACATTTGCTGCACGCATGAGTGTCTCCCCAACCAAAATGGCTTCTGCTCCAGCATCTTTCACTATGGCGACATCAGCCCCAGTTTCAATACCACTTTCACTAATAAAAATAATATCATTATTACGTACCATTTTTGCCAAACGATTAGTCGTTTGAAGGTCGACATGGAATGTTTTTAAATCACGATTATTCACACCGACTAATCTTGGGTTAAGCTGTAAAACACGTTCCATTTCTTCTTCATTATGAACTTCACAAAGTACTTCCAAGTTTAAACTTATCGCGTAATCATATAACCGTCTTAAATGTGCATCGTCGAGTGCTGCCGCGATGAGTAAAATAATATTTGCCCCATATGCTTTTGCACGATCAATTTGAATTTCGTCGATGATAAAATCTTTGCAAAGAATCGGAATATTTACTGCTGCACGTACATTTTGTAAATCTTCCATCGTCCCTTTGAAAAAGGGGGTATCAGTTAATACAGAAATGGCGCTAGCCCCATGCTGTTCATATAATTTTGCTTGTTGAACAGGGTCAACATGTTCATTGATCATTCCTTTGGACGGGGAAGCACGTTTAATTTCTGCAATGACACCCATTTTATGATTTACTCGAATCGTTTCGTAAAAAGTTGGTACTTTTTTATACTCATTTGTTGGGAATGTTTCGCGATTTATTTGTTGCACTTCTTTTGCTTTTTTTTGTAAAATTTTCATTAATATTGTCATCATTATCACCTCTTTAAGAAATTATAGAATGAGTTTCATTGTTACTCACATTGATTAAATAATTTAAAGCATGAAGCGCTTTTCCGGATTGAATACTTTCTTTGGCAATGTCAATTCCTTCTATAATCGTCCTTGCCTTTCCGTTTGCAAATAACCCTAATGCAGCATTAAATAAAACTGTATCTAAATATGCACTCGGTTCATTGTTTAGGACACTTCGTAAAATTTCTGCATTTTGTTTTGCATCCCCGCCACGAATAGCTTCGTTATCGTAAACAGGTAAACCGACATCATTCGGGTGTACTGTAAATGATTGGATCTTTCCGTCCTCTAGAAGAACAAGATGGTTCTCACCTGCGAGTGATCCTTCATCCATATTTCCTGCACCGTTCAGGACGAGAGCGCGTTTTCTACCTAATGTTCTTAATGCTTTCGCGATCGTCGTTAATTTTGTGCGGTCATATACCCCCATTAGTTGAGCATCTAATTCTACAGGGTTTGTTAAAGGACCAATTAAATTGAAAATCGTTGGCAATCCTAGTTGTTGTCTCACTTGCATAAATGGTTTTAATTTTGCATGGACATGTGGTGCAAATAAAAAGACGATATTGTTTTCCTTTAATGTCGTCTCGATTTGTTCCTTCGTCATCGTTAAAGATACACCGAGCTGTTCCAACACGTCTGCGCTTCCGGTTGTACTTGATACACTGCGATTGCCATGTTTTGCTACAGGAATACCAGCACCTGCTAATACGAATGCAGATGTCGTACTAATATTGAAACTGTTCGAACGATCTCCACCAGTACCGCAGTTATCCATCACATTTGCTAGTTGGATATCACTCATGACAGATTGTTCTCGAATGACTTGAGCGATTCCTGCGATTTCTTCTGGGGTTTCCCCTTTTATACGAAGTGCCGTTAAAAATGCAGCTATTTGCGTATTTGGGATATCTTCTGTTAAACATAAATTCGTCACATGACCTATTTCATCCATCGTTAAATCATTCGCTTGCATTAATTTTTCAAGATAATCTCTCATGAGAAAACTCCTCCTAATTTTTTAAATTCGTTAATGACTTTGCCTTATGCAAAGTTTCCATATATTCGTTTTCTGCAATAGAATCTTGGACGATTCCTGCTCCAGCTTGCACATATGCTTTTTCATCTTTAATGATGAGTGAACGGATCGCAATCGCAATATTTATATCGTGATTAAACGTAATGTAGCCAATTCCACCAGCGTAAAATCCGCGTCGTTCATCTTCTAATTCATTAATGATTTGCATCGCTCTAATTTTTGGAGAACCTGATACCGTTCCGGCAGGTAAACAAGCGACCAATGCATCAAAACTCGTTAAATGATCTTTTAATATTCCGTGTGTTTCGGAGACGATATGCATGACATGTTCATACTTTACGATATCTTTATATACCGGAACTTGAATACTTCCTTGTTTACAAATAGGGTGCAAATCATCTTTACTTAGTTGGACGAGCATATCGTGTTCAGCAACTTCTTTTGGATCTTGTAACAATTCATAGGCAATCATTGCATCTTCCGCTTCATTTTTGCCTCTTGGCTTTGTTCCTGCTATCGGGTTTGTCACGACCGTTCTTCCCGTAGTTTGAACGAGACTTTCAGGTGATGCACCGATAATGAGATAATCTGCAAAATCAATGTAGAACATATATGGGGAAGGGTTTGCCGTCCGTAATTTTCGATAAATTGAAAATGGGTCGTCTGTAATCGTTGCAACCATTCGCTGTGATAAAACAATTTGTTCACATTCCCCTTTTTCGATATAATGTTTTGCTTTATTTACTCTGTCGATGAAGGCATTTTTTTCAACCGTTGATGTAAATTCGAAAGGAGCAATCGTTGGATCCTCAATCGTCATTTCTTTTTTTAATTGCCTTTCGATGTTTTGAATACGACGATCGATTTCAGGCTCTGTTTCTTCATTCGTATTTAATGCGATAATATGAGCGGCTTCTGTCCGGTGTTCATAAGCGATAATCGTGTCATATACCATGAAATGATAATCAGGCATTTCCAAGTCATTTTCCTTTTCGGCACCGATATTTGTGAAAGGGCGAATGGCATCATAACCGATGTAACCGATAGCCCCACCAGAAAAAGGTAGCGGTAAGTCTGCATTTATTTTTGGGAAATGTTCTTTAAAATATTGCAAAACGTGCATCTCATATGTCGACGTTTCGTTTGTTTCCAAGTTTCGTACAGTCGTTGTCGTACCGTAACCGATTATTTCCTCGTAAGGATTCGCACCAACATAAGAGAACTTCCCTTTCCTTTCATGTTGGAAGGAACTTTCTAATAAAAACTTTTTTGTACCTTCTAATCGTTTAAATATTCCTACAGGTGTTAATGTATCAGCATTTATCTTTAAAGATGTATATGTGTTTTGTTGTTTAATCATTTCTTATTTCCTCCTAAAAATAAAAAAAGTCCTCTACAAACATATATATGTTTGTAGAGGACGATGATAGACCGTGGTGCCACCTCATTTTAAAGGGGGATATAAACTTCCCTTTATCTCGTTTTCAAATACGGAATACATTTGTTTGTATTCGATATTCTATCCGTATAACGTCGGAATAACGGAATCTCCTACTAAAAGCCGTCGTTCAAAGATTCTCTCGTAAGCCCATTCCATCTTTATCCACATACTAGGATCCCACCACCCCTAGCTCTCTTTAATATTTCTTAAAAATGTACTCTTCTTACTTTGCGATTTATAAATATATATGAAGTTATTCTATAGAAATGTGGCATAAAAAAACACCTCCATCCATAAGAAAAGGACGAGGATCGCGGTACCACCTTTATTAGCAATATTATTTGCTCACTTTGGTGAATAGATATATATCTATTCGTCTCATATAACGGGAGACTAAATCGTTAAAGCCTACTGAAGTGAAAACTCGTTCGGTTTAAATGCCAGAAAGTCCATTCATCTATGTGCCACACTAGTTCTCACCAAACCACTAGCTCTCTAAAGTGTTTACGATAGATTACTCTTCTTTCTCGTTGCATATGTATAAGATTTGATTATAATCATAATAAATCTCGAAACATTTGTCAATAGCAAAGATGAAATATTTCAAAAATTTAAACAGATTGCGTACACTGAATGAATTTGTTCAACATATCCTCATCATACTTTTCGTAATTCTAATAAATAGAGTTCCGTCAGTAATGATAGGATTAAAAAGTTGGATATTGTCATACATGTAAGGCTCTACAATATATGGTGTTAGTGGAAAAAACCCTCCTTCCTTAAAGCTTAAGCAACAAAGGAGGAGGAAATTAGCATGTAAACAGCTAGATGAAACGTAGGAAATGTACGTAGATTCCTGCCGTAAAAAAGGACTAGATAAGACAAGGGAAGGCAGCACTTGAGCTTGGTTTATCAGCCACACGCGGAAAGCGGAGTACATTTTCGAGGTGACATATTCATGCTATTTTTATTGGCTATCTATTGGCTCAACACAATTAAATATTACATGACTTTAAGAGGGTCACCAGCACTATTTGACAAAGAACCACCTTTAAGAAGTCGGAGTACCATGTTTAAGTACATATGAAGATTGAATACTTCATATTACATGCTCGAACAAGTATGAATATCCAACTTCACGTTTGATCTTATCCTTTATAAACAGTTAATTTCTCATCGATGTCCGTACGAGGCTTAACTTCTGGTGCTTCATCAAAATATCCTAAATGGATGAAGCCGACAATTTTCTCTGTTTCTGCGACATCTAAAATTTCCTTTACCTTTGGATCGTATATATGAGGGTTCGTTTTCCAACAAACTCCTAACTCTTGTTCCCAAGCTAGTAATGAGAAATTATGAATGAAGCTAGCTATAGCGCCGAAGTTTTCATCCCATTGCTTCTGTTTTTCTGGTTCTTCCATAATAGCTACTAAAATAGCATTTGGTTCATTTAAATAGTTTTCACGATTTTCTTGCATATCTTCTTTATAAGTTAAACTAACTTTTTTCGCAAAAGTTGGTAACATATCTTTATCGATAAAAATAAAGCGCCAAGGTTCGCGCATGCCGTGTGTCGGCGCCCAAATAGATTGGTCTAATAATGCACGTACAGTAACTTCTTCAACCTTTTTATCATTGTATCCTTTCTTAATCGAACGGCGTTCACGAATGATTTTTGCAATTGCAGATTGTTGTAATTCGTTCATTTAAAACTCCTCCTAATCATTGAATAAACCGAAGTTTCCGTCACAAATTATATAGGAAAGGGCTTAAAATAGCAAATGTTGTTGTACTAAGGGTTTCTATTAGAAATGTTTTCATTTATACGTCATAATACTAGTGACAAGACAACTGTAAAGAGGGGTATATGATGAAAAATTACGTAAAGAAAAAAGGTGTCACACTATCACCGAACGACTATTTTATAACGGCTTTAAGCTATATGGCATTAGGATTGTTTTCATCACTTATTATCGGTCTTATGATGAAAACAGTAGGGGAGCAATTAACATTATATAATATCGCAAATATCGGTCCGATGTTCATAGAAATGGGTACGTTTGCGATGGATAATAAAATTATGGGAGGAGCGATTGGTGTTGCAATTGCATATGGTTTACAAGCACCACCATTAGTGTTATTTTCGGCACTTTTTGCAGGAGCGTTTGGGGCAGAGTTAGGTGGACCGGCGGGAAGCTATGTTGCAGCATTAATGGCTACAGAGATGGGGAAATTGGTATATCAAACTACTCGTGTCGATATTATTGTTACTCCATTTACGACAATTTTTATCGGCTATATAACAGGAAAGTTCATCGGAATCCCCATTCAACAAGGAATGCTTTGGTTAGGAGAAATGATTAATTGGTCTACTACACAAAGGCCATTCATTATGGGGATTATCGTAGCTGTTTTAATGGGATGGGCATTGACGGCACCGATTTCCAGTGTTGCGATTGCCTTTATGTTATCTTTAGACGGTTTAGCAGCTGGAGCGGCTGTCATCGGTTGTTCTGCACAAATGGTCGGTTTTGCTGCCGCTAGCTATCGTGAAAATGGGATTGGAGGATTTCTTGCACAAGGAATCGGAACATCGATGTTACAAGTTGCCAACATCATCCAAAACCCAGCAATATTAATTCCACCGACTATGGCGGGAGCGATTCTTGCACCGATAGGGACAGCTATTTTTATGATGGAAAACAATACGGCAGGAGCAGGAATGGGAACGAGTGGTTTCGTTGGACAAATAATGGCATTTGAAACGATGGGCTTTACATGGACAGTGTTCATTCAAGTTTTAATGCTTCATATTCTTGCACCGATTGTTATTAGTGTGCTTTGCACGATGTATTTACGGAAAATTGGCTGGATTAAAGAGGGAGATATGGCTTTGTCATTTGAATAATTAATACATTGTGATACATAAATCTTATATATTATTTGGATGGAAACTGATTGGATTTTGTTATAAGATGAAAGTATGTAAACGCTCTTGGAGGGATACGGATGGGTCAATGTATGGAGCGTGCGGTACAACTAGCAGTAGAAAATGTAGCGCAAGGTGGAAGTTCATTTGGTGCAGTCCTCGTGCAAGAAGGGAAAATTATTGCAGAAGGTATCAATGAGTTACATAGTACATTTGACGGAAGTAGTCATGCGGAGTTAAATGCGATTCGTCATGCACAGAAAACATTACAAACAAATGATTTGTCGAATTGTACGATGTATGCGAGCGGACAACCTTGTCCCATATGCTTAACATCAATGCATTTCGTTGGGGTTACAGATATTTATTATAGTCAATCTGTAGATGAAGCAACGAATATAGGCTTAGGAGCTTCTAAGGCAATGTATCAAGATTTCACAAAGCCAAACGAATCAAGTGGAATCGTGATGCAATATATGTCATTAGAAGAAGGCCAACAAAATCCAATGAGATTGTGGGTACAGAAACATGAAAAATAACGAAATGGAAAAATTAGTTCGAATAGCATTAGAAAATGGTCGTGATTATTCGGAAGTTCAAACGATTAAGAAAATTAAAGGTGGATCGATTAATGAAGCATATTATGTGCAGACAATCGATGCGGAGTTTTTCATGAAATTCCATGCGAACGCACCGAAATTTTTCTTTAAAAGTGAGGCGACAGGGTTACGTCTATTAAAAGAGACGAACACTATTTCCGTGCCGAGCTTTTTATCGTATTCAGACCAACCGGGAAGAGGATTTTTATTATTAGAATGGATTGAAGGAAGAAAAACAGATAAAACAGAAGAAACATTAGGGAGAAAACTAGCAGATCTGCATAAATCGTTTGGCCGTTTGCATGGGTTCGATTCTGATACATATATCGGACTATTGCCACAACCAAATGAATTAAATGCAAACTGGTTAGAATATTACCGTGATAAACGATTAGGTTCTCAATTAGAACAAGGGATTGAAACTGGTAATATTGAAGGGAAACGTCGTAAACAACTAGAAAAGTTACTAGAAACGCTAGATGAATGGATTCCAAGTTTTGTGGAACCGTCTCATTTACACGGGGATTTATATTCAGGTAACTGGATTGTCGGTCCTGGGGGAGAACCATATATTGTCGATCCATCGTTTTTATATGGTGACCGTCATTTTGAGCTTGCATATACAGAATTGTTTGGTGGATTTCCGAGCAAATTTTACGAAGCTTATAATGAAAATTATCCATTAAGAAAAGAATATGAAGATATTAAACCACTTTATCAATTATATTATTTGATGGCTCATTTAAACTTATTTGGGGAAATGTACGGTGAACAAATCGATCAAATTTTAGATAAATATATCGGGGAAAACTTTTAAGAAAACGAAATATATGCATACCTTCATTTGTTGAATTCATACACATTAAGTAGTAAACTTAATGCACAACGATGGAGGTACTTTTTTATGAGTTTATACGATTTGCTCGTTATTATACACGTTTTCGCTGCAATATTAGGACTGGGACCTGGATTTGTAATGATTTATATTGTAACAAATGCAAAAGATATGAGGCAATTAAGACATGCATATCATATTCGAAATAGAATTCACCATTTTGTCATGGTTGGTGGTACATTGCTGTTATTAACAGGATTAGGGATGGGCATCATGAATCCATATTTATTTTCACAATATTGGTTTCTTATTAGTCTAGTTTTATTTTTAGTAGCATTAGCTGCAGGCCCACTTGTTTTATCACCACGTGCAAAGCCGATTAAGGAAATATTAGCGGATGACCGTATTCAAGAAATTCCAGACACGTATGAAGTATTAGCAAAGGAACTATTTTTTTATGAGCGAATGACGAATATCATTTTCCTTATTATTATTTTACTCATGATTACAAAACCATTTTAATCTATGAAAAGACCATACATAATCAAAATAGCTTAGGAAAACATTATCTTGTTCTCCTAAGCTATTTTTCTATTGTTTCGCTTCTAAATATTCTTCTAATGTCATTTCTTTTTCATAAATTTCAGTTGCAGCTTGTTCCCCGACATAACGTAAATGCCACGGTTCATATTGATACTTTGTAATATCTTCTTTTCCTTCAGGGTAGCGAATAATAAAGCCGTATTCATGTGCATTGTCTTTTAACCATTTACCTTCATCTGTTTCACCGAATTCAACGATTAAATCAAAGCCGACCTCATCTGTCGTCACATCCATAACTAAACCCGTTTGGTGTTCACTTTCACCGGGACGTGCACTATATGTATTCGCATGTTCTTCTCCATGTTTTTCGACATTCGCTGCAAATACAGCTACTTGACGATCATATGAACGATACCCTGATTGAGCGAACAGGTTTAAACCCTCTGCTTCACTCGCCTCAAATAGTTCTTCTAAAGCGTCTGCAGCAACTTTTCGTAACTGTTTTTTCGGGTCATCTTCCTCAAAAGGAAAACGAACATCTGGGACCGTTAAATCTTCAGGTTCAAACCCTTCTGGTAGTGCATTGGATTTATTCACTAATGCTAAAACTTCATAAGGGTTGTCAATTGCTAATGAAAGATGATCATTGGAATCAGGGCGGTCAAGTTTTGCTGCTGGTTCTACTGTTGTTTGATCCAATTGTTCTTCTATAACTTGTTTCATTGCTTTATCGTATATCCCAGTCGTAGCAATATCTTCCAATTGTAATTGCATATCTGTTAATGCCCATACAGTATAACTGTCTAATACGCCTGTTTCCTCTACATCATAACCGATGTCGATGAGTGCCTGTTGAATCATTGGAACGGCATCTCCTTCCTCACCTTTTACGATCGTTTCTTCTGTTAATTCGTTTGTAGTTGTTTCGTTATTGTTTTCAGTTGCTTCATTTGTGTTTGCTTGTTTTGTTGCTTCTTCATTATTACTACAAGCACTAAGCAATAATATTGCGCTCACACATAACACAATCCATTTTTTCATTTTTTCTACCTCCATTACCTTATGTATTTTCTCACATAATGAAAACGGAATGCAATCATAAGTGTGTAATTGTGCGCAAAATTTGTGTATATAATATGATAGAATAAGGAATAAACGATTAGAGAACAGAAGGAGAGGGGATTTTCATGCGTTATTTAATGGATGTAGCAACATTAAGAGAAAAATTGTTTGATGAAAATGTCATCATATTGGATGCACGTTCTAATTTAGCAAGACCGGATGATGGTTATTATGCATATATGGAAGAACATATTGTCGGTGCACAATATATTCATTTGGAAAAGGATCTATCAGGAGAAGTACGAACGCATGGCGGCAATCATCCACTACCAGACGTTGAGACGTTTTCAAAAAAATTGCGTCAACTAGGGGTAAACAATGATTCAACAGTTGTCGTCTACGATGAAGGCAACGAGATGTTTGCACCACGTGCTTGGTTTGTCCTACGTTATGTCGGTATAGAAAATGTATACGTTTTACAAGGTGGTTTTCGAGCGTGGAAACATGCGACTTATCCTGTAACGTCTGAAACGAAAGAACGAAGGGAAGGTAATTTTACCCCTAATGTTCAACATGACCTAATTATAACGATGGAAGAGGTTCGCGATCGTAATATGGATACAGAAGTATTATTAGATGCAAGAGCGAAAAATCGTTATCTTGGTAAAACAGAACCATTATATGATAAAGCAGGACATATTCCAGGGGCTAAAAATTTCTTTTGGGCTGACATACTAGATGAAGACGGTAATTGGAAGTCGAAAGAGGCATTACAAGCACATTTTGCTAACTTAAAGGAATACGATACAATTATCACTTCCTGTGGCTCAGGTATTTCGGCGTGTCCTAATGTGCTTGCATTGCAAATAGCGGGATTTGACGATGTAAAACTATATGTTGGAAGTTTTAGTGATTGGATATCATATGAAGAAAATGATATAGAAACGAAGGAATCATAAATGGAAAAACAGCGGTGTGCGTGGGTAACGAAGGACCCCTTATATGAAATTTATCATGATGAAGAATGGGGCAATATGGAACGCTTTTTTAATGATGCGTATTTGTTTGAGATGATTACGCTAGAAGGAGCACAGGCTGGGCTCAGCTGGATAACGATATTAAAACGAAGAGAAAACTATCGCAAAGCATTTGCGCATTTTGATATTGCAACCGTTGCAACATATACAGAAGAAGATGTGAATAAATTGCTCAAAAATGAAGGGATCATTCGAAATGAGCGAAAAATTCGTGCAACCATTCAAAATGCACAGGCAATTTTATATATCCAAGAGGAGTTCGGTTCCTTCCATCAATACATTTGGACCTTTGTCGGGGAGAAAAGTATCGTAAATGATTGGGAAAACTCTTCAGAAGTACCAGCCTCTTCCACCTTATCGACAAAATTAAGTAAAGATTTGAAAAAACGTGGCTTTTCCTTTGTTGGCCCTGTTATTTGCTATTCCTTTTTACAAGCAGTTGGCATCATTCAAGACCATACAAAACAATGCTTTTTGTATAAAAAACAAGGAGAGAACTAATATGACAATTATTTTATCTGCTGAAAAAGCACAGAAAAAAGTAATGACGCAATCTATTATTCCAGTAGATGTACGTATAAAAGATGAAGTGTATGGAACAGGAAAAGAAGCATATAAGCATCAACATCTTCCGGGGGCTGTTTATTTAGATTTCAAAGAAGATATAAGCGGAAAAGATTCCTTCTTTCCTGAGATAGAACAAATAAAAACGACATTAGAAGAAAAAGGAATCAATCGTCAAATGGCTATTCTTCTATATGATGAAGGAAATCATCGTGCAGCATCGAAAGCATATGTATTACTTACTTATTTAGGACATGAAGAAGTATATATTTTAGATGGGGGAGCACGTGCTTGGAAAGAAGCGGGATACGAATGGACTGATGAGGTAATCGAACGTGACAAGACCGTGTTTGATGTACAGTTGCAACAAGATTTGCTCGTTCAAATCGATGAAGTAAAAGCACAGTTAGAAGAGAAAAAGTCTGTGCATATCGATGCTCGTATTTATGAAAAGTATAGTGGAGAAACAGCTTCAGGGTATGGGAAGGACGGCCATATTAAAGGCGCACAAAACTTTCCTGCGAAAAATGTGATGGATGCAAATGGTCGGTGGAGGTCATCTACATCATTGCAAAAACAATTTGCATCGGTTAAAGAAAAACAAGAACATATTGTCTCTTGTGGAACAGGAAATTCCGCATGTATCAATGTCGTCGCATTAAAAGAAGCTGGTTTTAAAAATGTGAAATTATATGCAGGTGGCTTTAAAGAATGGTCACAAGACGATCAAAATGAGATTGAGAAAAAATCATAAGGAAGTATATTACTAAAAGAAGCCATCGCTTTATAAACATATTTCTTTCAATCTAAATGTGAAAAACGTACACTAAATATAGATTGTTTAATTATGAAAAGAATGAGGGTGTTGTTCATGGAAGCAGATATTAATGTAAGAAAAACAGAACATATTCGACTCTGTTTAACAGATGCAGTAGAAGGTGTAAATAAGACGACAGGTTTGGAAGGAATTTCTTTCATCCATAATGCACTTCCAGAAATCAATTTTCATGATATTGATCTTGCGACGTCATTTATCGGTAAAACGTTAAAGGCCCCGTTCTTAGTAAGTTCCATGACAGGTGGTTCGGAATTAGCATCGAAAATTAATATAAATTTAGCGTTAGCTAGTGAAGAAAAAGGGTGGGCAATCGGGCTCGGTTCTACACGTGCATTATTAGAAAGTGATGCACATGAAACTTCTTTTTTAATTCGCAAATATGCTACAACAGTGCCACTTATTGCCAATTTAGGTGCAGTGCAATTTAATTATGGTTACGGTGTAGACCATTGTGAAAGAATTGTCGAAAGAACAGAAGCGGATTCACTTGTTCTTCATTTAAATAGTTTACAAGAAGTCGTACAAGATGGTGGCGATTTAAACTTTGAACATTTATTACCGAAAATTGAAGAAGTGTGTAAAAACTTATCTGTTCCAGTAGGGGTAAAAGAAGTAGGTTTCGGTATTGACGGTACGGTTGCGAAAAAATTATACGATGTAGGTATTTCATATATTGATGTTGCTGGTGCAGGTGGAACATCGTGGAGTCAAGTTGAAAAACTAAGAACAGAAGATGATTTACGTAAGCGTGCAGCAGAAGCGTTCAATGATTGGGGTATTCCAACGAAGGATTGTATCGTTTCTGTTAGGTCCCATTTACCGGAAACACCAATCGTATCAAGTGGTGGGATGAAAACAGGAGTAGATGCAGCAAAAGCAATTGCAATCGGTGCCGATGTGATTGGTTATGCTCGTGCTCTATTGAAAGCAGCGACACAATCTGTTGAGGAAGTATTAGAAGTAATGGATCAAATTGAATTTGAATTAAAAATGACCATGTTTGGTATTGGTGTATCAACGATTGAGGAATTAAAAAATACAAAACGTATGAAGATAAATGGACAGTCATTATTAGATTGATTTGTACAACGTTTTGTTTGTTTGATGAGGTGGGAAAGTGAAAGTAGAAATATGGTCTGACTTTGTTTGTCCGTATTGCTATATTGGACAAAAGGCATTCCAACGAGCGTTAGAGAACTTTGAACATAGGGAACATGTGACGATTCAATACAAATGCTTTCAATTGGATCCAGAAGCGGAAGTACATAATGAAAGAACAGTAATTGAATTGTTAATGGATAAATTACAACTTCCAAAAGAAAGAACACTGTCTAAAATGGCTGCCATTGCCGAAATGGGTAGCAAGTATGATGTGCAAATCCACTTGGACAAAATCAATCATACGAATACTTTTGAAGCACACCGACTTGTGAAATTAGCAGAAACATATGGGAAAGATTCGAAAGTAGTGGAACAATTATTCGAAACATATTTTTCTCAATTAGAAAATATCGGTTTGGAAGAAGTATTAATCAATATTGCAGAAGCATCTGCAATTGAGAATGAACATGTTGTTCGTTTATTGAATTGTCGTAAATATACGAATGCAGTAAAGGAAGACCAGTTAGTAGCGGAAGAGATGGGAGTGGAAGGTGTTCCATTCTTCGTCTTTAATGAAGTCCATGCTGTGGCAGGGGCACAAAGTGAAGAAGTGTTTCTTAAAGTCCTACAACAAATATGGGATGAAGAAAATGCCGAAAAAGTAAAACTTGATAAAAATGCTCCCGTATGTGCCACGACTTACTGTGATGGTGATACATGCTACGGGAAGGAATAGTAAAGGCGCTTGGGACATAACAAGTCTTTACTTACCAAAAAACGATCATGTTTATGATGGAAATATAAACTTGATCGTTTTTGTGCGTGTTTTTTTAGCTAACATGAAATGTATATATCGACAAAGAAACTGAATAGAATGCGGTGAAATATTAAATAGGGAAGATGAAATGAAAGAAGATACAGTTCTTTCTCAGTAACATTTATGTAATTTCAAACGAGCATGGCAAAATAAATATCACCCGATACATCAATGTTTAACAGCATTAGGGCCTGATGGATGGTGCATTTTATCACTGCCTTATAAAAAGACATGCGAAAAATGGTGATAATGTATTGCGCCACTTTTTTATTTGTGCTATACTTTATTCGACAACCTAATTGATAATGAATCTCATTCTTATTTAGAACAATACTTAAATTAGAATGATGATAAATAGAGAGAGATAAGATAAAAATGAAACTACGTTATTTAGTTATTCCATTGGTAATATTGTCATTTATATCGATTTTTATCGGTGTATCGGACGTCACACCATTAGATATTTTTAAATTAACAGAAGAACAAGCCGAAGTTTTACTCGTAAGCCGGTTGCCGAGACTTGTCAGTATTTTAATTGCAGGAGCAAGTATGAGTATTGCCGGTCTTATCATGCAACAACTAAGTAAAAATAAGTTTGTATCCCCGACAACGGCAGGTACAATGGATGCCGCTCGTTTCGGAGTACTCGTATCATTAATGTGGTTTACCGCAGCAAGTCCTTTACTAAAGATGTCTATATCTTTTGGATTTGCATTAATTGGTACGTTTGTTTTTATGAAAATTTTAGAGAAAATTAAATTTAAAGATCCCGTGTTTATTCCATTAGTCGGGCTCATGTTCGGTAGTATTATCGATTCAATGGCCACTTTCTTTGCATATAAAAATGATCTTATTCAAAATATGACCTCATGGATGCAAGGTGACTTCTCTATGATTATGAGTGGGAACTATGAACTTTTATATATTAGTATTCCGACACTCATTATCGCATATGTATATGCAAATAAGTTTACGATAGCTGGAATGGGAGAAGAGTTTTCCAAAAATTTAGGTTTAAATTATCGGCAAATTGTAAATATCGGTTTAATCATATCGGCATTTGTTACAGCATCTGTCGTGCTATCTGTTGGTGTTATCCCGTTTCTCGGGCTAATCGTGCCAAATATTGTGACGATTTACCAAGGAGACCATTTAAAAAACAACTTAATACATACGGCTTTGCTAGGGGCATTGTTTGTGCTCGTATGTGATATTATTGGTAGAGTGATTATTTATCCATATGAAGTTCCGATCAATTTAACAGTAGGTGTTATTGGAAGTGGTATTTTCATCTACCTACTATTAAGGAGAAGGAAATATGGGTTATAAAAAAAAGACAATCATTCTTGCTATTATTGCATTATCCCTAGCGCTACTATATATTTTTTATGACCTAACAGGTAATATAGATTACGTATTACCGAGAAGGGTTATGAAAGTTGTCGCCATCATTTTAACTGGTGGAGCAATCGCATTTTCGACAACTATTTTCATGACGATAACAAATAACAGAATTTTAACGCCTAGTATTATGGGAATTGATTCCCTATATTTACTAACGCAAACATTCATCATTTTTATTTTTGGCTCTCGTTCATTAGTCATGATGAACAGCCAACTGAATTATCTAATATCAATAGGTGTCATGGTGTTATTTTCTCTATTATTTTACCGATTATTATTTAAAGGAGAAAATGCAAATATATATTTTCTTTTATTAATCGGGATGATTTTAGGAACATTCTTTAGTAGTTTTACATCTTTCATGCAAGTGCTCATTGATCCAAATGAGTTCATGGTTGCGCAGGATAAGATGTTTGCAAGTATAAACAATGTAAATACGAGCCTCGTTTATCTATCTATTATCTTGATGATAGGGGTTGTCATTTACTTTAGTCGATACTATAAATACTTAGACGTATTAGCTTTAGGAAAGGACCACGCAACAAACTTAGGTGTTCCCTATGACTTTGTTGTAAAACGACTATTAATCGTCGTTGCGATTTTAATCTCTATTGCAACAGCTTTGATTGGTCCAATTACATTTTTAGGCTTACTCGTCGTAAACATTGCTTACGAGTTTATGAAGACTTACAGGCATTTATACATTATCTTAGGCTCTGTATTAATTAGCATTATCGCATTAATAGGTGGTCAATTTATTGTTGAAAAGATCTTTACGTTTGAAACGACATTAAGTGTTATTATAAATTTCGTTGGTGGAATTTACTTCATCTATTTAATTCTAAAGGAGAATAAATCATGGTAGATATAAAAAGTGTATTTAAAACGTATAACAACAAAAAAGTTATTGATGATGTGTCATTAACAATTCCAAAAGGGAAAATAACATCGTTTATTGGACCGAATGGAGCAGGTAAAAGTACGTTAATCTCTATGGTTAGTAGGCTCATTGCAAAAGACGAAGGGATCATCACGATTGATGGAGAAGATATAAGCAAGTCAAAAGATAGTGAACTTGCGCGTAAAATCTCAATTTTAAAACAATCGAACTCGATGAATGTAAAGTTAACTGTAAGAGAGCTTATTTCCTTTGGGCGTTTTCCATATTCAAAAGGAAACTTGAAGCGTGAGGATTGGAAAAAGGTAGATGAAGCAATTGCATACATGGAATTAGCAGATATTCAGCATAAATTTCTAGATGAATTAAGTGGTGGACAACGCCAGCGCGCATTTATCGCAATGGTACTTGCTCAAGATACAGAATATATTTTACTGGATGAACCATTAAATAACTTAGATATGCGACACGCCGTACAAATTATGAAGACATTACGTAGACTTTGTGATGAGTTAGGCAAAACAATTGTTATTGTCATCCATGATATTAACTTCGCTTCATGTTATTCAGATGAAATTGTCGCTTTAAAAGATGGAAGAATCGTTAAGCAAGGCCATACTTGTGATGTCATTGATTCATGTGTGTTAAAAGAAATTTATGATATGGATATTGAAATTAAAGAAATTGAAGACCAAAGAATTTGTGTCTATTTCTAAAAAATATGTGAGGTATATAATTCAATGAAAAAAATATATGTAAGTTTATTATTGGTAGTTGTCATGGTAATTGCAGCAGCTTGTGGTTCAAATAATAGTGGAAACAACGGAAATGATAATACGTCTAACAATAACGAAGCATCGGAAACGATGACAATCGAACACGAGTTAGGAACGTCTGAAATCGAAAAAAACCCAGAAAAAGTTGTAGTGTTTGATTTTGGTGTGTTAGATACATTCAAAAAATTAGGTTTAGAAGATAAAGTAGTTGGTGTTGCACAAGCAGGTGTGATTCCAAGTTATATTGATGAATTCGCATCAGAAGACTATGCAAATATTGGTTCATTAAAAGAGCCCGACTTTGAAAAAATCGCAGAACTTGATCCAGATTTAATCCTTATCTCTGGGCGTCAATCAGAAGTATATGATCAATTACAAGAAATTGCGGAGACTGTTTTCATAGGAGTAGATACGGAAAATTATATGGACTCATTTACTGAGAACGTAACTACTATTGGAGAAATGTTTGGAAAAGAATCAGAAGTTGAAGATGCATTAGCTGAAATTGATGATACCATTGCTTCTGTAAATGAAAAAGCAGAAGAGGCTGATAAAAACGCATTAATTATTTTAGCGAATGATGATAAGATTAGTGCATATGGCCCTAGCTCACGTTTCGGAATTATCCATGACGTATTCGGTGTACCAGCTGTAGATGAAGGAATTGAAGTATCTACACACGGAAGTAACGTATCATTTGAATACGTGACAGAACAAGACCCTGATTTATTATATGTAATCGATCGTGGTGCTGTTGTTGGTGGAGAATCTTCGGCGAAACAAGTAGTTGAAAATAAATTAATGGAACGTACAAAAGCATTCCAAAATGATGACATTTATTATTTAGATCCTGAATTCTGGTACTTATCAGGTGGAGGATTAATTTCGGTTCAAGAAATGGCGAACCAAATTGAAGAAAGTTTAGTAAAATAAGATAGCAGTTAAAATCGAAAAGGACTATGGTAAAGATTCATTTGCCATAGTCCTTTTTTGATGATAATTATAGAGATCATCGTGTAAAGGAATAACCGCATATACTATTTTCTGAATTTACATTCTCTTTACATTGCTTTCATATTCTCTTTACATTCACCCCTTATACTGAAAGTGAATCAAAAAACGAGGATGAAAAAGAGGAGAGAAGAATATGAGGAAGAATCACATGTGGAAAGCCATTTTATTAGGAGCTTTCGTGCTAATTTTAGTAGCATGCCAAGGAAAAGCAGAAGACAGTAATGCGAACAATGGTACAAACAGCGATGCAAATGGAAATAATGAAGGAACAGAACAATTAGAAGGTAGTGTAGTAATCGATGGATCTGGAACAGTTTATCCTCTAATGGCGAAGTTAGCGGAAGAATATATGGTGAATGAACAAGAAAATGTATCAGTAGAAGTAAGCCGTGCGGGTACGAGTGCAGGTTTTGAAAAGTTTTTAGTAGAAAATGGAACAGATTTTAATGACGCTTCACGTGAAATTAAAGAGGAAGAAGCAGCCAAAGCAGAAGAGTTAGGGATTGACGTACAAGAATTAAAAGTAGCATTAGACGGTTTAACATTCGTGGTCAATAAAGAGAATGATTGGGCAACAGAAATGACAGCAGAGGATCTAAAGAAAATTTTCTTAGCAGATGAAGACGTAACGAATTGGTCAGATATTAATCCAGATTGGCCGGATGAAAAAATAAATACGTACGGTCCAAACGAAAATCATGGAACATATGAATTCTTTTTTGAAAATGTTTTAGAAGAAAAAGATTTAGTAACAGATATTGATTTACAACAAGAATATTCAACGTTAGTAAATTTAATTGAAGATGACAAAAATGGTATTGCATTTTTCGGGTTTGGTTATTACGTAAACAACCAAGATAAATTACAAGCAGTATCTGTAGATTTCGGTGACGGTGCGGTAGAGCCTTCTCTAGATACGATTGCAGAAGATGGAGATTACGCAGACTTTACTCGACCAGTATTCACTTACTTAAATGTAAACAATGCAAAGGAAAAGCCACAAGTATTAGACTTTGCAGAGTATGTCTTAAACAATATGAACGAATTTGCAGGTGAAACAGGGTTCGCACCTATTCCAGATGAGGAAGTAAATGAAAACTTGTCTATCATCGATTCACTGAAGTAAGTAGTAGGAGGGAATCATCTTGTCAGATAAACAATGGAACGTTCGAGAATTGATGAAACAAGAAACGGCCATACAAAGGTGGAAAGTGAAGGGGGAAAAGATGATTCCTACACTTCTTTTCCTCTTTACTAGTATTTCAATTTTAACGACAATCGGGATTATTTATATACTCTTTTCTGAATCGGTACATTTCTTTCGAGAAGTACCGATTTGGGAGTTTTTTACTTCAACGAATTTAAAACCATTGAGTGAAAATCCATCATTTGGTGTTTTACCATTATTAGTCGGTACATTTACTGCGACGATCATTGCGCTAATTGTAGCCATTCCAATTGGTTTAATGTCTGCTATCTATTTAAGTGAATATGCACCTAAAAAATTACGGAAAGTGTTAAAGCCTGCATTAGAAATTTTAGCAGGTATTCCGACTATTGTGTATGGATTTTTTGCATTTACTTTTGTCACGCCAATGTTAAAGCATATTATTCCAGGATTGGAATCTACCAATATATTAAGTCCAGGAATTGTCATGGGTATTATGATTATACCAATGATTGCTTCTTTATCAGAAGATGCAATGAATGCTGTTCCGACAGCTGTAAAAGACGGAGCTCTTGCAATGGGCGCAACTAGACTAGAAGTTGTTACGAAAATTGTTATTCCTGGTGCCCTATCGGGAATTGTTGCTTCTATTGTTCTTGCGACTTCACGTGCGATTGGTGAGACGATGATCGTGACGATAGCAAGTGGTAGTACGAAAAATTTTACATTCGATATTACACAATCGATGCAGACGATGACGGCTTATATTGTAGAAGTGACGGGGGGAGATGCACCTGCCGGTTCTACAATTTATTACAGTTTATATGCAGTCGCATTAACATTATTCGTCTTTACATTATTGATGAACATTTTGGCGAATTATATTTCGAAAAAATGGAAAGCACAATATGAATAAGGTGTGTGAAAGATGAGACAATTAAATCCTGTTTTAGTAGAAAAAAGAACGAATAAAAAAATTATAATCAATCATATAGCGAAAGGTTTATTTTTAAGTGCGACATTATTTGCGTTAATTGTTTTAGCTATTTTATTGTATCGTGTATGTGCAGACGGTATCGCTTTTTTAAATATGGATTTTGTTACTGGGAAATTATCGACAGATCCAGAAAAAGCTGGAATTTTCGGAGCAATAATTGGAACACTTTGGTTAATGCTAGTCGTGGCACCAGTGACGATGATATTAGGGGTTGCGACAGCTATTTATTTAGAATTGTACGCGAAGCAAGGGAAAGTACGTGATTTTATTCAAATGAATATCGGCAACTTAGCTGGTGTCCCATCTATCGTATACGGAATTTTAGGAATGACGATTTTCGTCCGTACATTACAATTAGGAAATATCGTCTTAGCTGGTGGATTAACGATGGCATTATTAATTTTGCCAATTACGATTGTTGCAAGTCAAGAGGCTTTACGTACAGTGCCTAATTATATGACAGAAGGATCATATGGGCTTGGTGCGACCAAATGGCAAACCATTCAAAACGTTATTTTGCCAATTGCGTTACCTGGAATTTTAACTGGTGCTATTTTATCTTTATCTCGCGCAATAGGGGAAACAGCTCCGCTCGTTGTCATAGGAATTCCGGCATTACTTATACCGATTCCTGGAAGTATTTTCGATAAATTTACAGTGCTACCAGTCCAAATTTATTATTGGACATTAGATTCGACGATGGTGCGCGAATATGCGAATTTAGCAGCGGCAACGATTATCGTATTACTAATTGTCCTATTTCTACTAAACGCAACCGCTATTTTTATTCGAAATAAATTTGAAAAAACATTTGATTGAAAGACTGTTGCATTATATTTGTATGTTGTGAAGCATCATGCGAATGTAGAGAAAATAAATACGGATAGAAGTATATTTTATGATTACTAGGAGGAGATTGTATGTCAGTTGTAACAATGGAAAGACAGGAAACACGACCACATATTCAATTGTTAGAAAAAGAAGCAATCGAACGTGAAACAGTATATAAATCAGAAGGATTAAACTTATGGTATGGAGA
>DXHX01000130.1 GCA_019113205.1 Candidatus Pseudogracilibacillus intestinigallinarum | reverse complement strand
GGATTAGAAGAATTAGTATATCGCTCTAATTTATTAGGAACAGATCGTGCTGTTTGTAACTGGGGTGGTGGTAATACTTCTATGAAGACAGTAGAAAAAGACTTTAAAGGTGATGAAGTCGAAGTTATGTGGGTCAAAGGAAGTGGATCAGACTTAGCAACAATGAAAGCAGAAAACTTCACTGGCTTACGTTTAAAAGATATTCAACCACTAAAAGATCGTCCGGATATGTCTGATGAAGAAATGACGGCATATTTACAACATTGTATGATTAATCATTCAAACCCTAAGTCATCGATTGAAACGTTGTTACATGCATTTTTGCCGTATCCGCATGTAGACCATACACACCCTGATGCAATCATTAGTTTATGTTGTGCTGACAATGGTAAACAATTAGCAGATGAAATTTTTGGTGATCGTTACGTATGGGTACCATATATTCGCCCAGGATTTTTACTTTCAAAAATGATTGCGGAAGCTGTTGAAAGTAATCCAAATTGTGAATTAGTTTTAATGGAAAAGCATGGTCTTGTTACTTGGGGAAATACGTCGGAAGAAAGTTATCATAAAACAATCGAAATTATTAATGAGGCAGAAAATTATATCGAAAATAAAGTAAATGAAGAAACTTTATTCGGTGGTCAAAAATATGAAACATTAGAAAAAAGTATTCGTGTGGATGTTCTATCCGAAATTATGCCACATGTACGAGGTCTAGTATCAGAGGATCAACGCGCTATTTTATCGTATTATGATGAAGCAGATATTATGCGTTTTATAAATAGTGTAGACGCACCAGAATTATCACAAGTAGGTGCTGCATGTCCAGATCACTTAGTACATACGAAACGTACACCTTTATATATCGATTGGTCTGGAAATGCAGAAGATATTGATAGTTTAAAAGAAGCAATCTCAAATGGGGTTGCAGAATATCGAAATAAATATGTAGCATATTTCGAACGTAATAAACATGAAGGAGACGTATTGCGTGATGCTTCACCACGTATTATTTTAGTGCCAGGTGTTGGTTTAATTTCTACAGGAAAAAACAAAGCAATGGCTGATAATAGTGCTGGATTATATAAGCGTGCGATTTCAGTTATGCGAGGTTCAACGTCGTTAGGAGCATTTACTTCTTTAACAGAAAATGAGTCTTATAATGTTGAGTATTGGCCATTAGAATTATATAAATTAACATTAGCACCACCTGAAGCGGAATTTTCACGTAAAGTTGCTTTAGTCACTGGTGGAGCTGGTGGAATTGGTAGTGCAGTTTGCCGCCGTTTAGCGTCAGAAGGAGCTCAAATTGTAGTAGCTGATTTAAATGTGGAAGGTGCTCTAAAAATCGTTGAAGAGCTAAATAAAACATATGGAGATAAAACAGCTATTGCGGTAAAAATGGATGTAACGAAAGAGGAAGAAGTCAAACAAGCATATGTAGATGCAACACTATACTTTGGTGGTGTTGATATAATTGTAAATAATGCGGGGTTAGCGACTTCAAGCCCATTTACAGAGACATCCATTGACGAGTGGAACCTAAATATGAATGTATTAGGAACAGGTTATTTCCTAGTTGCACGAGAAGCATTTAAAATTATGCAAAAACAAAATTTAGGTGGAAGCCAAGTGTTTATTGGTTCGAAAAACTCCATTTATGCGGGGAAAAATGCTTCTGCATATAGTACAGCGAAAGCAGCTGAAGTTCATTTAGCTCGTTGTATTGCAGCTGAAGGTGGAGAATATGGAATTCGTGTAAACTCTGTACTTCCAGATGCAGTGTTACAAGGTTCAGCTATTTGGGGTTCAAACTGGCGTAAAGAACGTGCAGATGCGTACGGTATTCATCCAGATGAGCTAGAAGAACATTACAAAAAACGTACAACTTTACTTGTGAATATTTTCCCAGATGATATCGCAGAAGCGGTTGCATTTTTTGCATCATCTAAATCTTCTAAGACAACTGGTAATATGGTTGCAGTTGACGGTGGAGTTCCAGCGGCGTTTACGAGATAATAAAAAAGTATGTTGACATGTTGATAGCGAGTGTTCCGTATTAATTCTATTCACTCGCTCGATACATTTCTCCGAGAAATGTAAATTAAATATTTTATCATACAATTCCTTGGTCATGAAGGAGTGTTGACAGTGAAACAAGTAATAGCAATTGATCTTGGGGCATCGAATGGTTGTTTAATGTTAGTAAAACTAGAAGATGATCATATTACTCAAGAAGAAATTCACCGATTCCCAAATGAAATTGTCGAAAAAGATGGACATCTTTATTGGAATCTACAAATGATTTTTGATGAAATTCAAAAAGGTCTAAAAAAGGCTAAAGGAAAAATCGAAAGTATCGGAGTGGATACGTGGGGAGTGGACTTTGGTATAATTGGAAAAGATGACTTATTATTAGATCGTCCATTTTCATATCGTGATACCCATACTGTTCCGGTAATGGAAGCGGTTCATCAAAATATTGGAAGTCAATTTATCTTTGAAACAACAGGTGTGGAGTCTGCAGCAATTAATACTTTATATCAATTGAAAGCGATTTACGGTAAGCATTCAGACTGGCATGAAAAAACAGATACAATTTTAACTTTTCCTAGCTTATTAAATTATTTATTAAGTGGAAAAAAACGTAATGAATTTACACATGCTTCTACAACGCAAATGTTACACAGCGAAACAAAAGATTGGGATACAACTTTATTAAAAAAAGTGTTTGGATACATACCTAAAATGGCACCGTTACATGAGACTAATACTTTACTAGGTGAAACGAAAGAAAGTATAAATGAATCAATCGGTAAAGAAACTATGAAAGTCATTCAAGTACCTGGACATGATACGGCATGCGCCTTGGCAGCTATTCCACGAATTAATAGGGGTTCAGCATTTATGAGTTGTGGTACATGGGTGTTAGTGGGAGTAGAAGTAGATAATACTGTCGTTACGAAAGAAGCGTTCGAATGGGGCTTTACCAACGAAGGGACAGCAGAAGGGAAATATCGATTACAAAAAAACAATATGGGCCTTTGGCTGTTACAGCAAAGTAAACGTGAGTGGAGAGAAAATGGCGAGGAAATTACGTATGAACAAGAAGCACAACTCGTGCAGGAAAGTGAACCATTTCGCTCTTTTATTGACCCTGATGACCAACTCTTTTTTAATCCGCGAAGTATGGTGGAAGCTATTCAACAATTTTGTCGTGAAACAAATCAAGCAATTCCAACAACAAAGGGACAAATTTTACGTTGTATTTTAGAAAGTTTAGCAATGAAATATCGTTGGGTATTAAATAGAATAGAATTTGTAACAGATACAATTATTCCAGACATACATATGGTTGGCGGAGGTATTCAAAATAAGTTTTTATGCCAATTTACAGCGAATGCAACACAAAAACATGTACAAGCGGGACCTATTGAGGCAAGTTCTTTAGGGAATGCATTGTCTCAGTTTATTGCATTGGGTCATATTAAAAACTGGAAAGAAGCAAAACAATTAGTGGAAGATTCTTTCGGTGTAAAAGAATACTATACGGAAGAAAAGGAAAAATGGGAAAGCGCATACGAGCAGTTTAAAAATATTTTACAAAGAAAAGACTTTTAAAAAATAAAACTAATGGAGGGTATTAGCATGACAAAAGATCCGCGTTATGTAGGTGATTTACCAAAAATAGGGATTCGTCCAACAATCGATGGACGTAGAAGAGGCGTTAGAGAGTCACTTGAGGAAACAACAATGAATTTAGCGAAAGCTGCAGCAGATTTAATCCGTGAAAATGTGTTTTATTATACTGGTCAACCAGTTGATGTTGTTATTGCTGACACATGTATTGGTGGCGTATATGAAGCACAACAAGCAGCAGAAAAATTCAAGCGTGAAGGTGTTGGTGTGTCTATTACTGTAACACCTTGTTGGTGCTACGGCTCAGAAACGATGGACATGGATCCACATTTACCAAAAGCAGTTTGGGGATTTAATGGAACTGAAAGACCTGGAGCTGTTTATTTAGCTGCAGTATTAGCTGGATATAATCAAAAAGGTTTACCAACATTCGGTATTTATGGAGAAGACGTACAAGATGCCGGGGATACAAATATTCCATTAGACGTACAAGAGAAATTAATTCGCTTTGCTAAAGCTGGATTATCTGTAGCGATGATGCGTGGTAAATCTTATTTATCTATGGGATCTGTTTCTATGGGAATTGCTGGAAGTATGGTAAATGAGGAGTTTTTTCAAAAGTATTTAGGGATGCGTAATGAATACATTGATATGTCAGAGTTCGTTCGTCGTTTTGAAGAAGAAATTTATGATAAAGAAGAATTTGAAAAAGCTCTAGAATGGACAAAGGAAAATTGTATCGAAGGTCCAGATAATAATAAAGAAGAAAATATGAAATCACGTGAAGAAAAAGATGAAGACTGGGAAACAGTTGTAAAAATGGTGTTAATTGCACGTGATTTAATGGTAGGAAATGATAAATTAGCAGAATTAGGATTTGACGAAGAAGCTTTTGGAAGAAATGCTTTAATTGCTGGATTCCAAGGTCAGCGTCAATGGACAGACCACTTCCCAAATGGGGATTATATGGAAGCTATTTTGAATTCCTCATTTGATTGGAACGGTATCCGTGCACCATACTTACTTGCAACAGAAAATGATAACTTAAATGCCGTATCCATGTTATTCGGTTATTTATTAACTAACCGTGCACAACTATTTGCAGATGTAAGAACATTTTGGAGTCCGGAAGCAGTTAAACGAGTTACAGGACATGAACTATCTGGAAAAGCGAAGGACGGAATTATTCATTTAATTAATTCTGGACCTGCGACATTAGATGGTGCGGGAGAGCAGACAGATAGTAATGGTAATCCGACAATGAAACCTTTCTGGGAAATTACAGAAGAAGAAGTAGAAAAAACGTTAAAGGCAACAGAATGGCGTCCAGCTAATTTGGAATATTTCCGTGGTGGGGGATATTCATCAGACTTCTTAACAAAAGGTGAAATGCCTGTTACAATTACACGTTTAAATTTAGTTGATGGGTTAGGACCTGTTTTACAAATTGCCGAAGGATATGTAGTAGATATTCCAGAGTCAGTACATGATACATTAGATGGTCGTACAGATCCAACTTGGCCGACAACTTGGTTTGTACCACGGACAACTGGCGAAGGTGCATTTAAAGATGTTTATTCAGTGATGAATCATTGGGGGGCAAATCATTGCTCAATGAGTTATGGACATATTGGTGCAGATTTACTAGCATTATCTTCTATGTTAAGAATTCCAGTAAATATGCATAATGTTCCAGAGGATCAAATCTTCCGACCGAATGCTTGGAATATGTTTGGTACAACAGACCGTGAAGGGGCAGACTTTAGAGCTTGTGAAAATTTTGGTCCTTTATATAAGTAATAGGTGGATGGATGGTGTCAGCTTTAGACATCATCCATTTATGTTTCTATAATAAAATAGTGATATAAAAAGAAAGGAGTGTTTTCGACATGAAAGTATCTCTTTTTGTTACTTGTTTAGGTGATTTATTTTTTGTTAATGCAAGTAAAGCGACAGTGGAATTGCTAGAACATTTAGGGTGTGAAGTAGAATTTCCAAAAGCTCAAACATGTTGTGGGCAACCTACATTCAATAGTGGATACCATGAACAAACACGAGAAGTAGCCAAACATATGATTGAAACTTTTGACCATGCGGAATATGTTGTTAGTCCTTCAGGGTCTTGTGCGTATATGTTCCATGCGTATGAAGATTTATTTGCAGAGGATGATGTATGGCGTGAGAAGGCGAGAAAATTAAAAGAAAAAACGTATGAATTAACACAATTTATTGTAGAAGTTCTACAATTGACAGACGTTGGAGCAACATTTGAAGGGACAGCAACATATCATTCCTCATGTCATATGACAAGATTACTTGGTGTAAAAGAGGCGCCATTCACTTTATTAAACAATGTACAAGGATTAAATATGATTGACTTACCGAACCGATCGGATTGTTGTGGATTCGGTGGTACTTTTGCCGTGAAGATGTCGAGTATTTCAGGGGAAATGGTAGAAGAAAAAGCGGAGCATATCGAATCTACGGAAGCACAATATTTAATAGGTGCAGATGGTGGATGCTTATTAAATATTGGTGGACGCTTGCACCATAATGGGTCAGAAGTAAAAGTACTTCATATAGCAGAAGTGTTAAATAATAGGGAGGTGAATAAATAATGGGAATGCATATTGGGGATAAACAGTTTGATAAACGTCGTGATGAAGGATTACATGATGGATTTATGCGCCAAGCTGTTCGTTCCGCACAAACCCGCTTACAAACAAATCGTTCCAAAGCTGCGGATGCTTTAGGTGATTGGGAGTCATGGCGTGAATTAGGAGAAGAAATTCGTACACATACGTTAGAAAATATTGATTATTATTTAGAGCAATTAAGTGATGAAGTAGCAAAACGTGGTGGCCATGTATTTTTTGCACAAACGAAGGAAGAGGCAAACGAATATATTCAAAATATAGCTAAAGAAAAAGAAGCAAAATATATCGCTAAATCGAAATCAATGGTAACCGAAGAAATTGGACTGAATGATGCATTAGAGCAAATTGGTTGTGATGTCGTAGAAACAGACTTGGGAGAGTATATTTTGCAAATAGATGACCATGATCCGCCATCACATATCGTGGCGCCAGCGCTTCATAAAAACAAAGCGCAAATTCGTGATGTGTTTAAAGAAAAATTAGGCTATAAACATACAGAAAAACCAGAAGAACTAACACTTTTTGCTCGTGAAAAATTACGTGAAAAATTTTTACAAGCGGATATTGGGATTACAGGTTGTAACTTTGCAGTTGCTGAATCTGGTTCATTTGCCTTAGTGACGAACGAAGGAAATGCACGAATGGTAACGACATTACCGAAAACGCAAGTGACTGTAATGGGGATGGAACGTATCGTACCAACGTGGGAAGATTTAGATATTATGGTTAGTCTTTTAACAAGAGCATCTGTCGGACAGAAGTTAACGAGCTATGTAACGGGATTAACCGGGCCAAAGTTAGAAGGAGAAGCGGATGGACCAGAGGAATTCCACTTAGTAATTGTAGATAATGGTCGTTCAGATATTTTAGGAACTGAATTTCAATCGATTTTACATTGTATTCGTTGTGCAGCATGTATTAATGTTTGCCCAGTATATCGTCATATTGGAGGACATGCGTACGGATCGATTTATCCTGGACCGGTAGGAGCTGTACTTACACCGTTATTAGGCGGATATGATGATTATGAAGAATTACCATTTGCATCATCTTTATGTGGTGCATGTACTGAAGTATGCCCGGTAAAAATTCCACTGCATGAACATTTAATTTCGCATCGTCGACATATTATAGAAGATGATAAACGTGGGACTTTTTCAGAAAATTTAATGATGAAAGGTTTCGGAACACTTGCAAAATCTTCAGGAAAATTCAATACAGCGACAAAATTTGCTTCTACAGGGGCGAAACCATTTGTGAAGGATGGGATGATTGAAAAAGGACCAGGCCCTTTAAAAGATTGGACGGTAAATCGTGATATGATGCCTCCACAAAAACAACGATTTAGGGACTGGTATAGGAAGCGGGAGGGAGAAAAATGAAAACAAATACAGGTGAAAATTTAATTCAACGTAGAGAAAGCTTTTTGAATGAGTTAAGTAAGAAACTTGGCCGAGAACGAAAGAAGGAAGTAACCCGACCAGCTTGGAAAGTGAATCCACAATTAGATGTGTTAAAAGATGTATCGCAAGATGAATTAACAATTGTGTTAGAAGAACAATGTGATGCAATCCATACGAAGTTTGTGAAGACGACAAAAGCAAATTTACCAAACACTATTTTAGAAACAATAAAATGGTATGAATCATCTTCGGTTATTACTTGGAAGGATGATCGTTTTGCTTCATTTGATCTCGATAGCTCTTTAGCAGATTGGGCTAGTAGAGACATAATAGAATATCATGTATGGAATTCCGAAAATAGGGAAGAAAGTGTTGCGATTGCAGAACGTGCGGATGTCGGTTTAACATTTAGTGATATAACACTCGCGGAATCGGCGACAGTTGTATTATTTAGTGACAAAGGTAAAGGAAGATCTGTTAGTCTACTACCGAAAACACATATAGTCATTATTCCAAAAAGTACAATCGTTCCTAGAATGACACAAGCAACGAAATTGATTCATGAAAAAGTAGCGAATGATGAAACGATAGCATCATGTATTAATTTCATTAGTGGACCGAGTAATAGTGCAGATATAGAAATGAATTTAGTAGTAGGGGTACATGGACCTTTACATGCGGCATATATCGTAGTGGATGATGCTTAATTCTGAATGGAAAATAGTATTCACATGTTATGATAATTATAAAACACGAACAAGTAGGTGTGGAGGAATACTACAAAAATGTAATACTTCTCCAGATAATTTTTGTTCGTGTTTTTAAAATATTGATTATGTCGATAAAAATTTATCTAATTTGTAGTTAGTTGTTTCTAATATGGATCAGCTTCTTTACTTTTCCGGATTGCTTGTTTCACTGCCTTATTTGCATTTGTTGAACTTTGACCGAATTTAGAAGCTCC
>DXHX01000129.1 GCA_019113205.1 Candidatus Pseudogracilibacillus intestinigallinarum | reverse complement strand
GCAACTAGAAAAATAATGAGAAATAAAGACATGAAAATCATAACCAAATTTTTTTGCATAAAATCAGCCTCTCAATTTCTTTATAATGTAATAGTTATTTTGTTTAGTATAAGGTTACGTGTAAAAGTTTACCAATGAACTGGATCTATGTCAATATTTTGGACACAAATAAGTTAAGTTTTTATTGATTTATTCTTACTACCGCGCTTCGCTTGCTGGCCTGCATGTTTTGTGAAGTTCTGAAAACCAAGAACCTCACAAAACATGCAGGTGTATAAAGCATTTACGATGGTATTAAGCTATTCATCTTATTGTTCTACGAATATATTTAAGGGAAAATCAACTGATGCGCACACAGCTATCTTCCATCTCTTGTGGTGTTTTGTAATCTATACTACTATGAATTCTTTTACGATTATACCAACCTTCAATGTATTGAAACAAAGCCATTCTGGCTGATTTTTCATCGATATATTGAACCTGATTTACTTCTTCTTTCTTTAAAATGGCGTGAAAGGATTCTATGCAGGCATTGTCATATGGACTACCTTTATGACTAAAGGAGTGTGTCATGTTAAGTTGTTCAATTACTTGGGCAAATTCATCACTTGTGTACTGGCTACCAAGATCAGAATGGAAAACGAGATCTTCATCTGGTTGTTGTGTTTCATAGGCATTTTTCAATGCCGTGATAATCAACTCCGTTGTCATAGTGCGTCCAAAAGAAAAACCAACAATCTTTTTGGTATGTAAATCCATGACGGATGCAAGATAGCACCAGCCGTGTTTTAACGTGTAAATATACGTAATATCGCCAACCCACTTCTCATTAATTGTATGAGTAGAGAAGTCCCTTTGTAAGATATTTTCACGCTCGACAACCTTTTCCTTACTTGGCGTTGGACGAAACTTTTTCACCGTAATAGATTTGATATCGGCCTTTTTCATTAGCCGTTGTACACGTTTAAGACTAACCTGATATCCTTCCATCACCAAAAGGTGATGGATTTTGGGAGCGCCGTATCGTTGTTTGCTTTCTTGATAAATTTCTATAATTCTTTTAGTTAATTGGCGATTCTCTTGCTCGCGATTAGAGATAGTTTTGGTTAATGATTTATAATACGTACTCCTAGGTACACCAAGCACTTCACACAACGTGTGAACAGGATAATTCTCTTTCTGTTGGTCGATTAGGTTAGTTATTTCAGCATCATTTATTTTTTCGCAAATATGGCCATAGCCTTTTTTAAGATTTCATTTTCCTGTTGTAGCTTTAGCATCTGCTTTTGAAGTTTTGCATAGTCATCAGGAGTTATGGAAGCTCCATCTTCCAACTCCATAGGACTTAATTTTTTAATCCATGCATAGATAGTTACTTCAGAAACGCCATATTCGCTGCTTAAATCCCTAACCGATTGACCGGAATGATATAAATCAACAACCATTTTACGAAAGTCGTCATTATATCGTTTGCCATTTTTGTGATTTGTCATTGGACACATCCCCCTATAATTTATTGTAAGGACTTAACTAAGATGTGTCCATGAAACTATACTAGCACCATTCCTCAAGTCGAGTTATAACAGAACCATCTGTAGAATCTGAATAATAATTAGTGAACTTAAGTTTATCACATTTTTTAGAATGTATCCAGGAAAAAAGACGAAAATGTAGCTTAATTATAAAAACTTTCCATTAATTAATTCATTTTTTAATGGGAAGTTTTTATGCTTTATTAACTTTGTTGGGGTAACCAAATAATTCATCTTAAAATCTGTGAAAATCTAATTTGTTATAATTAGTTTTACCAAAAAATAATACAAAAGTTATGTATATATAATCTAATATCAATTATATTCGAATAATAGATTTTATTATAAAAAACAGAAGGACAAAATGGTGTGTTTCATTATATGTTTAAATAGAAGGGTGAGATTAACGTTCCTGTAACACTACATCCTAAAAAAAGAACTTACATTAGGGATTCCGCCAGTCTCAGCATCAGTCATTAAACGTAATGTATTTGGATTTAAATGCATTGATAAAAATAATACTACATCATCAATATAAAGAGATTCCAAACAAAATTAGATAATAGAGTAATGATTAAGCAATGTTAGAAAGAATAAATATACATGAATTTCATAGCTTTAGCAAACTTAATAAGTTGATTGAACCATTGTTTACGGAAAGTAAAGTGAATTATTACTACGTGTTTCTACACTAGCTTCATAATAAATGAAGGAGTTAGCGTTAGCTAACTCCAAAAATTGATAAGGAACCTTACTTTTTAGCAAGCTTTAATCCTTTTGCAACTCCTTGAGCAGTTAATTTTCCGAGTTTGTCAATAAAACTGTTGTTTTTTAGATTAGTTGCATCATTTTTATTTGTGATAAATAGGTATTCTAAAAGTATGGAAGGCATTTTAGATTCTCTTAATACATGGAAATTAGAGCTTTTCTTTCCCCTGTCTGAAGAAGGAATTCCTTTTGTAATTTCATCATGTATAATGTTTTGCATACGATTGTCTTCAGCCGTACTATTGGAATTATGGATGTAGCTTTCAAAACCATTAGCACTACTGCTTGTAAACGAATTTATATGTACACTGATAAAGTAGTCAGCACCCCATTTATTCGCCATATCAGTTCTTTCTTTTAATGAGAGGTATTTATCAGTCGTACGTGACATCATAATTAAAACGTTTGAATAAGTGTTTTCCAAGTGTTTTTTAAGAGCATTCGCAATTTGTAATGTTAAATCTTTTTCTTTTAAACCATTTCCAATTGCACCTGGGTCTGAACCACCGTGTCCAGGGTCAATGAAGATTTTAAACATTTTATAATTTTTAATTGCTTTTTCTGTTTTTGAGTCAATAATACCACTAACAGGTAATTTATTATCTCTTTGAAATTCTTTTACTCTTTTTTCCATAAAGTCACCGAAATAATTTGTAACTTGTATGCCACCATATCCAATTTTATTTAAATTCTTCTTTAAATTAGCAATCTCTTTACTACTTTTTCCCTTTTGAAGAGGTGAAGAAAGAATTTCATTAACTTTATTTAATGTAGCCTTGTTAGCGATTCCTGTTGCTGTAAGTCCATAATAAGACTGGAATTCTTTCACTTTCTTCTCAGTTTGTACACCAAAATATCCATTTGGGTTCGGTGCGGCAACAAAGCCTAACTTCGCTAGATCTTGTTTTAATTTTTTCACTTTCGGATTATTATCGCCTTTTTTTAAATCAGTGGATTGTGTCTTAAGAAGAGATTCGATTTTCTTCAAAGTCACTTCTTCCGCAATTCCACTAATTGCTAACCCGTGTTTCTTTTGGAAAGCTTTTAGCTGTTTTTCAGTTTGTACTCCAAAATATTTATTCGGATTATTCACTACTTTAAATCCTAATGCATCTAAGTTTTGTTTTAATTTAATGACGTCACTATGGCTTTTCCCTTTTTGTAAAGGAGAAGCAAGAACAGCCTTAATCTTATCTAATGTAGCCTTGTTAGCGATACCTGTTGATTTAAGTCCATAATAAGACTGGAATTCTTTTACTTTCTTCTCAGTTTGAACACCAAAATATCCATTTGGATTCGGTGAGGCAACAAAGTCTAACTTTGCGAGATCTTGTTTTAGCTTTTTTACTTTTGCGTTATTGTCACCTTTTTTCAGTTCAGATGTATTGTTCGTATTCACTGTAGCATTTTGTATTTTCTGTTCTTGTTCTACAATAGGACTAGATTCTTTTATATTAGTTTTTTGATATTTAAAATTGTTTTCTTTTTTCTCCTCATGATTTTTCTTAACATTGCCTTGCTCAGTAGAGCTAGGTGAGGAGTTCTCACTATCCATTTTGTTAGAGTTAGACGAAGAATCCTCATTATTTATTTCTGTAGAGTTATTATTATCTGTTTCAGTATTGTTAGATGAAGAACTATTTTTATCTTCATCCGATAAAGTTAATTTATCGTCAACATCCTTGTTTTCATCTTCACTAAAAATTTCACATTCTATCTCAAGGGAGTTAATAAACGTTTTTAATTCCTCATCAATAACATTAATATCAAGTTCCTTAAAATATTCTGTTAGTTCTTCATTATTAATATCAATTACCTCAGATTTACGATTTAACTCCTCGCAGTAGAGAGTAGTGAATTCTTCATCTTCCTCTAAATTTAAATCATAAAGTGTAATTGCTTCTTCACTTATATCTTTATCGTTTATATTTTCATGCGCAAATACTTGTAAATGCGTAAAAAATGGATTTAGGACAAAAGTGATTAATATTGCAAAAATAAATACTTTTCTAAATTTAAACCTCTGTATCAATTGATAAATCTCCCTTTTATTAAATTATATTAAAATCTCTCATTTTCACCTCCAGATTATTAACATTAAATTATGAGTAAAACTTATCACTAAAACATACTTCTACATTCTATAATAAGTTAATTTTAATGAATTGTCGACTTATTTTATATAGAAATACAGGCTGAAAGACTTAAATGTTAAGAAAATGTTTTAAAATTATTCCCCACCTTTTCATCCCTTCTTTCGATTATAGAAGTGAAGGGAGGTGGAGGACGATGGCGATTGAACAAATTGTAACTACACAGCTTCGTTTAACGTTTTTTGAAGGGTATGATGAAGAAAGTGACAAAAATATCTATGTAAGAAAGTCATTTAATAACATCAACGCTTTTGCCACATCAGATGCATTGTTAGCAGTATCTGAAGCGATGGCTACCTTACAAACATTACCACTAGATGCAGTTGAACGAGCAGATGTTGTAGCGATTCATTAATGGAACAACGTAAAAAGATGAAGGAGGGATGAAGATGAAGCGTTTAGAATTACAGTTTGTAGATGCTGGAGGGAAAACAGTTACTTATACACTGGATAACCCAGTCGATCCTCAAGATGCTGAACAAGTTGTAGCGGTGATGGACGAGATGATTGCACAAGATGCATTTGCATCTAAAGACGGTCCAATTGTTGCGAAAAAAGGAGCAAGAATTGTAGAGCGAACAGTGACTGATATTGATATCGGTCTAGAATAAGACAGAAAAAGGTAGAGGGAATCATCAGTGATTCCTCTATCTTTTTTCTTATAAAGAAGGAGGGAAGATGATGGAGGATTGGATGGCGTTTATAACGGAAATAAGCTATCCGATTGCAATTACGTTTTATTTATTGCATCGGATTGAAGGGAAATTAGACGTACTAAATGAATCGATTCGACTTCTTCCGGAAAAAATGAAATAACAGGGGAAAGAGAAGGATGCTAGTTTATCCTTCTCTTTCTTTTTCTCTATTCGATAAAATGCTATACTATTAAATAAAATGAATTGGAGTGTTAGAGCGTGGGACAATTTTTTGATCAGACGAAACTCCCTTACATATGTACACCATTAACGGGAAAAACAACAACGCAATTATTAGAACAATTAGATAATATACTAGAAAAAGAACCTGATATGATTGAATGGCGCGCCGATTTTTTTGAGCATTTATATAACGAAGCGGATGTTTTTTCTATAATTAAAGCAATAAAAGAAAAATCAACGATTCCATTATTGTTTACGATTCGATCGATTCATGAAGGTGGCGAAACTATTTCATTAACCGAAGCGGAAAAAGTATCGCTCCTTTGTAATGTGTGTAAAGAGACGAATGTAGACCTTATAGATTATGAAACATCGAATGATAAGAAAGATGTCGAACTAGTTGTAAAGACGGCGAAAAAGCACGATAAGCAGATTGTGTTGTCGTTTCATCATTTTGAACATACACCATCCGAGGACGAATTAATAGAAAGGGCTAAAAATGCAGCAAAGTTTCATGCCGATATAATTAAATTAGCTGTCATGCCTGAAGAAAAAGAAGATGTATTTCGCTTATTAGAAGTGACACGTATATTGGACGATATGTTTGAACAGCCGATTATTACGATGTCGATGGGAGAACTAGGGGCACTCTCAAGAATCAATGGTTGGTTATATGGTTCTGTTTTAACTTTTGCAGTAGGAATAGAGCAATCAGCTCCAGGGCAAATCGCGATTGAACCATTACGTGAAGCAATATGGAATACGAAACAATTAATGCCGAACTGGTAAGGAGTGGAATGAATGGAAAAAGTAACGATTCGTAGTACAGATTTAAAAGTAAATCCAATTGGATTAGGGACGAATGCGGTTGGAGGTCAAATGTTTTACCCAAATATAACAGATGATGCTGGAAGGGATTTATTAAAAACGGCAATCAATCAGGAGGTTGATTTTTGGGACACAGCATTTATTTATGGACCGAAACGATCAGAGGAAATAATTGGGGAAGTCTTAGCAGAAACAGGAAAAAGAAATGAAATTGTGTTGGCGACAAAGGCGGCACATGAAATGATTCGTGGTGAGACGATAATAAATAATCATCCACAATTTTTAGAACGTGCTGTAGAAGAAGCGCTTAAAAGGTTACAAACAGATTATATTGATTTATTTTATATTCATTTTCCAGATGAAGATACACCGAAATATGAAGCGGTAGGAGCATTACAACGTTTAAAAGAAAAAGGAATGATTCGTGCGATTGGTGTGTCTAACTTTTCGCTGGAACAATTACAAGAGGCGAATAAGGATGGCTATGTAAATGTCATGCAAGGACATTATAATTTATTCAATAGAAAGGTAGAAGAGGATATTTTACCATACACATACGACCATAATATATCATTTATTCCATATTTTCCGTTTGCTTCTGGATTACTTGCTGGGAAATATACGAAAGATACGACATTTGAAGAAGGGGATTTACGATTAAAGAAACCTGAATTTAAAGGGGATGCATTTTTAAAAAATGTAGAAAAAGTAGAAAAGCTTCGTAGTATTGCTGAGGGAAAAGGTGTCGACATTGCTCAAGTTATACTTTCGTGGTATTTACATTGTGATGAAATAGACGTCGTCATACCTGGTGCAAAAAGAAGTGAACAAGTAGTGGAGAACTTACGTGCGAATGAGTTGTTTTTAACTGAGGATGAATTTTTATTTATAGATGAACTGTTTGATGAATAATAGTAATTTTAAACACAATAATAAACGCCCATGTTGGATGAACATGGGCGTTTTAGTTTTAAAATTAGTAGAAACGCTTGTAACTATCGAAATATTGGCTCCAGTAAGAATTACTAACATTAGAGATTTGTACTCCACCAGAAGATCCTGCATGGATAAAGTCTCCGCCGCCAAGATAAATTCCCATATGTGACATATGGTTTGGACCACCGTATGTTCCTTTAAAGAAAACTAAATCTCCAACTTGTGGATTGCTAATTTCATATGAGCGACTATCATATCCTACAACACTTGTACGATCTATGTCGTAAGCCCATGAAATAAATCCACTACAGTCAAATCCGCCTGGTGATGCACCACCCCATACATAAGGTGTTCCCATTACAGATTTCGCTTTTGTAATTAGATCGCCACTTTGTGCAGTTGTGTTAGATGTACCAGTTGAATTATTGGAACTGTTGTTAGAGCTATTTGAACTAGAGTTATTACTTGTAGAACCTTTTGCTCCTTCTTTAATTGCAAGCTTGTCCCCTGGATAAATAATGGCTGAACCTAAACTGTTCCAAGACATTAAATTTTTAACTGTCACACCGTGCTTAGAAGCGATAGCTCCTAGAGTGTCACCGCTTTTAACTGTATACGTACTTGCTGATGAACTGCTTGTATTACTAGAACTAGATGAACTACTAGAGTTGCTAGAGTTACTAGAACTAGAAGAAGCACCTTTTTTCACCGCTAATTTATCACCAGGATAAATCATATGTCCGCTAATATTGTTCCAGCTTTGTAAATTGCTTATAGACACACCATGTTTAGCAGCGATAGCTCCTAGAGTGTCACCGCTTTTAACTGTATATGTGCTTGCAGAAGAACTACTTGCATTACTAGAGTTTGATGAACTACTAGAGTTGCTAGAGCTACTAGAACTAGAAGAAGCACCTTTTTTTACTGCTAATTTATCACCAGGATAAATCATATGACCGCTAATATTGTTCCAACTTTGTAAGTTGCTAACGGAAACTCCGTGTTTAGCAGCGATAGCCCCTAAAGTGTCACCACTTTTTACTGTATATGTACTTGATGATGAGGCACCGTTATTTTTGCTAGAATTTGAACTTGTTGAGCTATTAGAATTGCTTGAACTACTAGAGCTTGAAGCCCCTTTTTTCAAGCTTAATTTTTCACCTGCATAAATAGTTGTAGAGCTTAAATTGTTCCAGCTCATTAAATTATTTACAGATACTCCATTTGCTGCTGCAATATGACTTAATGTGTCACCGCTTTTAACAGTGTATGTGCCACCACTGCTTTTTGAAGTTGATGTCTTGTTAGAAGATGATTTTTTAGAAGAGTTTGCTGACGAGCTGTTCGCCTTACCTTTATCACCAACTTCTAACACTTGATTTACATAAATCATATCGCCTGATAAGTTATTTAACTTCTTTAATTTTGTAACAGAAGTTTCATACTTTTTTGCGAGTGTCCATAAATTATCGCCACTTTTTACTTTGTGTGAAGCGGCATCAGCACTTTCCGCTCCGACAAATGCAGAAGCAATTACTGCTGTTGCCGTTACAGACATAAAAATACCTTTTTTCGCCATGACAAAATCCTCCTTATATAATTTAAAACATTGTGTACGAAAAATATGTCGAGTTTATCCAATTAAAGGGAATTAACTGGAAATATCCCGAAAAATAAATAGTGATTTAATTATAGCACTTTATAATTAATAATTCATTTGGCACTAGTTTTTGTAACACAATCTTAATATACGGGACTAAAAACCTGTCCTAAAGTTCTGTGAATACTGGAAATAATGCTAAATATGGAAGTTAATGGTGTAAAACTAGCGATAAAGGTAAGGTTATAGAAAAATGTCAAATAATGTTTATTTTTTCCTGGGATTATTAGGTAATTTTGATTTTGTTATTTTGCATAAAAAGAGGAAGATGATTTTTTTTGCCGAAAATATTATGATAAAAGAAAGAATGGAGGAGGATGAAAATGAATGTAGAAACACCAGCACTTTTATTAAATGTGGCACAGTTAGAGCGCAATATTGAAAACATTATCCGTTTTTCAGAGGAAAATGGTGTCCAATATCGTCCACATATTAAAACACATAAAAGTATTGAGATAGCCAAATTACAGATGAAGTACGGTGCAATTGGTATTACGGTCGCTAAAGTAGGGGAGGCGGAAGTGATGGCAGAAGGTGGAATAGATAATATTTTGATCGCTTATCCTATTGCAAATGAAGCGAAAATAGATCGCATAAAACAATTACGAACAAAGGCACATATTATCGTTGCAGTTGATTCTGTAGAACAAGCAAAAATGCTTGCCACACGGTTTACGGAAGAAAATCCTCTACATGTTTGGATAAAAGTGAATAGTGGGTTAAATCGTGTCGGTGTGGAACCAAATGAAGAAGTTGTGACATTAGCAAAATCAATAAAAGAAACGGGCAGTTTATATTTGGATGGTATTTTTACACATGCCGGTCAAGCATATGGGGCAGCAACAACAGAAGAGTTAGAGGAAATCGGCCGGAAGGAAGCTGAAACAGTGCTTGAAAGTGTGCGATTATGTGAAGAAGTAGGCATCACGATTCGTCATCGAAGTATTGGTTCGACACCAACATATCGAATTGCTGGAGCGGTAGACGGGATTACGGAAATACGCCCGGGAAATGCTGTCTTTTTTGATATGGTTCAAGTTGGATTAGGTGTGGCGACGAAGGAGGAATGTGCGTTAACAGTAAAGACGAGTGTTGTTTCTGTGAAAAAAGATAGGGTAGTTTTGGATGCTGGGAGTAAGACAATTGCTTTAGATAGGGGAGCACATGGAAATGATAGTATCCAAGGACATGGATATATAAAAGAACATCCATCCCTTGTAATTGAACGGTTATCAGAAGAGCATGGTGTTGTACCGTTATATAAAGAGATGGATATTTCATTGAATGATGTATGGACGGTTATTCCTAATCATACATGTGTCGTTGCAAATTTATTTGATACATATACATTGCATCGTGATGGCACACTTATTGGTACGTGGCCAGTGGATGCAAGAGGAAAGCTTACCTAGAGGAGGCGTTATTTGTCTCCTCTTTTTGTATGATAGAAACGAACAGGTTATACCAAATGGCAATGTCAGATTGTTCTACTTCGCCGAAACTTTTCGGAAGTGTGCTAGAGAATAAAGGTAATTCTATTGTTTGTGTAGTCGTTTCATCAAGTGTAATCGTTAATGTTGCTTCTTTTACACGATATTGTGCATTGACTTCTTTAAGTTCTGTTTTTCCTGCAATATTATTTTCTTTCGTTAATAAAGCCTCTTTTGATGGGGTGTTTCTCGTTACAGTTCTAATGGGTGTTCCATCAAGGTTCCAAACAACTTGATAAATAGTATGATAAGGTAGTTCTTTATATTGTAGTTTTTTCCTTTGAAAAACAGTGTACCAAATCATTTCCTGCTCCTCATCATGAATGATGTCAAAATGAGCCCCGCTAAATAAGTTCGTTACGTGAATATTTTTGTATGTAATAAAACGTTCCACTGCTTCAGATTTTTGTACTGCATAACGCTTTTCATTTAATTTAATTACTAATACTACAATGAAAAATAAAATTGCAATGGACATAAAAATTGTAAATAAAGTCATATGTTTACCCCCTTTTTCTTTAGTTTTGCCAAATATTTCATTTATATATACTGAAAATTTAATAATATGTATAGTGTAACATGAATATGACAAAAATTAGTGGAAAAATTCCTTTAAAATAGCGAAATCATGCCGATATATAGAATGTGATAGAGTTAAATGAAACAGGAGTAGGTATGTATGAACAACGAAGAAATAAATTTAATCATCATTGATCAAGATTCTCTTTTTTGGGAAGGGTTTCGCTATTTGTTAGAAAAAAACCGTACAATTCATGTGGATATAGTAACAGATGATAAAACGGTTTTCTTCCCATTATTGGAACAACCTTCTGAGAAAATTGTATTGATTAGTGGCCAGTTTTTACAGCAATATAAGCGAGAATTTAATAATATACTTCAGTTACCTCATCTAAAAGGGATGATTATTTCTGATCGGTCCGAGAACTATTTGTCTGACGCGTTAGATGTCGGAGCAATAGGTTATTCATTAAAAGACATGAGTTATGAAGGATTTATTGAAGCAATTCGTTCTGTTTCAAATGGGTTATATTGGTTTCATCCGCATGTTACAGGTCCTATTTTGAAAGAGTATGTACGTGTCATGCCAAAAATAGAAACGAGAGCGAAGAAAATGTTAGCACATCATTTTACTAGGCGTGAATTAGATGTATTAAACTTGCTAGCAAAAGGTTATAATAATAAAATGATAGCTAGAGAGCTAGATGTAACGAATTTTACCGTAAGTAGTCATATACGTAGTATTTTAAAAAAGTGTAATGTACATGATCGTACGGCAGCCGTTGTAAAAGCATTTGAAAATGGTTGGGTGAAAATAGACCCAAAAATAGAAAAAGAAGTGGAAATATTAGATGAAGGATAAACAAATTTTTCGTTGGTTACTTCCTTTAGGATGGATGGGATGTATTTTTTACTTGTCCCATCAACCGGGAAGTGAATCTAGTGAACTTAGTTCAAATATAGTTATCGTCATATTATCCGTTATCGGAAATATTGTACCGTTTGACATAGATGTGAGCATTTTTCATACGATGATTCGAAAAAGTGCTCACTTTTTTGCGTATTTTATTTTAGGGATGTTATTTTATTGGGTATTAAGAGGAAAGAAGATTAGATGGCTCTATGCGCTTTTCCTTTCTTTTCTGTATGCTGTATCAGATGAAATACACCAATTATTTATCCCTGGTCGAAGTGGAGAATTTAGAGATGTATTAATAGATAGTTGTGGAGCATTGGTAGGGATAGTATTTATCATATGTTTATCACGACTTTTTCGTAAAAAAGATGATACAATATAAAATGGATAAGAGACATTTTAGGAGGTACGATTGTGCGGAAAATATGGATGATGAGTATGCTCGTTGTAATCAGTATGCTCGTTTTAGCAGCTTGTCAAAACGATGCGAATGATGAGCCGGAAAAGAAAGAAACAGAACAGCAGAATGAAACTGGAAATAATGAGGAAAAAGACGTTGCAAAAGTCGATGAAAGTATTAAACCTGTTGTCACGATGATGATGGAAAATGGTGGAGAAGTAAAGATCGAATTGTATCCATCTATCGCACCGAATACGGTAAATAATTTTATTTCTTTAATAGAAGATGGTTTTTATGATGGGCTAATTTTTCACCGTGTTATTCCAGGGTTCATGGTCCAAGGTGGAGACCCTGAAGGAAGTGGAATGGGTGGACCAGGGTATTCGATACCAGGTGAATTTGAAGCAAATGGATTCGAAAATAATTTAGCACATACTCGTGGTGTATTATCGATGGCAAGATCGGAAGACCCTAACTCGGCAGGTTCACAATTTTTCATTATGACAGATGATGCAGAATATTTAGATGGAGAGTATGCAGCATTTGGGGAAGTAGTCGACGGGATGGATGTCGTGGATGAAATTGTAAATGTAGAAAGAGATTCGGCAGATAAGCCAGAAGAAGATCAAGTTATTAAGTCAATGAAGGTTGATTTAGTGGGATATGAGCCTGCAGAGGTAGAAAAACAATAATAAGATAGAGGTATAAGTTGGCGAGGAGCGATGTGTTCGTTCTATCGCCTTTCTTATGCTAAAATTTGAGTAGATAAAGGAGTGGATGTAAATGATTCATGAGATTACATTAATGGAAGCATATTTAATAGAAGCATTAAAAAGTAGTGATGCATCTCATTCAGAAATTATTTCCTATGTTCGACAGAGGAAGGCGGATCAGATGCAGCGTGTGGCACAGTCTAATTCTGATTTCACTTTATTATATGAGTTAGAAGGACAGTTAGAAGATATTTTACGTGATGGGTACCGAGTGAAATTTTTAACGTTTCCAGGCTTACAACGTTTATTGTTGTTACAAGTGGAAAAAGAAGCAGACCTTGATTATACATTGAATGGTTTTACAGTAGAAGGTCTGTCATTAACGACGGAAGAAGCTGAAAAGGTAGAAACATTTTTATCTAAAAATTGGACATTCACAAAAACGGGGGAAACATATACGATTCAACCGACACGATAATATTGAAGGAAGTCTATTATGTATAATGAAATAAATATAAAAAATAAATGTTGACAGAATTGTGAATGTAATTTACGATGAGTATGTAATGAAAGCGCTACAATTTCTTTGGAAATAGTGCTTTCGTTTTTTATAACGACGAAATGAATGATATTCATTCACTGTTAGGCTAAAGTAGAAAGCCTTTTCTTTTTTTAGTGAAATGAATGACGTTCATTCAATAAAATGGAGGGATATATATGAGTACAGGTTATATTTATGATGAAAGTTATTTTTGGCATGATAATGGAAGCGGGACTTTATATTTACCATCTGGAGGATACTTAGAAAAAGATGTATTTGTGGAGGATCCTTTAACTAAAAGGAGAATTAATAATTTACTACATAGATGTGGTTTAATGAAAAAGTTAGATCAAATTGAACCACGTATAGCAAGTAGAGAAGAAATTGAATATTTTCATGCAAGTAAATATATCGACAAAGTAAAACACTTAAGTGAGAACAATGGCGGAGATGCAGGGGATCATGCCATTGTAGGAAGAGGCTCATATGACATAGCTCGATTATCTGTTGGTGGGGCAATAACTGCGGTAGATGCAGTGATGAAAGGCGACGTTAAAAATGTATACGCTCTCACAAGACCGCCTGGGCACCATGCTGAAAGAGATTTTGGTATTGGATTTTGTATTTTTAATAATGTTGTTATTGCAGCAAGACATGCACAGAAGACGTATGGATTGAAGAAAATTTTAGTATTAGATTGGGATGTGCATCATGGAAATGGGACAGAGCAGGCGTTTTATCATGATCCAGATGTTGCATTTATCTCCATTCATCAAGATTTAAGTTTTCCTAATAATACAGGCCATAAAGAAGATGTAGGTGCGGAGGATGGAGAGGGCTATAATGTGAATATCCCTCTACCCCCAGGAACAGGGAATCAAGGGTATATCCATGCGTTCAAAGAAATTATTGCGCCAATTGCAAAAGAATTTGAACCAGAATTGATATTAATTTCTGCTGGACAAGATCCTGGCATGTTTGATCCATTAGGCAGAATGATGATGACCGCAGACGGCTTTGGTAAGATAACGGAAATCATGATGGAATTAGCAGAGGAATTGTGTGATGGAAAGATTGTATTTTGTCATGAAGGTGGATATAGCAACGGTTATGTGCCGTTTTGTACACTAAGAATTATAGAAACATTATCAGGAATCCAAACTGATGTTGTAGATCCATTTTCAGAAGGTTCACAAGGGTATCCAGATAAATTGTATGGTAATCAAAAAGATGC
Organism: Candidatus Pseudogracilibacillus intestinigallinarum; assembly: GCA_019113205.1. Classification (GTDB taxonomy): domain Bacteria; phylum Bacillota; class Bacilli; order Bacillales; family Amphibacillaceae; genus Pseudogracilibacillus; species Pseudogracilibacillus intestinigallinarum. The sequence goes on along the minus strand of DXHX01000129.1, from coordinate 4,375 downwards.
AATCAATAATATTATAAATGTTCAACAAAAATATTGGACAACTTTAAAGGAGATTGACTAAAGGGGGTAAAATATGATGGCTAAAAACACCGGGGAAATTGAACAGGTTAGTTATGAATTTATTCCAAAAAAAGATAGAAAAGGTAATCCAAAGGAATTGTTTTTTACATGGTTTGCAGCAAGTACTGTTTCGACTACAGTTGTGACAGGTGCGTTAACTATTATCCTTGGTTTAAATTTTTGGTGGGCGGCTATTGCCATTATTTCAGGTCACTTCATAGGGGCTACTTTTATGGCATTGCATTCTGCTCAAGGGCCAAAACTAGGATTACCTCAATTAATTCAAAGTAGGGCACAGTTTGGATTTTTTGGGGTGATTATTCCAATGGTCATTGTATTAACCATGTATTTCGGATATGGATCAATGAACACAATCCTAGTAGGACAAGGAATAAAAGAAACTTTAGGTTTTAATGTAAATATTATCATTGTTCTTAGTTTAATTCCTATGGTGTTGTTAGCTATTTATGGCCAACATTTAATTCAAAAATCTATGCGAATTTATACTTTCTTTTATGTAGCTCTTTTTATCGTCTTAACCAGTTTATTATTTATATATATCGATATCGATATGCTACATGAAGGGTCTTTTCATATAGGTGCTTTTATCACATCTGTATCCATTTGCATTACGTGGCAAATTACTTACGGTCCTTATGTCTCGGATCATTCTAGGTTTATGCATCCGAAAGATGTGAAAAAGACATTTATTTACACGTATATGGGAAGTTTTCTTAGTTCTACGTGGTTAATGTTATTAGGTGCTGCAATTGCAACAACCGCTTTAAATGGGAATATTATGGGTGCGATTAAAGATATGGGTATGATTGGGTATGTCATCGTTATATTATTATCTTTAGGTGTATTAGTTATTAATTCCTTAAACATTTATGGGGCGGGCATTATTGTTCTGTCTATTGCTTCCATGTTTTGGAATTTTAAAACATCTGGTCGCTTACGTGTTATCGTGTATTCTGTAATAGGAATAACATTAGCAATTTCTTCTACATTTGGTGCAACTAATTTTATGGCGTATTTCCAAATATACCTTGAGTTTGTCTTGTTTTTTATTATACCGTGGAGTGTCATAAATCTCGTCGATTTTTATTTATTGAAAAGAAATAATTTTATGAGTGAGCAATATTTAACGAAACATAGTAAGTTCGGAAAAATAAATCGAAAAGGCGTACTCGTTTATTTTATAGTAATCATGTTGCAAATCCCTTTTGTCAATACGGAACTATATCAAGGAATTATTTCATTAAAAATGAATGGATTAGATATTGCGTGGATGGTTGGTGTTCTATCTGCAGCATCGTTTTATATAAGTGTTATGTGGTTAACAAAAAAAGATTTATCTTATGAAAATATTACGATTAAATAAGTATGTGCTTTTAAGTGATAAAAATAGTTTACTATATTAAAAAGTAAATAAAATTAGTTTCGTAATATCATGTCGCTAAAAAATGAACGAATCTCGGACAAAAGTTAAAGAAACAATAAAAGGAATTGTAGTAAATGAAATGTGTTACCGGAATGATATGCTCCCCTTAAGGTAGACAGATTAAAAATAAAACATCTGATTTACTTTAAGGGGGAGTATGTAATTATGGGGAAGTTCTGTATATTGAAATATTAAGCGATGAATCAAATAGTATTGCATGTAGATTTGGAAGTGTTGGTACGTAAAAAAGTTTGTATCCATAAATTTAGTAACTACACAAGTAGAAACAAAAAATAGTCCTGTATCCTTCATCAAAAGGCACAGGACTATTTTTTTACGAATGAAGACAAACTCCCTTACGATTCTGTAAAAGTTCCGTTTTGGTTAATATGTTCAACCGATTTATGACATTTACGACAAACAGGTAAAAACTTTTCGTTTCCCCCGATTTCAATTTGAGCCCCTTCATACACGGGAAATCCTTCATGATCAAATCGTAAGTTCATCGTCGCCTTTTTATGGCAGAACCAACATTCCGTTTTTAATTCTTTTATATTATCCGCATAAATTAATAAATATTTCGATCCTTCAAATAGATTGTTGAACGAATCATTTTTTAATCCATAGCACATGACTGTTACATCGTGATCATCTGCTAATTCGGTTAATTGTAGGACTTGTTCTTTATTTAAAAATTGCGCCTCATCAATGAGTAGAGAGTGTGGTTTTTCATCTAAATCGAGAATGAAATCTTTTATATTTGTCGTCTCATTGAAAGTATATGCTGTTCGTTCAAAGCCTGTTCGACTCCAAATCTTCCCAGTCTCAAAACGATCATCCAAGTGAGAAGTCAATGTTACAACACCTTTCCCTTGAACTTCGTAATTATAAGAAACCTTTATAATCTCCATACTTTTGCCTGCTGCCATCGTTGAATAATGAAAAAATAATTTAGCCATCATTGCCCTCCGAACTTTCGTAAAATCATCTTTTCTAGTATAGCAAATTTCAAAGGATATATTTAGTATTTCATCATCAATTTTTAATGAAAGCTTAAGGACGCTGGGCCGCTCTACAGTCCTTGAAATCGCAAAAAATGAAAACTCAAGGACGCTGGGCCGCTCTACCGTCCTTGAAATCGCAAAAAATGAAAACTCAGGGACGCTGGGCCGCTCTACCGTCCTCGAAATCGCGAAAATCCAAAACTCAAGTACGCTGGCCCACTCTACCGTCCTTGAAATCGCGAAAATCCAAAACTCAAGGACGCATGCCCACGCTATCCTTCCTCAAAAACAAGAAAGCCTTAATCCCAAGAACGCAAGCCACCCCTACTATTTCCCAAAACAAAGCTAAATACAAATATGCCTATCCTTTATGATGGTAAAACTATTGATGACCTTTGGAGTAGATGCATGAAGGGATCCACAGATGAATTTATGAATGTTCATGATCGTTCCTTTACATTTATTATATACTTTTTTACAATTACTTCATTTTATTTTTACTTTAATTCCACATTCCGTTTGTATGATTAATGGTGAGAGGAGGCTGTTACATTGCAAAGAAAAGAGCGGACCGAAATTTTAATTAAATCAGATCGAAGTGTAGCCAAACGTATTGCGGAAACATTAGAAGCAAAATATTCTTTTACAACATTAGTTGAACCACAGTATGGGTTAACGATGTTGAAAATGCGAGAATCTGCACAAAATAGTTTGTTTTATTTAGGAGAGGTGCTCGTTACAGAGTGCAAAGTAATGTTAGAAAATGATATTGGTGTTGGAGTCGTTATTGGAACGGAAATGGAGTTAGCAAAATATTTAGCAATCATTGATGCAGCTTTTGAAGCGGAAGTAATGGAAGTTCCATCGATTCAAGAAACATTACAAAAAGAGAAACAACATATCGAGACGGAAATGTTCAAGAAACAAACGGCTTTATTAAAAACGAAAGTAAACTTTGAAACGATGGAAGTATAACATTGCAAATGATGGAGGAAATAATAATGGAATTGAATGATGTACATGGTACACAAAAAGCATATCGAAAAATTTTACAATCGATGGCACGTCCTGGAGAAAATTTTATATTGCCAAATGAAACGAACAATATGATGGCATATGTCACTTGTTTGGAAGGGACGAAAACTTTGTTATATACATTGTTAGATAGCAGTGTCACTTTTCACATACCTACAGAAAATCAACAAATGATTGACCTTATATCCACATATACTTTAGCTCGTCATGAAACGATAGAAAAGGCTGACTTCATTATTTGTCCAAAAGGAACGACAGAGGAGCAGCTCATTCGTTGTATGGAAAAATGCGCTATCGGTACATTGACAGATCCACACTTATCAACAACTTTTATTATCGAACAGTCAATGAATGAACAACTTCCATCTTTACCGATTACTGGTCCAGGTGTAAAAGAGGTAAATAAAATGAAGCTAGGTGTACCCGAACATGTCTTAGCCGTTCGTGAAGCACGTTTACAAGAATTCCCACTCGGTTTTGATATGATTTTTGTTCAAGAAGATGGAAATATATTTTCCCTTCCAAGAACGAGTCATGTAGGAAGGAAGGTGACACAGTAATGGCCTATGTAGCTGTGAAAGGCGGTACAGAGGCGATTGAAGCTTCTTTAAAACGACTGCAAGTTGAGAAATTAAGTTCTGAACATATGATGGAAGTCGAAACGATTATGGCAACGATGAAGTCTCTTGTAGACCAAGTAATGTCAGAGAGTAGTTTATATAATCGATATTTAGCTGCATTAGCGATTAAACAAGCTGAAGGTAGCATGGAAGAGGCGGTATTTTTACTTCGGGCTCACCGGTCGACTATGCCGAGGCTTTATACGAGCATG
>DXHX01000128.1 GCA_019113205.1 Candidatus Pseudogracilibacillus intestinigallinarum | reverse complement strand
AGAATGCGACTCGAAGTTGCAAGAATACGACTCGAAGTTGCAAGAATGCGACCCGAAGTTGCAAGAATACGGCTCAAAGTTGCAAGAATGCGACCCGAAGTTGCAAGAATACGACTCGAAGTTGCAAGAATGCGGCTCAAAGTTGCAAGAATACAACCCGAAGTTGCATAAATAAAACTCTAACTTTGTGGGGTCATCACTACCACACAGATGGTTTTGATTTATAAGGTTACTTTTGCTTTTCTGTTTAAAATTATAATTATCGCAATGACGATAAACATAATAATTGCACATGCTAAAAATGGTAAGCCAGCCGTTTCAGCAAACACTCCAGATACAGATGAACCTGCAACAACCCCTAGAGAGAAAAAGGCGTAGAACACCCCATAAGCTTTTCCACGGTCTACTTTTGTAGAAGCGTCCGCAATAATTTTATTCATCGATGGGAAAATAAATGCAAAGCCTAACCCATAAATGACCATGGCAATAAAGTTACTCATAAATGTTGCCATCACACTTAAAATGATCATTCCAACACCGATAAGTCCTAATCCTGTTGCAATTAAATGCACGGGCGAAAATTTATCGTAAATAAAATTTAAAGGAGTTAAGAAGACAATCAATGCCATAATGCCAAATGTACTTAATAACATGCCGGTCGTCTCTGTTGAAAGTTTCATTAGTTCTACGTTCAATGGTAAAGCGAAAGCTAATGTTCCGTTACTAATCATTAAACCAAAAGCAGATACAGAGGATAAAATAATCATAGGATGTTTGATAAGTGGGATAAATTCTTTGAAATTAAACTTCCCACGGTCTGTTGCTACATATGATTCCTTTACGAAAAAGAGTACGATAAGCGATGTAATAAGGAAAAGAACAGCTACTAATAGAAATACTGCTTCAATAGATGCTCTTGCTGCAAGCACCCCTCCGACAGCAGGGCCGACAATCGCTGCGATCCCAATTCCTGCACCAGTAAATGCCATTTTCTTCCCGCGATTTTCTCCACCACTATGGTCACCAATATAGGCAAAAGCCGCTGGAATTAAAACTCCGCCTGCTAATCCATGGAAGAATCTTGCAATAAATAATTGCCAACCGTTTTGTGAAAGTGGATATAAAAATAGCACAACAGATACGGCAACCATCCCTGTAAATAACATCTTTTTTCTTCCGAATTTGTCAATCCAATGTCCACCAATGATATTACCTATCATATTCGTAAATGAATAAACAGCCACAATCGCCCCTGCCAATATATAAGAAGCATCTAATTCTATTGCATAAGGTGTAATAATTGGTAATTGAATGAATGTATCTAAAAATGCCACGATAATAATAATGTACATAATTCTGTTCAAAATGCATCCCTACCTTCCAGTATATATTATACCTAATTTCTACATAAAATCGTTAATAAATGCTAGAAGTTTAAAAAGACGAAATAATTACCATTTTCCCCCAGTTTTATTAATAAGCCTTTTGTATCATGTTGTTGTAAAAATATAGTAGAATAGATGGTATGATTCATGTATAATGAAACTATTGTAATATAATGGAAATGAACGAAAAGTGAACGGAATAATGGCTAAACTTGGAGGTATTAGGATGAGACTGTTTCAACAGAAGCCCAAAAACTGGACAGAGTATACAGAAGACTTGCACAGTAATTATATTACGGTTGGCAACCGTCCGACTGAGAGGTTAAAATTCCTTGGGATTACAGAGACAACATTAAAAGATGTCCAGGAAGCAGCGGTATATTTAGAACCTTATGTAAATGAAATTGTAGATAAGTTTTATGAACGTATTACAGCAATCCCACATTTAAAAAAGATTATTAGTCATCACTCAACAGTAGAACGGTTAAAAGTAACGCAGCAAAACTATGTAAAACAATTTTTGCAAGCAGATGTCAACACGGAGTATGTAGAGACGCGAGTAAAAATTGGAGTTGTACATAGTAATATTAATTTGACGGCTAACTATTTTATAATGGCACATGATTTAATGATTCAGTTCATGACAGCGATTCTAATGGAGAAATTAAGTCGCCAACCGGAAAAAATGGTCCGAACTGTTATAGCTGTCCAAAAATTAGCGACATTTGATAAACAATTAATTGTCGATGTATATACAGAATCTACGTTTCGGAATTTTTTATTCGGCATTTCGGGGATGTTAAACGATGTTACTTCCATCGATACGACACAGCAACTTATTGAAGGTATGGAAGAACAAATGTCTGAAGCACATAGTGTAACAGCAGCGACAGAACAAATGAATGCGTCTATTCAAGATGTAGCAAACCATGCTGTAACGGTAGCGGAAACGACAGATGAGGCAGTACAAAGTGCAAATAATAGCCGAGAAATTATCGATGGTGCATTACGTGATATAAAGCAAGTTGGGAAAGTGTATGATACGGTCATTGAGGATGTAAATCATTTAGAAAAACAGATTGATCATACCCATGAAGTGATACATGTTATAAAAGAAATTGCTGACCAGACGAATTTATTAGCGTTAAACGCTAGTATTGAAGCAGCAAGAGCTGGTGAATATGGAAAAGGATTTGCGGTCGTAGCAACAGAAGTTCGCAAGCTATCAGAACATACGAAAGCCCAAATTGAGCAAGTGACAGAAAACATGAAAACATTGCAGCAAGTTTCACGTCAAGTGACAGAACGAATCCAGCAAACAGGAGAAAGTGTAGAACAAAGTGTGTCAGGATCTGTTCAAGCAGGAAACGAGTTAGGTCATATTGTTTCGACGATGCAAACTATTAACGAACAAACTTCTCAAATTGCGGCAATGAGTGAAGAACAGTCTTCTACTGTTGCTGAAATTAGTGCACGTAATGCAAATATGTTTGAAGTAAGTGAACAAGTGCAAGGACTTGCAAAAGACACGGCAGAAGTGGTCTATGACTTAAGTGTGAAAATGAATGACTATCGTCTAACATTTTTAGAAACGAATTTAATATATAGTCAAAGAGATATTATTGAACTAGCGAAGACAGATCATTTATTATGGAAATGGAATATTTATAACTTATTATTAGGTTCAGCTAATATTTCAAAAGATTCGTTAGTATCACATGAAAATTGTCGCCTAGGAGAATGGTATTACAGTGAGCAATCGGCTGACTTACGAAATGATCGTTCATTCCAAGCCTTAGAGAAGCCACATAAAGAAGTACATATATATGCAAAACAAGCGTTACAAGCATATGAAAATAACAATATCGATGAAGCTAAATATGCATTGAGCCAATTAGAAACAGCTTCAAACGAAGTGCTTGAGCGATTAATCGAAATTGAACATATTGTTCAAGCAGAAGAAGACAGATAATTATATAGATGGAGAAAACCTGGGATAAAAAATGATTGTTTGTATAAACTTTGATTACTTATCTCAGGTTTTTTACAAAAATTTACATAAATAGTGAAAAATGTCTTAATAATTCTGAAAAGTCTGTAAACAACTTGCAACAAACGTGTTCACAAAGTATAATGTAAACAATTAAGATAAAAGAGAGTTTAAGGGGGAACGAAGATGAAAAAGAGGTTACTGTTAGTACTTGTAGTGGTGCTTAGCTTATTTGTATTAGCTGCATGTGGAGGAAATAATGCAAGCAATGGTAATGCAAATGATGGAGCAAATGATAGTAATAATGGAAATAATGATGCTACAAATAATGGTGGAGACAGTTACGTAATTGGGGCAACACAAATTGTGGAACACCCATCATTAGATGCTGCATATGAAGGTTTTCAAAAGGCGTTAGAAGATGCTAGTTTAGATGTTACATATGATTATCAAAATGCACAAAATGACCAAAATAATGTGAAGACTATATCGGATAACTTTGTTGCAGATGATGTGGATTTAATTTTTGCGAATTCTACGCCAAGTGCATTAGGAGCTTTGAATGCAACAGCTGATATTCCTATTTTATTTACATCTGTTACAGATGCAGTCGATGCTGGATTAGTGGAAGCGATGGATCAACCTGGGGATAATATTACAGGGGTAGTAGACCTACACCCAGATGGAATTGCTGAAACGGTTAAGTTCATCGATGAATATTTTGAAGGAGCAAAAGTTGGTTTAATTTATAATGCGGGAGAGAAGAACTCTGTTGCCCAAATTGAAGCGGTAAAAGAAGCTGGAGAAGGAACGAGCTTATCGTTTGCTGAAAGAACTGTTGCGAACTCATCTGAAGTGCAGCAAGCGGCAACGACGTTAGCTGGTGATATAGATGTATTTTATATCGTAACAGATAATACGGTAGTATCTGCTTTAGATGCAGTAGTTGGAGTAGCGAATGAACAACAAATTCCTTTAGTCGTTGGAGAACCTGATTCATTAGAAAAAGGTGGTTTCGTTACATTTGGTATTGATTACTTTACAATTGGATACCGTACTGGAGAAATGGCTGTAGAAATTTTACAGGATGGAAAAACACCAGCCGAAATTGATGTAGAATATCCACCGGAAATTCAGTTATATATTAATAAAAGTGCAGCAGAATCACAAGGTGTTGAGTGGAACGATGATTGGGATGAAAGTGCAGAAATAATCGAATAAGCAATTTTAAAAAATATATAACGGCATCATATACTAGATAAGAAAAAGGTTGGGACATTCGTTAGATATGCAACATGAACGATAAGTAGCGACGACTTTTCACAGTTGATTCGTCTTTCATATTGCATCGTTTACTGTCCCAACCTTGTCTTTTTTACTTATTTGTTATTTGCACCATGAAAGCCGAAACGGGGGGAAGTAGCATGTTTTTATCATTATTCGGTGCAGTTGAGTCAGGAGCTATTTATGCAATCATGGCATTAGGTGTCTATTTATCTTTCCGTGTGCTAGATTTTCCGGATTTGACTGTTGATGGTAGTTTTGTAACGGGAGCGGCGGTGGCTGCTGTTTCGATTATGAATGGATTTCCACCATTTATCGCGACGATAATTGGAACTTTAGCAGGATTTTTGGCAGGTTGTATTACAGGAATCCTCCATACGAAAGGGAAAATAAACGCGCTTTTATCAGGAATATTAATGATGATCGCATTATATTCAATTAATTTAAGAATTATGGGATCGCCACAAATTTCGCTATTAAATGAAGCGACGATTAAATCACAAATTGTTTCAATTTGGGAAAAAACAGGATTAGATCCTTTATTAAATAATATGTTAGCTTTAACTAAATTAGACAAATTTCCATCAACATGGGGCATTCTCATCGTGATGTCTATACTTGTCATTATTATAAAATTATTAGCAGATTACTTCTTAAAAACAGAAGTTGGGCTTGCATTAAGAGCAACAGGTAATAACCAAAAAATGATTCGCAGTTTTTCAGCGAATACAGATACACTTATTATTTTAGGGATTGGTATTTCGAATGG
>DXHX01000127.1 GCA_019113205.1 Candidatus Pseudogracilibacillus intestinigallinarum | reverse complement strand
TTCAAAAACATCGATTTAAGATTATGCATCGTTTCGACGAAAGCCGTTTTTAACTCGAAACCTGTCAGGTCAAAAAATAAAAAAGAAACAAATGTTAGCACCGTTAAACTGAGTAAAGTAATCCGCATCGTTCTTTCGGCTTTGTCTCCAGATTTCAAACGTATTTTGCCTGTTTTCGTTTTCCTCATATAATAATCAAGTGAATAGTCCATTTACATAATCACCCTTCGAATATAGTTTGACATCAATTCAATGATGACGACTGTTATGACGATTGTCCACGTAATTAATGCAACTGTTCCATAATCCATCTGCTTATAATATAAATCAAACGTATAGCCAATACCTGTGCCCGTTAATATACCGACTAATGTTGCACTTCGAATGTTCGTTTCTATCATAAACAATACCCAACTAATCATTTGCGGTTTTCCTTGAGGGATGACAGATTTTCCGATGAGATGAAAATACGTTGCCCCTGTTGCCCGTAATGCTTCCATACTTTTATGGTCGATTTCATCGATCGATTCAATAAATGCTCGTGTTAAAAATCCTACCGAACCAATAAAAAGTGCTAAATAACCTGTCAAAGAATTTTGCCCAAACGATAAAAGCAAAATTAATGCCCAAGCAACGATTGGAATATTCCTTGAAAAAGAGGCGATGATCCGCGCGATAGAACTGAAAACATTATTAGGCGAAGTTGCATTTGATCCCATCACACCTAAAAACATAGCAACAATAGCTCCTGTGGTCGAAGCCGCAATTGACATGAACACTGTTTCAAACAATTTGTCGAGAATAGTTGGTAACTTCTCTAACGCCTCACCTGAAATGAGTAAATTAGAGATCATCCACATAAAAGCAGCTGGAAAGCTTTGCATTCCATTAAGCATGTCGAATTGTGTAATAATAATCGAACCAATCGTAATGGCTATAATTACGATAAAAAATAATGCTGATTTCCATTTATGACGTTGATATGTTTTTTCACTCACAAGAATATCCCCTTATACTGTAATTAATTCTCGCGTTTTAATACCGTAAATATGATTAATTTGTTCTTCTGTTAATTGTAATGGCACACCGTCAAAGACGACATCTCCTTCATTCAACCCGATAATTCTATCAGAATATTGTTTCGCAACATCTACTTGGTGTAAATTTATGATACAAGTAATATCGTATTCCTCTGTTATTCTTTTTAAGTAATTCATAATCACTTCAGATGCATTCGGGTCTAAAGATGCAATCGGTTCATCACATAAAATAAGTTTTGGATTTTGAATTAATGCCCGCGCAATTCCTACACGTTGTTGCTGACCACCACTTAATTGATCACAGCGTTTATATGCATGCTCCACGATGCCTAATGTATCTAATAAAGAAAATGCTCGCTGCTTTTCTTCTTCCGTAAATCGATTCAATAGCCCTTGTAATGTTGTTTTATATCCTAGACGTCCGTGCAACACATTTTCAATGACGGTTAATCTTGGAACTAAATTATAATGCTGGAAAACCATCCCAATATCGCGACGCATTTTTCGTAATGATTGTTTTCGATAATATGTCGTGTCCACTCCATCAAAAATTATCTTCCCACCATCAATTTGAACCATCCGATTAATCGTACGTAGTAATGTTGATTTCCCTGCTCCTGAAGGTCCGATGACGGAAATTAGTTTTCCTTTTTCAATTTGTAGATTTATATTTTCTAACACTTTTGCTTTTGCGTGATATGATTTACTCACATTTTCCATTTCTAATAAAGCCATCATTCCATCTCCTTTTTATTCTTTTTTAAAAATATGGGATACACTTCAGATACGAGGAGAAAAGGAAATTGACAGTATATCCCATAGAAAACCATTCATTTTTCTATTTAAGAATTAAATTGAAATTAGTTTATCAATCTATGATAAATTGATAGTATTTTTCAAAACGAAATATAAATTAATTGGATAGTTCTCGAATTGGATTGAACCACTCATCCTCTACCGCAATGAATTTTTCATCCGCTGATTTGTAAAATAATGCCGATTCCTCTGCATCTTCCGGAACGAAAATTTTCTCGTTGTTTGCTACTTCATCCGACGTAAACAACTCTTGTAATTTCTCAAAATCTTCTTCTCCTAATACGTCTGTATTTGCGACAAATGGTGAGTTTAACACTGGTGTTGAATTCATTAAAATAAATTCTTCACCTTGAACCGTATTAAAAGGTTCGGTTGCATTGTCTTTCACTTTATAAACAGTACCAATTTCATTCGGTTCACCTTCGACAATGTCTACATAACTTTCAACACAAGTATCACAAAACGCTGCAACATCCACTTTATTTTGTAATAAGTTTACGGCAGATCCTTGGTGTGAATTTCCAAATAAAACTTGTTCAAAAAATGGTCCACCTTCCATTAAATTGTCTGCAGTTAGATCCGCATATTCCTCTTGCTCTGAAAAGTAATCAACAATCGTTGAAGAAGGCACGACGAAACCTGATGTGGAACTGTTGGAGACGAACGACATTTTCTTCCCAGCAATAGTATCTAATGAAAATTCACCATTCTCTTTGAAATCATCTTGTTCATCAATATTTACACTTAACCAACTATAGTAAATGGCATCATCTAATGTTCCTGAAGGACCTGATGGAACGACTAAAGGTTCAATCGCCTCATTCCCTTCCTTTGCTTCGATATATCCTATAGGACCCATAAATGCTAGTGCTGCATTATTGTTTACAAGGGTTTCAATCGCAATTGCATAGTCTGTCGTTAAATGGTGTTCTACCTTTTTTCCTGTCTTTTCTTCAATTAATGCTCCAATTTCATCACGGGAAGATTTCATATCTTCTCCTGATTCATTTGGATACCAGACAATCTCAATGACGTCACTTTTACTAGATGAATTGTTGCCCTTTTTTCCATCTACCGCATTCCCACATGCAACTAATAAAGCAGATAACAGTAATATAGTCGTTAGTAAACTTAGCTTTTTTAACATTTCATTACATCTCCCTATTATGTTTATCTTTTCCCCATTGACATGTACATCATCTAGGAACTTTCTCGATACACATCCCACCTTATAAGTTATGTGTCTCTTTTATATAAATCGTATATTTATACGAGTGCTTTATCGATAGATTGTGGACTAACCCATTTACCAAGTGAAACTCCTTTTCCATATATCCCGTGATAATCGGATCCACCAGTCATGACTAAATGGTATGTACGAGCAAGTTCATCTACTCGTTCCATATGTGCAGGAGTATGGTCGAAATGATTCCGTTCAATGCCACGCAAACCGTGGGAAACGAGTGTTGGAACGAGTTCAAATGAGTCTAGTTGCCCTGGATGTGCAAGCACTGCGATGCCATCATCTTTCACAATTGCTTCAACGGCATCAATGGCACAAACATACGTGATGTCTCCCGATGCAATCCCGTCTCCTTTAAATAATGAACGATATAATAATTGATATTGTTCTGATTGAAACGGTGCATCTGTTAATGCATGCATCATATGTTGCTTATATATAACCTCACTATGTTTTGCGTACTTTTCCACCTCTTTAGCTTGTATGTCATACCCGGCAGCGATTATCTTTTCTAATTGTGCCAATGAATGTTGTTGACGCCGTTGTAAGACAGTATCACATAAAGTTGCAATATGTTGGGCATCTTCCTTATACCGATAACCTAAAATATGCACTTTACGATTTCTCACAAAATCATAAGCTGAAATTTCAATGCCTGGAATAATTTTCATGTCATATAACTTACTTAATCGCCTTGCTTCTGCTACATTTGTTTGTCGATCATGATCGACAAAACTAATTTCTGTTAAGCCTGCTTGTTTGGCGCGCTTCACAACTTCTTCCATCGATTCAGAACCATCTGAATAGTTACTATGCAAGTGCAAATCAATCATCTTATTCCGTCCTTTACACGCTATAATGTCTATCTTTTTTTATCGCATACAATTTCAAACTATGTAATACTTTTTCCAGCTGTTTTCCTAGATTATTCCACTCCTACTTTATCTTTTGTTTCCATCGTATACACTTTGTCACATAGACCATCCATAAACTGTAAGTCATGAAAAATTCCAATCAATGTCGTGCCATCTTGTTTTAATTTTTTGATCATTTCCCGCACCTTTATTTTCGAACGGTCATCTAAACTTGCTGTTGGTTCATCCAATAAAAGTAAACGGGGCTTTTTAACAG
>DXHX01000012.1 GCA_019113205.1 Candidatus Pseudogracilibacillus intestinigallinarum | reverse complement strand
AGAGCCATCGATCATATCTAGTGCATGTCCATTCTGCTTAACGATGTTAAGTGATGGAACGAAAGCGAAAGATGTCGACCAAGATATTAGTACAATGGACGTGGCAGAAATTTTAGCATTGTCTGTATTTGCAGATGTAAAAGAGGAACAAACAGCATAGAATAAACGAGAAGGATATATTGATTCAACCATTTCATGGGAGACATATATCCTTCTTTTAACGAATCAAATTTGATTGAGCGGTCGTTCGACAAAAATGAAAACGTTTACTATAATAGAGATAGAGGAACGTTCAGAAAATGAGTGGAGTGATAGGGATGGGAAAACAAACGGTATTTGTAATAGGAGCAGGACAAATGGGTTCAGGTATTGCGCAAGTATTTGCTCAAGCGGATTATGACGTATATTTGCATGATAAAGATGGAGCGATATTAGAGCGTGCAAGAAACTCTATCGAACGACTTTTATATAGGTCTGTGGAGAAAGAGCGTATAACAGAGGAAGAAAGGAATGCGATAGTAAATAGATTGCAATTCACTTCCCAAATAGAAGATGCAAAAGCAGCAGACTTAGTCGTAGAAGCAGTGGTGGAAAATATGGACGTCAAAAAGGAAATTTTTAAACAACTAGACGAAATTACATCTCCATACACGATTTTAGCAACGAACACATCTTCTTTATCGATTACAGAAATAGCTTCTGTGACGAAACGACCTGAAAAGGTAATAGGGATGCATTTTATGAATCCTGTTCCAGTAATGGAATTGGTAGAAGTAATACGTGGTTTACAAACAGACGATATAACATATGAAACGATTGTATCTGTAACAAAAACCTTGTATAAAACAGCTGTTACGTCGAAAGACTTCCCAGGATTTATTTCAAATCGAATTTTAATGCCAATGATCAATGAAGCAATTTATACTGTGTATGAAGGTGTAGCAACGATAGAAGATGTCGATACGGTAATGAAATTAGGGATGAATCACCCGATGGGGCCATTGACATTAGCAGATTTTATTGGTCTAGATACATGTTTATACATTATGGAAGTGCTGTATGAAGGATTTGGAGATAGTAAATATCGTCCATGTCCATTATTACGCCAATACGTGCAAGCTGGTTGGCATGGAAAGAAGAGTGGAAAAGGATTTTATACGTATGAATCTTAAATAACTTATATGAAATGAAAGCGAGGGTGTTACAATGAATATCCAGTTGACGAGTGAACAACAAATGATGCAAAAGATGGTAAGGGAATTTGCGGAAAAAGAGATTACACCGTATATTACATCCATGGAAAATGGCGAGTTTCCGTACGATGTAATAAAAAAGATGGGTGAGCTCGGACTACTGGGTATTCCAATTGATGGGAAATATGGTGGGAGCAATATGGATTTTATGAGTTACATTATTGCTATTCACGAAATTTCAAAAATTAGTGCTGCGGTCGGAGTTATTTTATCAGTTCATACATCTGTTGGAACGAATCCAATTATTTATTTCGGTACTGAAGAGCAGAAGGAGAAGTATGTGCCTAAATTAGCAACTGGACAATACCTTGGTGCTTTTGCACTTACAGAGCCTAGTGCCGGATCAGATGCAATGAATGTAAAAACGAGTGCTAGAAAAGAAGGCGATGCATATGTGCTAAATGGTTCCAAGGTTTTTATAACGAACGGATTGGAAGCGGATACATTTATTGTGTTTACACGAACAGGTGCAGAAAAGTCTTCGAAATCGCTTACAGCTTTCATCGTCGAAAGAGATACAGAAGGACTCATTATCGGTAAGTCGGAAAAGAAAATGGGCTTACATGGTACGAGTACAGTCACATTAACCTTTGATCAGTGCAGGGTGAACGAAGCGAATCGATTAGGAAATGAAGGAGATGGCTTTAAAATTGCGATGGCCAATTTAAATATTGGGCGGATTGGGATTGCAGCACAAGCGTTAGGTATTGCGGAAGGAGCTTTATCACATGCAAGAACTTATGCAAAAGAGCGCACTCAATTTGGCACGCCAATTGCACATCATCAAGGCATTTCATTTAAGTTAGCGGATATGCATACGGCAGTAGAGGCGACTAGATTACTCGTATATCGTGCCGCATCTCTAATAGAAGCAGAGATAGAGTGTGCGAAAGAAGTATCGATGGCAAAATTAATGGCAGCTCAAACAGCACGTCAAGTAACAATTGAAGCGGTACAAATACTTGGTGGGTATGGTTATACAAAAGATTATCCAGTCGAACGATATTTCCGCGATGCTAAAGTAACGGAAATTTACGAAGGTACAAATGAAATTCAAAAAATGGTTATCGCAAAACGTCTGTAATGATAGAAAAAGTGTTGTACCTGTATAGTTCATAAAGAGATTGTTACGAAATAAGTAGATAGGTAAAGATGTGCTTGCGTAAGTAAGTTGGCATATAAGAAACATTACTAGATTTGATCGTGGTAGACCACATACATTTATAAACAATCAAGGAGGAATACAAATGTTTTTTCAATTAAACGATGAACAAAAAATGTTACAAAAAATGGTGAGAGATTTTGCGTTAAAAGAGGTAGAACCGACAGCAGCAGAACGAGATGAAGAAGAGAGATTCGATAGAGAAATTTTTGATAAAATGGCAGAACTAGGTTTAGCAGGTATACCGTGGCCAGAAGAATATGGTGGAATCGGGTCAGACTATATTAGTTATGTTATCGCAGTAGAAGAATTATCAAGAGTATGTGCCTCCGTGGGAGTAACCTTGTCTGCACATGTTTCTTTAGCAAGTTGGCCAATATTTACATATGGAAATGAGGAGCAAAAACAAACATTTTTACGAAGATTAGCGGAAGGATCTGCGATTGGAGCATATGCATTATCAGAACCAGGTGCTGGAAGTGATGTTGCTTCTATGACGATGACGGCGAAAGAAGATGGGGATGGATACGTTTTAAACGGTAGTAAAGTATGGATTACAAATGGTGGTGTCGCCGATATTTATGTCGTATTTGCAAAGACAGATGTAGATGCAAAACATCGTGGTATTTCGGCATTTATCGTTGAAAAAGGTACAGAAGGATTCACCTT
Source organism: Candidatus Pseudogracilibacillus intestinigallinarum (assembly GCA_019113205.1). GTDB lineage: Bacteria > Bacillota > Bacilli > Bacillales > Amphibacillaceae > Pseudogracilibacillus > Pseudogracilibacillus intestinigallinarum. The sequence continues at coordinate 4,727 of DXHX01000012.1, read as the reverse complement.
TGGGAAAAAGGAGAAAAAGTTAGGAATTCGTTCATCACCTACGACAGAATTAATTTTTGAAAATTGCCGTATTCCGAAAGACAACTTACTCGGTGCCGAAGGAGATGGCTTTAAAATTGCGATGACAACGTTAGATGGTGGCCGAAGTGGGATCGCGGCCCAAGCAGTAGGAATTGCGCAAGGAGCACTAGATGCATCTGTTGCATATGCAAGAGAAAGAGAGCAATTCGGCAAGCCTATCGCACATAATCAAGGTATCTCCTTTAAATTAGCAGATATGGCAACAGATATTGAAGCTGCACGGTTATTAACGTATCAAGCTGCATGGTTAGAAAGTGAAGGACTGCCATATAGTGAAGCATCGGCAATGGCGAAGTTATTTGCAGGAGATGCTGCAATGCGTCATACCGTAGAAGCAGTACAAATTTTTGGTGGGTATGGTTATACAAAAGATTATCCTGTAGAAAGATATATGCGAGATGCAAAAATTACACAGATTTATGAAGGGACAAATGAAATACAACGTCTCGTTATTGGAAGAAGCGTAACAAAATAATAGTTTTTGGTTTGAAGGAGGGATGGACGTGGAGGATAATGTCGTATCTTCAGTCAAAGATGAATCATTAATTACAAAAAGACGTCATCAAATTATAAAAAGTGCTATTCAACTTTTTAAGGAGAAGGGATTTCATCGGACGACAACGAGGGAAATCGCACAGAAATGTGGTTTTAGTATTGGAACATTATATGAATATATTCGTACGAAAGAAGATGTTCTCTTTCTCGTCTATCAATCCATTAATGAAAGAGTATATCAACATTTACGTGAAAAAGTAGATTTAAGCGATGTTTCTTCGTCTAACATTATGGATACGATTGCTTCTTACTATCGATTAGTTGATGAAATGCAGGATGAAGTAATTATTTTGTATCAAGAAGTAAAATCATTGCATACATCGAAAAAAGAGGTCGTTTTACAAAAAGAACGTGACATGGTCGAATTGTTAACACGAGCCATATATGCGTGCTACGACGATAAAGTGAATGAGAAGGAAGCGACTCTTATTGCGAACAATATTTTTGTGCAAGGGCAAATGTGGGCATTTAGACGATGGACATTGCAAAAGCAATATACAATCGATGAATACATTCAGATGCAATTGGAATTATTTCAAAAGACGGTAGGGCTGACAACAATATATAAGGAGGGTTAATGATGGACAAATATGAACCTCAATATCCAGTTCGATTTGTAACAGCTTCCAGTTTGTTTGATGGGCATGATGTTTCTGTTAATATTATGCGTCGTATGTTGCAAGATACAGGGGCAGAAGTCATTCATTTAGGGCATAATCGGAGTGTAAAAGAAGTTGTTAGTGCCGCTATCCAAGAAGATGCCAATGCCATTGCCCTTTCTTCGTATCAAGGTGGTCATATTGAATATTTTAAATATGTCGTTGATCTATTACGTGAATATGGTGCTAGCCATATTAAAGTATTTGGCGGTGGTGGTGGGACGATTATTCCACGAGAAGTGAAAGAACTTCATGATTATGGGGTAGATTGGATTTTTACGCCAGAAGACGGTAGGAAGATGGGGTTACAAGGGATGATCAATAAAATGATGGAATTAAGTGATTATCCTTTGCCAATCGATATAGAGGAAGCATTAAAAGACCTTCGAAATGGCCGCCAATTAGCGATGTCACGCCTTATTACGTATGTAGAAAGAGGCGATATTTTAAAAGAAGAAAAAGAAACATTATTGGATCAAGTGAAACAGCATGTCAATAAACAGACTCCTGTTCTAGGAATTACAGGTACAGGAGGGGCAGGAAAGAGTTCTTTAACAGATGAACTTATTTTACGCTTTTTACAAGAATGTCCCGATAAAAAGGTGGCAATTGTATCGATCGATCCGACAAAACGAAAAACGGGTGGTGCTCTATTAGGAGACCGAATTCGAATGAATGCTATTTTTTCTAATCGTGTGTTTATGCGTTCCTTAGCGACACGAGATTCTCGAACGGAAATATCGAATGCAACGATAGATGTGATGCAAATTTTACGGGCATCTAATTATGATTTCATTATTATTGAGACGAGTGGAATCGGGCAAGGAGATGCGGAAATTACAGAAGTAACGGATTTCTCAATGTATGTGATGACTGCGGAATTTGGAGCACCGACCCAATTAGAAAAAATCGATATGATTGATTATGCCGATTTTATCGCAATAAATAAGTTTGAACAAAAAGGCTCGGAAGATGCTCTAATTCAAGTTCGTAAACAATATGAACGTAGTCGCTTACTTTTTCATGAAGATCCAGCAACGTTTCCAATCTATGGTACGATTGCAAGTCAATTCCATGATCCAGGTGTCAATCGATTGTTTGCTGCTTTAATCAAACATTTGAATGACCATTATGGATGGGAAGAAGAAATTCCATTTCAAGATGATGTGACAGTAGAACGGCGTACGATTATTCCGAATGACCGCATCCATTATTTGCGTGAACTTAGTGAAACAGTACGTAAATATCATGAACATGTAGAAAAACAAAGTGATATTGCACGTCAATTGTATCGATTAGAAGGTACGAAGGAAATGGTTCATGAAGATGAAGTGAGAGTATTGCTTGAACCGTATAAAGAAAAGTTGATGCGAGAATTGGAACGTGATACAGAAGAAATGTTGGAGCGTTGGGAACATTTACAAGAAAGATATGAAAAAGATATATATACTTTCAAAATACGTGATAAAATCGTCGAACTTCCTTTAACGACAACGAGTTTATCTGGATTGAAAATACCGAAAGTGAAATTTCCTCCTTATACAGATTGGGGAGATCGAATCCGTTGGTTAATGAAAGAAAATGTTCCGGGTTCTTTTCCGTATACAGCGGGTGTGTTTCCGTTAAAACGGGAAGGGGAAGACCCGACACGGCAATTCGCTGGGGAAGGGACACCGGCTAGGACGAATCGTCGTTTTCATTACTTGTCGGAAGGAAATGATGCAAAAAGATTATCCACTGCATTTGACTCTGTCACATTATACGGAGAAGATCCAGCATATGAGCCAGATATTTATGGGAAAGTTGGTGAAAGTGGTGTAAGCATTTGTACATTAGACAATATGAAGGAATTGTATAAAGGCTTTGATTTAACAGACCCAACGACATCTGTTTCTATGACGATTAATGGACCTGCACCAATTATTTTAGCGATGTATTTTAATACTGCAATTGTTCAACAAGTAGAAAAATTTGAAGAACACAATAACCGTCCTCCAACGACAGAGGAATATGAGGAAATTAAACGAAAAACATTAAGTGTCGTTCGTGGTACAGTTCAAGCAGATATTTTAAAAGAGGACCAAGGACAAAATACATGTATTTTTTCTACAGAGTTTGCTCTGAAGATGATGGGAGATATTCAAGCATACTTTATTGAAAACAATGTACGAAATTATTACTCCGTATCTATTTCAGGCTATCATATTGCAGAGGCTGGAGCGAATCCAATTACACAATTAGCTTTTACATTGGCAAATGGCTTTACGTATGTCGAGTATTATTTAAGTCGGGGGATGCATATCGATGATTTTGCTCCGAACTTATCTTTCTTCTTCTCTAATGGCTTAGATCCTGAATATACGGTTATCGGTCGTGTTGCTCGAAGAATTTGGGCTATTACGATGCGCGATAAATATGGTGCAAATGAACGAAGTCAAAAATTAAAATACCATATCCAAACATCTGGACGATCTTTGCATGCACAAGAAATCGATTTTAATGATATTCGTACGACATTACAAGCGTTAATCGCAATACAAGATAACACGAATTCGCTTCATACAAATGCTTATGATGAAGCAATTACAACACCGACAGAGGAATCTGTGCGTCGTGCATTAGCCATTCAATTAATTATTAATCGTGAATTTGGTTTAACGAAAAATGAAAATTCATTACAAGGTTCATTTATTGTCGAAGAATTAACGGAATTGGTAGAAGAGGCAGTTTTGCAAGAGTTTGAACGAATTAATGATCGTAATGGGGTACTTGGTGCGATGGAGAGACAATATCAACGTGGAAAAATTCAAGAAGAGTCATTATATTATGAAACGAAAAAACATTCTGGAGCGTTGCCAATTATTGGAGTTAATACGTATGTAAATCCGTCTCCACCTTCCGAAGAAGAGATAGACTCGATGGAATTAGCCCGTGCTTCTAAAGAAGAAAAGGTTAGCCAAATCGAACATGTAGAAAAATTTAAGGCTAAAAATAAAACAGAGGCTGAAGAAGCATTATATCATTTACAACAAGTAGCCAAAGCGGATGGTAATATTTTTGCAGCGTTAATGGATACGGTTCAAGTAGCTAGTTTAGGCCAAATTACCAATGCATTATATGAAGTAGGCGGAAAATATAGAAGAAACATGTAAAGGTTCAAACGAAAAACGGTGTGGGGCGGCAGTATATTATTGTCTGTCATCAGCACCGTTTTTTTTGTGAATGTAAACAATGGCATATACTATTTTCATTTCCTTGTTCTTCTTTTTACTTTTGTTACATACTATTTCCTAATAACATATTTATTCACAGATTTTTAACCGAATTTTATAAATTTTAAAAAGACGTTTCATGTCGCTTGATTATCTCATTATGAATGGTTATACTACAAAATTATTAGGATAATATTTTATTGAAAATAGATATAAATAA
>DXHX01000126.1 GCA_019113205.1 Candidatus Pseudogracilibacillus intestinigallinarum | reverse complement strand
AGAGTATGATACGAATCGTAAAGCGGTTGGTGCATTAGAAGAAGATATAAAAGTACAACGCAAGAAAAAAGAAGAACTGGATCAAAAGTATGCAGAGGAAAATGCGACATATCGCTCAGAAACTTCCTTATTTATAGCTGATAAGAAAGAAATTCCAGAAGAAATTCAACAAATAGACCGATTGCAATCCTATTTACAAAAAACACGAACAACGGTCCGACAAAAAGAAGAACAATTTAAACGAGCAGAAACGAATATGCGCGAAACAGAAAAGGAACATTTAGCTGTCACTCAATCTATACAACATATGAAAGAAACGATCCAAGACGCACAAAAAAAGGTCACAAAATTGGAAGAAACATTTCAATCACAACTAGCACGAGCCTCTTTTGAGACGGTAGAAAATTATGAAGCGGCGAAATTACAAGAAGATGATCGTAATCAATTACAACAAGAAATCCGAGCATATTATGATCAAAAATCACTCGTTGAACATCAACTGGAAGAATTAAATAATCTATTACAACATAAACAAAAAGTAGATACGACAGCATTAAAAGCAGAAGTAGATCAATTGAAAATAACTTATGAGCATGCGTTTGAAAAATTACAAAAGACGAAACATCAATCAGAGCGTATACATGAATTAAAAGGAAATATTGAAGAACTTTCAACACGTGTAAAAGGAATTGAGGAAGAAGTCGTCGTCGTAGAAGATGTATATGATGCGCTTCGCGGACAAAATAATTTGAAAATATCGTTTGAACGTTATTTACAAATTGATTATTTAGATCAAATCACACAGGCTGCCAATGAACGTTTCCACTCTTTAACAAATGGGCAATATTATTTAATCCGTAGTGAGCGACAGGAAACACATGGGAGACAGAGTGGTTTAGCAATCGATGTATATGATGCATATACTGGCCTAACTCGAGATGTAAAAACATTATCAGGTGGGGAAAAGTTTATCGCTTCTTTATGTTTAGCTCTAGGTATGTCTGATGTCATCCAAAGCTTCCAAGGTGGTGTATCGATTGAAACGATGTTTATTGACGAAGGATTTGGTTCATTGGATGATGAATCGTTACAAAAAGCAATCGATGCCCTCGTACAACTGCAGCAATCAGGTAGAATGATCGGTGTTATTTCACATGTAGAAGAGTTGAAGTCCATCTTTCCAGCGATGTTAGAAGTAACAAAAACAAAGGAAGGTTATAGTAAAACTACATTTAAGATAAAATAGTGGCAAATTTCACGCTATAAAGAAGAAATAAATGAAACATTGATTGTAAAGAAAGTAGAGAATAAGAGAATTACGCCAAATATAAAATATGAACATGTAAAAAGATTCATCGTATGAAATGAACGAAAAACGCATACGATGAATCTTTATTGTTTATTTTTTTCTTAAGTCCCACATAGCTTTATCTACAAGTGTTATAGGCATTTCATTCGTTAAACCTTTACAGAGATTTTCATATGCTAATGTTGCCATTTTTAGTTCTGTTGCATATGTAGCAGAACCAATATGTGGCAATGTGACAACATTATTCATTTTTAATAAAGGGTTGTCCGGGTCAACTGGTTCTTTTTCAAATACGTCTAAGCCTGCTGCGGCAATTTCATTCGTCTCTAAAGCGGTAATTAAGTCTTTTTCTACAATCGTTTGACCACGTGAACCATTGATGAAAATAGCTGTATCCTTCATCAGTTGAAATTCTCGTAAACTTAATAATCCCTTTGTTTCTTCAGTTAATGGTGTCATTAAAACGACATAATCCGATTGTTGTAAAAGGTCTTCTAAAGAGCAGTGAACAGCATCAAATTTTTCCTCTGCTTCATATTTACGGGAACGAGTATGATAAAGAACATCCATATGGAAACCGTGATGAGCACGATTTGCAATAGCTTCCCCGATACGCCCCATCCCGATAATTCCAATTTTTTTATGATGAACATCTAATCCATATAATTGTTCATACATATTTTTCTTCCATTTTCCATCTTTAACGAGGCGATCCATTTCTGGAATTCTTCTAGCTGTTGCAATAAGTAATCCAAAAATAACATCAGCAACCGTATCAGTAAGAACGTCAGGTGTATTTGTTCCCATAACATTGTATTGTTTCATCGCTTCGACATCAAAATTATTAAACCCAACTGAAATATTACATACAATCTCTAATTTTTTTGCTTCTTTTAGCAATGGTTTATCAATAGTAATACCATGTCCAATTATACCGTGGACATCTTTTACGGCATCATACAATTCTTCCTTTGTTGCTTCATATGTTTTGATATAAGAAAGGTCAAATTGTTCATCTAATTGATCAATAATAGTTTGGTCTAATCTGTTTGCAATAAGTACTTTTTTTCGCATGATTCATCCTCCGCCCACTGTTTATATAGCTTCCTAAATATGTTGAAAATGATATATATATTAGTGTATATCGTATATGAAAGAATCGCAACCGTGCAAACTTAGTTGGTAATTCATCGTGTCATCCGTAATTCTCATAAATTTGTCGAATTTATAATGTATGAATTTGCAATCGGGACATGATATAATGCAATGGTACAGTAAAATGCTATTTTATAATTATATTGTTAGAAAAGGAAGGGGAAAGAAACATGGCTCATTTACATATTACTGCTTGGGTTGTAGCCTTTATATTATTATTCGTCGTTGTGGGCTTCTACAAGCAAGGGAAAAAACAAGGGAAAATGCTTCATATGATTTTACGCCTTGATTATTTACTTATTTTATATTCAGGTGGAAGTTTGTTTGCCGAATATACGAAAATAAGTGGGGAACTAATTATTAAAATTATTGCTGGATTGTTAGCTATCGTTGCAATCGAAATGATTACGGTAAAAACAAACAAACAAAAATCAACAAAAACATGGTGGATTGTATTTGTTGTAAGTGCATTAGTTGCAATTATTTTAGGATTCACTCGCTTACCTTTAGGAATATTACCTTAAAAATTGGGGTTGGGACATGTGTGTCTATACGTTTAGACGATATAAACACGGTGACTCCCAACCTTTTTTATGAAAAATAAAGAAAATGGAGTGTCAGTTATGAAGCGATTATTCATTTTATTTATCGTTCCTTTATTAGTTTTTACGATGAATCCTTTTCAAGTAAAAGCAGATGACAAAAGAACGATTCAAGATGAAATTATTTATGACCTTCTCGTAGACCGTTACAATAACGGCCGTCAAGCATCGAGTGATCAAGTCGATATTCATGATCCATATACGTATAATGGTGGGGATATTGATGGAATTACAAAGATGATTGAAGAAATTGAAGAAGGCGGATTTACGATGATATCTTTATCGCCAGTCATGGAAAATGCTGTTGGTGGATATCATGGATATTGGGTAGAAGATTTTTATGAAGTAGAAGATGAGTTCGGCTCGATGGAAGATATTCATACATTAGTGGAAAAAGCACATGATTTAAGCATGAAGATTATGTTAGAAATTCCTTTAAACTATGTGGCAAAATCAAGTCCACTAGTAGAAGAACATCCAGATTGGTTTAAAGAAGTCGAAGTAACACCAGCATATGAAGCGACAGAATGGTTGGAAGAAGTCGTAGCCTTTGATCAATCAAATGAAGAAGTACAAGCATATTTACAAGATGTAGCATTATTTTGGATGGAAGAAGCGAAAGTAGATGGTTTTCAATTTGCTCATGCAGATGAAACAGATGGGGATCTATTAGAAACGATTGCATTTGAATTGAAGAAAAAGGACCCAAATTTTTATCTTATTGCTACAACATTACAAAATGATGGAGATGTCACTCATTTACTTGAAAATGAACATTTAGATGCCGTTGCAAACCAAGAATTTTATACTGCGGCAAATGAAGTGTTTACGAAACCAGACGAACCTGTTTCAAAAGTATTCGAAGAAACGTCATTAACAGATGATATTCGTGACTTATTATATGTTGATAACTTAAACACTCCTCGTTTCTCTAATAATTTTGGAGATAATGGAAGAAATCGGGTTACTACTTGGCAAATTGCTTTAGCTTATTTATATTTAACTCCTGGAGTACCGATTGTGTACCAAGGTTCTGAAGTGCCAATGTATGGACCGGGATATCCTGAAAACCAATATTTTGTAGACTATTCAAGTGCAGATCCAGATGTAAAAGATGTGTTTTCACAAATGGCTGCCATGCGTGAACAATACAAGCAGTTTACACATGGCGATATAGAACACGTCACTTCTGAACAAGGAATGAGCTTATTTAAGCGAACTTATGATGATCGTTCGATTTATGTAGCGATTAATAATGATAGTGAATCACATACAGTAACAATTGATGAGGTTGATGAAGAATTCCAATTACGTGGGTTAATCCATGATGATACAATTCGCGCAAACGATGAAGGCGAATTTTTAATTGGAATGGAACGAGAATCCGCAGAAGTATTTATTATTGAAGGTCGTAAAGGATTTAACTGGGCTTTCATCGGTTTTGTTGCTGGAGTATTTATCGTCTTTGTCGGAGCGATTATTATGTTATCCATTAAACAGAAAAAACGTGAAAAGCAAGCGGGAAAATAAAATTAAGACATTACTAGTTTTGAATTACACAAAACGGTCGTATTTTATCGAGATAAGATAAATATGACCGTTTTTTTAGTTACCCTAATATATGTTTCAGTTCAATTAGTAGGTTGGTACTATCTCATTTTGTTTGTTTACATACGGTTGTCCAAATCGAACATATACCGACTAATAATAAAATTGTCGCACTTAATAAGAGTTCATTTTGATAAGGGATGATCCAACCATTTGTCCATGCAAATAATGCTGAACAAAATAAAATAACTTCTTGTACTACGAAACCACCTAAAAAAATAGCAATTCCATATGTTACTCGTTTTTTTGTTTCATCTAATAATTGGGTACTTTGATATAAATTTAAAATAAACATCGTAATAAAGCCTAAAAGAGTCAAATGTAAATATCCAATAATGACAGAACGAGTTTCATAAATTAAGGATGAAAAGCCCGGTATTAATAATCCGAATTCCATGAACTGTTTCATTAAAAGGATGAAGGCAACAAATATATACGAAATTTTCATATGTTTGCTAAACAATGCATGAAATGAATGATAAGCAGGGAATATCGTACCGATTAAAAGTAGAATAGCGATGCATTGTCCAATTACACCAATGAAAGCAGCAATATAACCACCTATACCTATGTCGTACCATAATATAGCAGAAAAATAAGCTGGAAATAAACTAATGAAATATATCCAAAAACTACGCTGGATCCATTTTTCGTTATATGTTATTTTATTCTTTTGTAAAAAGAATAAAAACAGTCCGATTAACATAAAGAAAAGCCAACCATTGTATTGAAAATGTAAGTAAAAATAAATAGCCATTTCAAATAATGGGGATTCCCTTAATCCATTAGCTGCAATTGCACCTAAACTGAATGGTCCAAGTGTAGATAAAAATAAACTAAGTAAACTCGCATACATAAAACGACGAGGAGTTCTTGTCATATGAGGGATATATTTTAATGTTATCCAAATAAAAATAATGACCCAATATTCTACGAAAATATGTATAACAGATAAAATAATTGAATATGTCGCATACCCTTCATATAAAAAGGCGATAAACATCATTAAAGTCACGACTAATATCGTATAAAGAATAGCAATCGCATGTTTTTTCTTTGGCATCGATTCCCAGGTCAATTTTACATAGAGAACGAACATGGCAAGAAAAGTCCAACCTAAAATAGCCATATGAGAGTGTCCATGTAAAATATGTTCAAAAGGTAAGGTTTGGGCATTAGGTGCGACAAAATATAGTCTCATCCATATACCAGATAAAGCTGTAATAGTTAAAAAAAACAGAGAAATATGCGTGAATTTCGTCGGAAAAGCCATTATGCTTCCTCCTTGTATTTTTACATGAAAAAACTTGTAGAGATCATTTCCCTACAAGTGATTTGGTTATGTATCAAATTAATATCCATAACTTTCGATAACTTCGATTATTTTGTTTAGTAAGTGATCCCATTCCACATCAAATTGTTTGTTTACTGTAATAAAGTTTTGATAACCAAAAACGTTATCAACACCTTCTAATTTCATTAATTCGTTTAATACTTCATGTTCACTCGTATCTCCAGGCATAACAGAAACACTGTCGTTTCCTTCAAAGATAACTGTATCGGAAGTAAATTTCACTGCGTTTGGGTTTGGTGTTCCTTCTGGTCTAATTGCCACAAATATCCCTCCTATCATTATTCCATCATAAATGTAACATATTTTATAAAAAAAGACCATTTCATCGTTGTGAATAAGGTGCATTTTATAAATATCCGGCAATATTTTTTAAAAAAAGTTCACAAATGAAAAGGTATTCTATTACTTTATATTAAAATTACAATAAATTTCTTAAATATTATCATAGCAAATAAGTAGGTGCGTTGGATAAAACGAACTTTTGATTATGTTGAAATGATAGGAGCACATCATAAGTTATTGTGTAGTTACCTTAAATTTACTAGAGAGTGTTCGTGTATTAACATAGCATAATAGATTTATGGAATAACGTAGTTTATCAAATAAAATGAAAAAGGAATTCCAGTAAAAATTAATTTACTGAAATTCCCTTTTGTAGCTGATAGAGTTATATCCTAATCGCTTGGATATTTTGTATAGGTGATTCTATTAAGCTACTTTTGTAATGAAGTAATTTTTAGTTGAAAATAATCCGCTAAAAATTGACCGATACCATTATTTTCATTTGTATCTGTTACATGTTTTGCGACGGTTTTTAGTTCATCCACCGCATTTCCCATCGCCACACCTACTCCAGCATAATCAATCATAGCCAAGTCATTCGTTTCATCACCGAATGCAATGATACGTTCTTTCGAAATACCGAATTCTTTTGCGACTTGTTGTATTGCTGTTGCTTTGTTTACTTTATTATTCATTACTTCAATGATATTGGTCGGTTCTCCCCAATTTCGATGGTCAATAATATCAGCATGTAAATCATTTAAATACGACGTTAATCGCTGTAAATTGTCTTTATCTGGATACAATAACATCAATGTTGGGTCATCTTTTAATAAATCTGTTACAGGCCCTACATGGAATGGATCATCTTTTTTTGGTTGATAAAAATCAAAAATATGTTCATCGTATTGATCTAAATATACAGTATCTTGTACAGCCGCTAATACGTTTTTTCCTTGCAATTGTTTATTCGCATCAATAATATCTAACGCTAATTTTCGCTCTAATGGAGTATGATGGACTCCCCAATTTTTATCATGTGGATGGTGAATCACAGCCCCGTTAGAGTTAATTAAAGGTGTTTTCAATCCTAATTCATGATAGTAGTGGATACTTAATTTATTAGAACGACCAGTTGCAATGACGACAACATGACCAGCTTCTATTAAATGTTGAATCGTTTCTTTCGTCGGTGCTAATATTTGGCGTTGGTCTGATAACAACGTTCCATCTAAATCTAAAGCTATTAAATGTTTTTCTTTCATTCGTATCACCTCGTGTATGTCTATCATAACAAAAACAAATAAATATCTCTAGCGAACGATTTATATGCGTTGCAAATGAATTATGATTCATCCATAATAAAGATGTATAAAAGGAAAGGACGATGTTGTATGGAATTATCGGTGGAAAAGAAATATATAGAGGAAATACCTGTATTAATCGTATCAGATGCAACGAAAAAGAGTGAAGCATTGCCAACGGTTGTGTATTACCACGGTTTTAATGGAGAGAAAGAGAGTAGTTTAACATTAGCATATAAAATCGCAGAAAAAGGTTTACGAGTGTTGTTGCCGGAGAGTATTTTCCATGGGGAAAGAAGAAATAATGCTACCCAGAGTGAGATAGAGTTAGGTTTTTGGCAAATTGTACTAACGAATATTAAAGAATTACAAACAATTAAAAATTATTTAGAAAAAGAAAACTTACTATTAGATGGGAAACTAGGTATTGGCGGTACGAGCATGGGTGGTATTACAACATATGGTGCTTTACGTACATATGATTGGATTAGTACAGCTACAGTGTTAATGGGAACACCGAGTATGTCAGAGTATGCACAAGTTTTAATTGACCGATATAATACAAATCATGATGCTCAAATTCCGCAAAAAGATGTGGATGCGGCATTGGCGTTAGTGTCGAAATATGATATTACAAAAAACTTAGCTGCGTTAAATGATCGACCTCTGTTTATTTGGCACGGGGATCAAGACGCAGTCGTACCAATCGATTATACGAGAGAATTTTATAAACAAGTAAAAGAACAATACGCTAATAAAGACCATGTTCACTTTTTAGAAGAAAAAGGTCGTATCCATAATATTAGTAAACTGTCGATGAATGAAGCGGCAGCTTGGTTTGAAATATATTTAAAAAATTAAATCATTCATTTTTCAAAAAGTGTAAAATATGGTTAAATAGAAGTAGATCTATGTAAAGGAGGAAATCTTTATGGATGAAGCTTTAAAAGAAAATATATTAGGCGCTTTAGAAAACGTTATCGACCCAGAACTTGGAATCGATATTGTAAATATGGGGTTAATTTATGATGTAGACCTAGATGATGAAGGTTTATGTACAGTTACGATGACATTAACGTCAATGGGATGTCCGTTAGCTGGACATATTGAAGCAGATGTACGTCATGTCTTAGCGGATATCCCCGAAATAAAAGAAATTAATGTAAATATCGTTTGGGACCCACCTTGGGGGAAAGACAAAATGTCTCGCTATGCGAAAATCGCATTAGGTATCCCTGACTAATATAAAAAGGTTGATTCACGATATCCATTGTGGAATCAACCTTTTTTGTACAAAATTGTCAATTTATAAGGTGGGATAATAATGGAAAAACTTTTTTGGATTACAACTTCACCATTAGATGTTCAATCGTGTATGGATAAGGTTGTTCGACGAGAAGCTGGTGCAATTTGTACGTTCACCGGAATTGCTAGGGAGTTTACAAAAGGAAAAAAGACACTTTATTTGGAGTACGATGCATATATTCCAATGGCTGAAAAACAGCTTGCTCGAATCGGGCAGGAAATACAAGAAATGCATCCCGATGCGGAGGTGGCAATTGGCCATCGAATCGGTAAATTAGATATTTCAGAAATTGCGGTCGTTATTGCAGTTTCTACACCACATCGAAAAGCAGCATTTCATGCGTGTGAATATGCGATTGAACGAATTAAAGAAATCGTTCCCATTTGGAAGAAAGAAAATTGGGAAGATGGAACAGAATGGATTGGTGACCAAAGAGAAACTACCTCGTATCCTGAAGGTAAACCAATGGAAGGGGATATGTAAATGGTACAGTTACTATTTTTTGCACAAATACAAGAAAAAGTTGGACAAAAGCAGTTAGAAGTAGAAGCGAATGGAAAAACAGTAAAAGAAATTAAAGATGTTTTTTTAGCTAAATATGACATTGCTTCCTTATTAGAAGATGCCATGGTCGCAATTAATGAAGAATATGCAACGGAAACAGATGTTGTTCAGTCGGGAGACGTTGTTGCATTTATCCCACCTGTAAGTGGAGGCTAATTGTTGTTAAACTTGGTTAGACGTTGGCGAGTGACTTGAAAACCTTACAATATGTTGATGTAGTGGAATGGCTAGATGAAGCTCGTTGTTATATCGAACTTCATCTAGCCAATTTTTTGATCAATGTAGTTAAAGCAACCTGTCATTATATCGTTTCATTCTTGTTAGTTCGTCCTTATATTTTATAATTCAAAAATAAAAAGATTTCAGCATATGCTGAAATCTTTTTAAGTTATTCGACACTTTTTGTAAAACTTGATAAAACTCCATCAATGATCATTACCGCAACGATCATTGAAATACTTAATCCTAATGCTTGCGTGAAATTAAACATTTCATTTGCCATGCTTGATAGGATATAAGCTAAAGCCGAACTAATTAAAACTGCCCAAATAAACGCGACAATAACTCTCATTCGTTACACCTCATTTACCATTTACATATGTATTTACAATATACATCCTTTATAAGTTTAGCAAAGAATGAATAAAAAGAAAAGAGGAAAACGATAAATTAAGCGTGTAATAAAATATTTGTTAAAAAGAAGTGAAAATTATAATCGGTTTTTAATTTTTTTCTTGCATGAAACGGAAAAATAGCTTAAAGTTTATACCAAGTCATAATATTTGCTATTAAGTTAGAATGTTAAAGGAGATGGCAAGATGGGTGTAGGTATTATTGGTGTTGGACATTATGCTCCAGATAATATCGTAACAAATACGGATTTAGAAAAAATTGTAGATACAACAGATGAATGGATAAGAACAAGAACTGGAATTGAGGAAAGAAGAATTGCCAAAGATGATGAAGATTCATCAGATATGGCTTTTATTGCTGCGGAAAGAGCATTAAAAAGTGCGGGTAAAACAGCAGATGAGATAGACTTAATTTTAGTTGCTACTGTTACACCAGATACGCCTTTTCCATCTGTTGCTTGTATGATCCAAGATAGATTAGGAGCTACAAATGCGGCAGCAATGGATCTAGGTGCAGCATGTGCTGGATTTATGTATGGAGTTATTACAGGTCAACAGTTTATTGAAGCTGGTGCATATAAAAACGTATTGGTGGTAGGGGTAGATAAACTATCAAAAATTACTGACTGGACAGACCGTAATACATGCGTGTTATTAGGGGATGGTGCTGGTGCGGCAGTACTAAGCAATGTGTCTGAAGGAAATGGAATTTTATCATTTGAACTAGGAGCAAATGGTAAAGGTGGACCACATTTATTACAAAAAGATGACGGATTTTTATATATGAATGGACGCGAAGTATTTAAGTTTGCTGTACGTCAAATGCCGGAATCATGCATTAACGTCGTAGAAAAAGCAGGATTAAGGAAAGAAGATGTAGACTATTTAGTGCCACACCAGGCGAATATTCGTATTATGGAAGCGGCACGTCAACGTATTGGAATTGACGAAGATAAAATGGCTACAACGATTAAATATTACGGTAATAATTCATCGGCTTCTATTCCAATCGCATTATCACAATCGATTGAAGATGGAAAAATTAAAGATGGGGATGTTATCGTGTTAGTAGGGTTCGGTGGCGGTCTCACTTGGGGAGCAGTTGCACTACGTTGGGGTAAATAAGGATAACAAATGTTATAAATATAAGACATATTTATAGGGAGGCATTTAGACATGACGAATAGACGTGTAGTTGTAACAGGAGTCGGAGCGGTGACACCTGTTGGAAATGATGCAGAAACATTGTGGAAGAATATCGTTCAAGGTCAATCAGGAGTTGACTATATTACTAGAGTAAATAAAGATGAATTTCCAGTATCTGTCGCTGCAGAGGTAAAAGATTTTGACGTAACAAAATTTGTGGAGAAAAAAGAAGCAAAACGGATGGATTTATTTGTACAATATGCCATTGCAGCATCAAAAATGGCAGTAGAAGATGCCAATTTAATGATCGATGAATCTATTGCAGATCGTGTCGGAGTTTGGATTGGTTGTGGAATAGGTGGAATGGATACGTACGAAGAACAAATGAGAAAATTCATTGACAAAGGGTATCGTCGTGTAAGTCCATTTTTCGTGCCGATGTTAATTCCAGATATGGCAGCTGGGCAAGTATCGATCCAACTCGGAGCAAAAGGAATAAACTCATGTACAGTAACAGCATGTGCTTCAGGTACAAACTCAATTGGAGATGCTTATAAAGCGGTTCAACGTGGGGATGTAGATTATATTATTACTGGTGGTACAGAATCACCACTAACAAATATGGCATTTGCAGGATTTTCATCAATGAAGGCATTATCATTTAATGATGATCCTAAAACAGCGAGCCGTCCATTTGATAAAAACCGTGATGGTTTTGTCATGGGGGAAGGTGCTGGTATTCTAGTATTAGAAACATTAGAATCCGCACAAGCCCGTGGTGCAAAAATTTATGCGGAAATTGTTGGATACGGTGCAACAGGTGATGCATTCCATATTACAGCACCAGCAGAAGGTGGAGAAGGTGCTGTCCGTGCAATGAAACAAGCATTAAATGATGCGAATGTTCAACCTGAAGAAGTAACATATATTAATGCACATGGAACGAGTACAGAATTAAATGATAAATATGAAACAGAAGCAATTAAAGAAGTATTTGGGGAGCATGCAAAGAAAGTGGCAATCTCCTCAACAAAATCGATGACTGGTCATTTATTAGGAGCTGCTGGTGGAGTAGAAGGGGTCATTTCTGTTAAAGCAATTGAAGATAGTACAATCCCTGCAACAATCAATTATGAAACACCAGACGAAGCGTGTGACTTAGACTACGTACCAAATGAAAGCCGTCAACAAGAAGTGGATGTTGTATTAAGTAATTCATTCGGTTTCGGTGGACATAATGCTTGTTTAGTCTTTAAAAAATTTAACGATTAATACGAAAGTGTAAGCGACGCAAAATTCATGTCGCTTACACTTTTTTTAATAAAGATGAAAACGAAGCATAGAGTATAGTACAAGCTTATAAAAATGAGGGAATAAATATGGGGTATATTTTTTTGTTTCTACTTGGGTTTGGACTTGCTATATCTGGTGGAATTACGGTAATTGCGTATATGAATTTTTTACCTGCGGGCATTACTTGGTATGAATATGTACATTTTATTAGCAGACGAATGGAATGTTACTTTTTTCCACTTGGAGTTATTATAGTTAGCATTACCATTCATAAACTACCTTTTGATAAATTACAATTGAAATAATATGCTGTTCAAGAAGCATATTTTTATCCATTTATGGACATAATGGGACATAAATATGTTGAACAGTGAGGGATGAACATGCATTTTATTCATGATGTTTGGGTAAATTGGTTTATTGGTAAAAAAGAAGGATATCAAGTATGTCCACAATATGAGTGGAGAAAGGAAGATAAGGTAGAACTATTAGAACAGATACCGGTCTTATATGTGACTGAACAAGTATTGGATGCAGTAGAAAATAATATTCAACCGTTACCGAGTTCATTACTTTATCATATACATAAAAAAACGACAAAGAGAGAAAAATATAAAAAGACGACCATTGACTATGCGGCAGTTTTGACGGATGGAAAAGGTGTCATTGCGTTTGATACGACTGGATTTAATATGCCATTAAAAAAGAGTCGACTCCCATTAAAACAAGAAATAAAAGTATTGCAACTATGTGAAAAGATGAAACAAATTAAATATTTTCATATGCCCAAAACAGAAGAAAAGGAATCCTTTTTACATGTAAATAGAAAATATATGTACGGGCTTACTAGGAGAGAAAGAGAGTTAAAGATGCTCTTGTTGGTTGCAGTTAAACAGCTTGAAAAAACAAAGAATATGAGCGAATTGTTGTATTGGTTGGCAGAATGGAAGGATGAGAAAGTATCGTATGCAATTCATCAGTTAACAGAGGATCAATTATATCGCCTTTTATACAATGAAGTAAAACGTGGATGGTCTAAAAAACATGAGCATCTATGTAAACAGATGATGAAGGGAAAGCCTTTTTTAGAAAAATATTTACAAGTAAAACAAAAATAGCAGGAAGGACAAATTCTCTTGTCCACCTGCTTTTTTTTATTTACGTAATATCCCCATTTTCTTTTTCGCTTTTGTTAATGTGCGGTTAGCAAAATGTGCTGCCTTATTTGCACCGTTATTTAAAATTTTATCAAGTTCTTCGGAATTAATTAATTCATGATAACGTGCCTGGATTGGTTCTAATGTATCGACAACAGCATTTGCTACAGCACCTTTAAAATCACCATATCCTTTACCTTCAAACTCAGCTTCAATTTCCTCTAATGTCTTTCCAGTACAACTTGCATAAATGGTCATTAAATTTGATACACCAGGTTTATTTTCTTTATCAAATTTCACAATGCCGTCTGAATCAGTTACAGCACTTTTTATTTTCTTTTCCATTTGTTTTGGTGTGTCTAACATTGAAATAAAGCTTTTTGTGTTTTCATCAGATTTACTCATTTTTTTCGTTGGCTCTTGTAAAGACATAATTCGCGCACCAACTTCAGGAATTTTAATTTCCGGTATGACAAACACATTTCCGAAGCGATTGTTAAAACGTTCAGCAACAGTTCTCGTTAATTCAAGATGTTGTGTCTGATCTTCTCCAACCGGGACAATATCTGTTTGATATAATAAAATATCTGCCGCCATTAAAGCTGGATATGTGAATAATGCAGATGATACAGCATCACGGCCTTCAGATTTATCCTTAAACTGTGTCATTCGTTCTAATTCACCCATATATGTTATAGATTGCAACATCCAGCCTAGTTCAGTGTGTGCGGGTACTTCTGATTGAATAAATAATGTTACTTTTTCTGGGTCTAGTCCTGAAGCGATATATAGTGCTGCTAAAGAACGACTATTTTCTCTTAATTGCTTAGGATCTTGTGGAACTGTAATCGCATGTTGGTCCACAATACAGAAATAACAATGATTGTCCTCTTGTAATTGGACAAATTGTCGCATTGCTCCTAAATAATTACCTAATGTTAATGTTCCACTCGGTTGAATACCTGAAAAAATCTTTTTCACGTTGTTTCACTCCAATGATTTTACAAAATGTTTTACAGTTCTTATTACTTCTTAAATCATATAATACGTTTTTTATGAAAGCAAGGAAATGGCGAGGAATCAACAGAAACAACTTATTTTAGTGCTTTATTCACAGAAAAATAAGAAAGTATTTTTAATTCCTTATTGTTTATAAATAGTTATTTTGGGTAACATACTATAGTGAAACGACAGTTTGTAACAAATTTATGACATTTCAAAAAAACTTTTACTTATTTTGAAAATGGTCTACCTTTTACTTGACAATTGTAGTATAATCGACAGAGGAAGTTTATTTAGAGTCATTATTATATAATAAAAGTTAATACTTCTAATGAGTACAAAATATGGACAGGCAACATATGTTTATAGGTAATTAGAAGTAAAAAACATTGTGAGGGTTATCACATTCAAATAATTCGTACAATGGAATAACTTTTTACAAACAGCACCGTATGGAACATCGGATTGAGCCCATTAATTGGGAATCTTAGAGAGTCTAAGAAGTTCACAATTAATATATAAATAGAAGAATGAGGGGTGAAGTTACATGGTAACACTCTATACCTCGCCAAGTTGTACCTCTTGCAGAAAAGCGAAGGCATGGTTAGAAGAACACGAAATAGCATATAGAGAAAGAAATATTTTTTCTGAACCATTATCATTAGATGAAATAAAAGAAATTTTACGAATGACAGAAGATGGTACAGATGAAATTATTTCAACGAGATCTAAAGTATTTCAAAAATTAGATGTCAATATTGAGCAACTTCCTTTAAAAGATTTATATGAATTAATTCAAAAAAACCCAGGCTTGTTAAGACGTCCTATCATTTTAGATGAGAAACGTTTACAAGTTGGCTATAATGAAGATGAAATTCGTCGCTTCTTACCAAGAACAGTACGTACTTTTCAATTACGTGAAGCTCAAAAAATGGTAAACTAATTTAAATTGCACAATAGAGAAATCGTAAACCATCTTAAATGGTTTACGATTTTTCGTATTTATGCGAATATTGTTTAGAAAAGGTGAAATATTGAAAAATGTTTCGAAAGATAGTATATTATATTCACATTGATAAATAGGCATTTATATTTTCATCTCACGTAAGATAACATACAATAGAGATAAGTATAATAAATTCAGTAAGTAATCTCTTCCACCTTGTTCAAGTTAGGTGCTAAGGATTGTTTAATTTTGATCGAAGGGAGAGGTATTAAATGGAGATAGAAAGAATTAACGAAAATACGGTAAAATTTTATATTTCTTATGTTGATATTGAAGATCGCGGATTTGAGCGAGAGGAAATTTGGTATAACCGTGAACGAAGTGAACAATTATTTTGGCAAATGATGGATGAAGTAAATTATAAAGAAGACTTTTCTGTTGAGGGACCTTTATGGATCCAAGTACAAGCGTTAGAGAAAGGTTTAGAAATTATTGTAACGAAAGCACAATTAGGAAAAGGGGATTCCCCTTTCGAATCATTTGACGAAATTGAAGATACATTTGATATTACAATTAATGATAAAGCACGTAGTTATATTGAAGAAAAATTAGCTAAACATCAGCAAATGGACAATAAAGAAAATATGGATGAAGATAGTTTATGGATGGTATCTACTTTCGAAGAATTAGAGGATGTTATCCAATTAAGCCATAATATTTCCACATTGTTTGAATTTGATATTCGAACAGTGCTCTATCATTATGAAGGAAAATATCACTTATATGTTGAAATTCCTGAGGAATTATACGACGAACAAGAAGATATTTTAAGCCAAATTTTAGAATTTAGCCAAGAGGCTGATTATACTCCACATATTTTAGAGGAGTATGGAGTAGTCGTATTTGAAAATGACGTATTCCGTAATGTGAGACAATATTTTGAACCGTAATCTAGCTCGACCATGATAGATGACAGAATGAACCTGTATATTATCATGGTCGTTTTATTTTACCACGGTCTTTTCGTATAAAATGGTAATATGGTGATAACAATTAATGAAACGTGTAAAAAGCAAAAGTACATATAAGACGTTGCTTATTTTAGTAAAAAGTTTCCTACATGCTAAATTTGAATTTTACGATAATATTTATGTCTAAAACTACAATTTCTCCTAGAGTAAAATTGATTTTTATAGCTGTTTTACATCCCAAAACTCGAGTTTTGTCCATTCGGCAATTCGAGTTTTTTTATGTACAATAACGCATAAAAAGATAAAGGGTGTGTTTAACTATGTTGACGGCGGAAATGAAAGACGGGAGAATGGTTACTTTAGCATTATTGCCGAAAGAAGAGGTGGAATCATTAAGATTAGAGACATTTTATTGCCCAGCGTGTAAATCAGATGTATTGATCAAATCGGGAATCAAAGTTATTCCACATTTTGCACATCGTTCAAAGGTAGAGTGTACATATAGTGGTGGGGAAGGGGAGTTTCACCAAAAGGGAAAATTATTGCTTTATCAATGGTTTATCGATCAAGGAGTGAATGTACGAATAGAATATTACATTGCTGAAATCCAACAACGACCAGATATTTATTTTGAAATAGGGAGTAAGAAAGTAGCAATCGAATTTCAATGTGCAAAAATCCCTTTAAAAGAAGTAATCAAAAGAAATGAAGGTTATCGAAAATTAGATATTACACCAATTTGGATTTTAGGTACAAATTTATATGAACGTGTCACAACCGATCTTATAAAAATACATCCGTTTGCTCACCATATGGTCCATCAGTATCGAGAGGAAGGACCAACATTTCTATATTATTTATGTCCAAGGGAAGAAAAAATATCGATCATACAACATATATACTTTTTGAAAGGCAATATTGCTTATGTGCAACAACAAATGTATCCACTTCAACAAATTGATTTACGTCATTTATTTGCTGAGAAGCCTTTAAACATACATAGATATGTTTCAGTTTGGAGAAATGAAAAGAAACGCTTCCGACTCTATCGCCAAATGACGTATGGAAAAGAGCGAAAGTGGGAAAGCTCATTATATGAAAAGCGGCTTCATCGTTCTATTTTGCCATCTTATATTCATCTCCCAATAAAAAATCAAATGGTGATGCGCGTTTCATTATGGCAGTGGCAAAGTAGGATTTTATATGACTTAATAGATGATAAAGAGATACATACGACATTTACAGAAAAAGAAGCTGAATGGCTTATTCGGAGTCAAATGATGGATCTTAGTTATTTTCCACTACTAAAAATAGAAAAACACCCAGCGCGTGAATATTTAGAGTTATTATGTCAAGTTGGTATAATCCGAGAAATGACGAAAGGCGTGTATGTAAAGAAAAAACAGATTTCGCATTATAAAAATTTGGACGAAGCGCTCGACGGGGATTATGAACTTTTATTAGGATTCATGTATAATAAAGAACATATAGAACATTCTTTGTGACGTTTATAAGAGGAGGAATTGATGATGGCTGAAATGACGAAAGAATTACCAAAAAGAGAAGATGTTCCTGTTGAATTAACATGGGATTTAGCATCTATATTTGCAACAGATGAGCGGTGGGAAGAGGAATTTCAAGCACTTCAAGAAGAAATTCCAAAAGTAACTGCATTCCAAGGTAAATTAGGGGATTCCGCAAATACCTTGTATGAATTATTTACGCTACAAGATAATTTATCCGCACGTTTCGGAAAGTTATATGCTTATTCTCGGATGCGTTATGATGAGAATACGACAAACGCAACGTACCAGGCGATGAATCAACGTGCAGAAATGTTAATTACAAATTACTCCAGTGCAATGAGTTATGTCGTACCAGAAATCATTACGATTGATAGTACGAAAATCGCTCAGTTTTTAGAAGAGAATGAATCATTACGTTTATATAAAAAAGTGTTAGATGAAATGGAACGTCAAAAAGAACATGTACTAAGTGAAAGAGAGGAGATGTTATTATCAGAGGCATCTGAAGCATTGTCTACTCCATCACAAACATTTGGCATGTTAAACAACGCTGATTTAACATTCCCATTGATTAAAGACGAAAAGGGAGAAGAAGTTGAGTTAACACATGGACGTTATGTTAACTTTTTAAAGTCAGATAACCGCCAAGTTCGTCAAGATGCTTTTAAAGCGATGTATGACACATTTGGTTCATTTAAAAATACATTTGCCACAACTTTAAGTGGAAATATTAAAACAGATAATTTTTATGCGAAAGTACGTAAGTATGACTCAGCAAGGCAATCAGCTTTAGATAACAACAATATTCCTGAAAAGGTTTATGATCAATTACTGGAAGCGATTCATGAAGAACTTCCATTATTACATCGATATACAGAATTACGTAAAGAAGCTTTAGAGTTAGATGAAGTACATATGTATGATATATATACTCCGCTTGTAAAAGGGGTTAAAATGAATTTTACGTATGAACAAGCACAAGACATCGTTTTAAAGAGTTTAGCACCATTAGGCGAAGAGTATGTTGCTATTGTTCGGGAAGCATTCGATAATCGTTGGATTGATGTTGTAGAAAACAAAGGAAAACGCAGTGGAGCTTATTCATCTGGTTCATATGATACTAATCCATTTATATTATTAAATTGGCAAAATAAACTGGATGATATTTATACATTGACACATGAGTTAGGGCACTCAGTCCATAGTTATTATACGAGAAAATATCAACCGTACCGTTATGGAAACTATTCGATATTTGTAGCAGAAGTAGCTTCGACGTGTAATGAAGTGTTGCTAACAGAATACTTATTAGACCATTTAGAAGATGAGAAAGAAAAGTTATTTGTGTTGAATCATTTCTTAGAAGGATTCCGTGCAACCGTGTTCCGTCAAACGATGTTTGCAGAATTCGAGCATGATATTCATGTACGTGATCAAAACGGAGAACCTTTAACAGCACAATCATTAACAGAAATTTACTATGACTTAAATAAGAAATATTTCGGGCCAAATATTATTATTGATGAAGAGATTGGATTGGAATGGGCACGTATTCCTCATTTCTATTACAATTATTACGTATATCAATATGCAACGGGCTTTGCTGCTGCAACATCGTTAGCAAATCAAATACTGACAGAAAAAGAAACAGCAGTGGAACGATATATCAATTATTTAAAAGCTGGTAGTAGTGATTTTCCTATTGAGGTACTAAAAAAAGCAGGTGTCGATATGACGGAAAAAGCACCCGTTTTATCTGCATTAGCGGTATTTGAAGAAAAGTTAAATCAATTTGAATCGTTATTAAAAGCTTAAAATAAAATAGTGTTAAAATTTTCCCCTTAAGATAAACAGGGTCTACGGACAAATCTGTTTCTCTTAGGGGATTTTTTATTCAAATAAAATGAAGTATACAAAAGCAACCCATCTTTGTTTTGGAAGATGATCGCTAATTAATATACTAGTTGCTTCCAACATAAAAGCATAAACAATGTCATATAATAATGATACAGTTGCATAACGGAAAAAATATGCTAATATAGTTGTTACAAATGTGTGAATAATCAAAAAACGGAAAGGGGTGCACATGGATAAGATAAGTAAGATGAATTGAATAGGAGGGAATTAGTTTGAATGCAATTCTTGTAGCAATCATTGGAATGGTCGTCTTAGCTTTAGGGTATCGCTATTATTCGAAGTATATTGCAGAGAAAATCTTTAGACTAGACCCGAATTATAAAACACCAGCACATCAATTTAATGATGGCGTAGACTTTGTTCCGACAAATAAATTTGTTTTATGGGGGCATCATTTTACGTCTGTTGCAGGAGCAGCACCTATTTTAGGGCCAGCGATAGCAGTATATTGGGGATGGTTACCTGCATTACTTTGGGTATTATTAGGAACTGTTTTTGCAGCAGGAGTCCATGATTTTGGAACATTAGTATTATCCGTACGAAATAAAGGACAATCTGTTGGAACAATCGCTGATAAATTAATTGGACAACGTGCAAAGATTTTATTTCTATTTATTATTCTTATTTTAGTCTTGATGGTAAATGCCGTATTTGCTTGGGTAATTTCGAATTTATTTATTACATATCCATCGAGTGTCTTACCTGTTTTTATTCAAATTCCATTAGCAGTATGGATTGGATATGCCGTGTATAAACGTCAAAAGAAAATGTTAGTACCTTCTCTAATTGCATTAGTTATTATGTATTTAGCGGCAATTTTAGCGAGTAAATATCAATTTTTACAAATTGACCTTGTCCGCTATATGGGAGGAGAAGAAGGTACTGGTTTATTTGGTTTGTCAACAGTTGGAACAGCATTTTTTATATGGATTATGATTTTAATGATTTATGTGTATATTGCCTCTACTTTACCAGTATGGAAATTACTACAGCCAAGAGATTTTATTAATTCACACCAACTAGTCGTCGGTTTAGGAATTTTATATTTAGGGTTATTATTTACGAATCCGACCATTTCTGCACCAGCAACAAATGCGGTAGATGACAAACAATGGTTCCCACTTTTATTTATTACTATTGCATGTGGTGCAATATCAGGATTCCACGGTCTTGTGTCATCTGGTACTTCTTCTAAACAATTAAATAAAGAAACGGATGCTAGAATGGTAGGTTATTTAGGTGCTGTAGGGGAAGGGGTTTTAGCACTTATTTCTATTTTAGCTGTAGCGACATTATTTTCTAGTAAGGAAGAGTTCTTAGGTACGTATAGTAGTTTTGCTGAAGCGAATGGAACTGGTTTAGGTAATTTCGTACTAGGAGCTGCAAATTTAGCTGAAGGATTAATGATACCAACAGATATAGCGACAACAATTGTTTCGATTATTGTCGTAAGCTTTGCGGCAACGACATTAGATTCATCTGTACGTTTAATGCGTTATATTATTGCAGAACTTGGAATGGAGTACAATGTTCCAGCCTTGGAGAAAAAACACGTTGCAACGACTGTTGCGGTTGTTTCTAGTGCAGCACTCGTATTATTACCTGAAGGACCAAATGGATTTGGTTCAGGTGGGTATGTTTTATGGCCATTATTCGGAACAGCGAACCAACTATTAGCTGCGATTAGTTTGTTGCTTGTAGCAGTTTGGTTACAACGATTAGGACGTAATTATGTTCCGGTACTTGTACCGATGTTTTTCGTTCTAGGTACAACTTTAATTGCGATGTTTCAACAAGTCGTCTATGAATGGTCTTGGTTAGGATCAGATCAAAATAATTTACTGTTTGTTTTCGGAGCAATTATTTTTGTTTTTGCTATTTGGATTTCTTTAACGGCTTTTTCTGCTTTACGAAAAAGTGATGGTACATCGATTGATCAAGATAAAATTGGATAAAGAGACTGCTTTTACAGTCTCTTTTTTTCCTTGAACAGGGTGAAAAAAGATGTTGGATAAATTAAAAAAACTTATTCAGTATTATGAGGAAGTTATTAGCTTACCACATAAAGGTGAAATTGCGAGAGAATTGAGAGACGAGGATGATATTTTTTTCTTGCTTCTATATTCAGAAATGATTGGCATTCCGAATCCTGTTTATTATTATACATTAGAATTATATCCATATATGTTAGAGGAGTTTCATGAGTGGCATTTACGAATGGGAATGGATCACTCGCCGTTATCAGGTTTTCGTTGTTGTTAAAGGAGTGGGAAGAAGATGGTAGATAAAAAGATCGTATTTATCGGCGGAAAAGGTGGTGTAGGAAAATCTACAACATCAGCAGCTTTAGCTTGGCAGATGTCGACAGAACAAAAGAAAACATTGCTCGTATCGACAGACCCTGCCCATAATACCGGGCATATTTTTCATAAAAAAATCGGCCCGACAAAAACGAAAATAAATGATTATTTATATGCGATAGAAATTGATCCGGCATATGAAACGAAAAAATATATCGAAACTGTGAAAGGAAATATAAAGGGGGTTGTTAAGCCGACGATGATGGAAGAAGTGCATCGACAATTGGATACGGCACAAGCATCACCGGGAGCAGATGAAGCTGCCTTGTTTGATCGCCTCATATCTATTATGATAGAAGAGAGTGAGGCATTCGATAAAGTTATTTTTGATACAGCTCCAACCGGACATACGATTCGTTTATTGTCTTTACCCGAAATAATGGGAATATGGATTCAAGGTTTATTAGAAAAGCGTCATAAAACGAGAGAAAATTACTCTCGATTACTACATGATGGTGAACCGATTGAGGACCCAATATTCGATGTATTACAAGAAAGACAAGCTAAGTTTAAACGAGCGCGTGAGATCATGTTGAATGGGGATGAAACAGCATTTATGTTTGTGCTTAATCCGGAAAAATTATCGATTGTAGAAACAGACAATGCGATTCAATTATTAAAAAAATATGATTTAGTTGTATCCACCTTAATTGTCAATCGAGTACTCCCCGATGTGGAGGACGGAAAGTTCTTTCAGCAAAGAAAAAAACATGAACGACAATATTTACAACAAATAGAAGAAAAGTTTACACGTGAAAAATTAATGTATGTTCCTTTTTTTCCTCACGATATGCATGATTTAACACATTTAGAACAATTTGCATCTTATTTACAATAAAGAAAGGTGATAAACATGAAAGCATTAGTATTACAAAATGGACAATTAAATGTACAAGAAATAGAAACACCGGCACTTGGACCAGATGATGTCTCTGTACAATTAAAAGTAGCAGGATTAAATAGACGTGATTTATATATTCCGAGTCGAGTTGGAAATGAAGATACACCGTTAATCTTAGGATCTGATGGTGCAGGTATCGTGGATACGGTAGGGGAAAATGTGACAAACTGGAAACCAGGAGATGAAGTAATAATTAATCCGGCATTACGTTGGGACAGAAATAGTGATGCACCACCGGCAGGGTTTGATATTTTAGGAATGCCTGATCACGGGACAATCGCTGAAAAAATTGTCATTGATAAAAATCAGTTACAACATAAACCAGCTTATTTATCATGGGAGGAAGCGGGTGTATTGGCTTTAGCGGCTTTAACTGGCTATAGAGCTCTCGTAACGAAAGGCCAAGTAAAAGAAGGCGAAACGGTATTTATTCCTGGTGCGGGAAGTGGTGTTGCAACTTATATGATTCAGTTTGCAAAAGCACTTGGGGCGAAAGTTATTGTTACTTCCAGAAGTGCACAGAAGCGTGAAGCGGCATTGAAAATTGGTGCAGACATTGCGCTTGATACAAGTGATGATTGGGTGGTAGCACTTCAAGCTGAAAAAATTGACCTCGTAATCGACAGTGTTGGAAGAGCGACATTTAACCGATCCTTAGATGTGTTACGTCATGGTGGAAGAATGGTTGTTTTTGGAGCTACGACAGAAGATATCGTGAATATCGATATTCGGAAATTTTTCTATGCGCAGCAACAAATATTAGGATCGACAATGGGCTCGAGAGAAGAATTAGAGGAATTATTAACATTGATGGAGGAAAAGGAAATTCGACCGGTTGTTGGTCATACATATGAATTAGAAAACATAAAAGAGGCAATGGAACTATTAGAAGTGAATGATCAATTCGGAAAAATTGCGATTGCAATAAACTAATTTTAACAAAAAATGTATGTAAAGGTTTTGGAAGGGTACGATACAAAATTATTTGCAAACGATAATATTTTTATTTGTCATGATAGATGTGAAGTTGGGATAAAGCGAGAGTGAACTACAAATAGGAATTTCAGTATAAATGAATTTTTACTGGAATTCCTTTTTTCTGCATTTGAAAACCCCTCTGGGTTTGCCGGGAGTTTTAAGTAACTTTTAGCGTAGTATTAAAAATGCTTCCTATTTTGATAAGATAAAGTTGGTTTCATCTTATAACAGAAAGCGGCAATCCTAATGCAGGATAAAAATAGACAGATTGGAGATATCAGTATTCCATCGAAATTAAGTATGTCTCCATTTATGGGATATATATAAGGAAAGAATAGCTGAATGATTTTAATCGTTATGCAAATTTAAAGTGCAAATATGGAAAAAGGAAGTTACAAAAATGTGGGTCGAAGTTGCAAGAATTCAGGTCGAAGTTGCAAGAAAGCGACCCAAAGTTGCAAGAAAGCGACCCGAAGTTACAAGAATCCGGCTCGAAGTTGCAAGAATGCGACCCAAAGTTGCAAGAATCCGACCCGAAGTTGCAAGAATCCGACCCGAAGTTGCAAGAATGCGACCCGAAGTTGCAAGAATGCGGCTCGAAGTTGCAAGAATTCAGGTCGAAGTTGCAAGAATCCGGCTCGAAGTTGCAAGAATCCGACCCAAAGTTGCAAGAAAGCGACCCAAAGTTGCAAGAATCCGACACAAAGTTGCAAGAAAGCGACCCGAAGTTACAAGAATCCGTGCGTGGATGTGGTGCATAAGGGAGACCGTTCAGTGAATCTTTTAGATTAAGGTCGGTCACTACCTTCACACTTGTTGGTTTGATTTTATTTTCTTTGATCTACAACGTCAATTCATAAAGATATTTCACGTTCCACTTGGAAAAATGTAAGGAACTTTTGTGCCATATTCATATATTTAAGTACTTTTATGTATGAACAAGAAGGCTTTTATTGTTTTGGTTTAAAGAATATCGCGGCAAAGACACCGAATATGATTGCTGCTGATATACCTGCACTCGTTACTTCAAATATTCCTGTAATTACTCCGATAATCCCGTGTTTTTCAGCTTCTAAAAGTGCACCATGTACGAGTGAATTTCCAAAGCTTGTAATTGGAACAGTAGCACCAGCACCAGCAAAATCAATTAAAGGTTCATACAATCCAAAACCATCTAACAGTGCTCCGACAATGACGAGTGTCGTTAATGTATGGGCAGGAGTCAATTTTCCAATATCCATCATTAATTGACCAATGACACAAATAAGTCCACCGACGATAAACGCCCAAAAGAATAACATATCATCACTTCCTTTCAATAGAAACGGCATGAGCAATAGATGGAATGGTCCGCTTTTGTTGGACTGTTAATGGGGAATGGAGGGCACCAGTCGCAACGAATAATAATTTGTTAATTTTATTTGCCTTCATTTGTTCTAAAAAATACCCATATGTTACGACAGAAGAACAAGCAGCACCACTACCACCTGCTTGCATGTTTTGTTCTTTTTTATATAAAAAATCACCACAGTCTATAAATTGATTCGATTGGAATGTAATATGATGTTTTTTTAATAAATCTTCTGTTAAAGCCCGTCCAACTGCTCCTAAATCACCTGTTATAATCATATCGTAATAACTTGCATCAATTTGTCGATCTTGAAAATGTTGACAAATAGTATCTACAGCTGCTGGAGCCATGGCAGCTCCCATATTAAATGGATCTGTCACTTCATAATCCATCACCTTCCCAATCGTTGCTGAAGTAATTGCTAATCCTTGCTTTTCTTTTCCTAAAAGAACGGTTCCTGCACCGGTAACTGTTCGTTGTGCAGTGGGAGGAATTTGACCGCCATATTCATTTGGGAAGCGGAATTGTCTTTCAGCTGCCGCATAATGGCTCGCCGTTCCAGTTAGTATATAATTGGCTCCATTTTGCTCTAACATCATCGCTGCTAAAGCTAGTCCTTCCGTTGATGTTGCACAAGCACTATACAGACCGAAATAAGGAATATTCAGTTTTTTGGCAGCAAATGTAGTCGGGGTAATTTGATTTATTAAATCACCACTAATGAAAAATTGAATATTTTTTTTCTTAATAGATGATTTTTTTATTGTATAATCAATTGCTTTTGTTAATAATGATTCTTGTGCACGTTCATACGAATCTTCACCGACGAACATATCTTCGATTGCTTCATCATAGTGCCCATTTAAATTGCTAACTGCTTCTTCTTTTCCTACGACAACCCCGCTGCTTACAATGACTGGGTAGGAAGAAAATGTCCACGTACTTTTCCCGGTTATCATATTATTCACCTCAAATAATACCTATCATTTGTAATACTGTTTTAATTAATGCGATTAAAAAAGCTGAAAAGACACCATAAACAATGACAGGACCTGCTAATTTCAACATATTTGATCCAACACCTAAAATAAATCCTTCTGGTCGATGCTCAATAGCAGATGAAATAACGGCATTTGCAAATCCTGTTACAGGTACTGCAGTTCCGGCTCCAGCGAACTGGGCGATTTTTTCATAAAGACCGAATCCTGTTAAAAACATTGTAATGATAATGAGAGTTGCTACAGTTGGATTTCCAACCGTTTGTTCCGTAAAGTCAAAATAATGTATATAAAAAGTTGCTATACATTGCCCGATGAAACAAATGAATCCTCCAATGAGGAATGCTTTACAGCAATTGAGGAAAATAGGACGTTTCGGTTCATGTTCCTTTGTCTTTTTTTCATATGCTTCATATTTAGTTTGTTTCTTCGACATCATTCTTCCTCCAAACTATGTTTGTTCTTTTGAAAGTTTCTTTAATTCTTCGATCTGTTTACTGAGTTGTTCGTCTGTTATATTATTGTTTTCAATTTTTTCTTCTAATTGTTTTAATTCAATGACGAGCTTTTCATCAGATACGACTGTAACATTAAAATTTTTATATTTATTGTTAATTTTTTTGCGAACATCTTTTTCGATATCCTTTAAATTAAATCGTTGAAAATTATCTACTTCAATCGCAATGAATAACTCATCATTATGATTAACTGCACGAACACCTGACAATGATTCTTCTTTACTTAAAAATTGTTTCGCGTCCATTGCAGGTTGTTGATCAGTCATACCTTTAGATGATAATTTCATTAATGATAATGGGTCACTACGTGTCGGTTCTAAATTAGTTGGCTGTTTATCATTCATACAGCCAGAAAGAGTGAAAAACAATAAAGATAGCGATAAAATAAATGATTTTTTCATGTCATATACACCTTTTCTCCTTTTGTTTGTATGTTTATATTGTTCGATTGACTGAAATTTATGCGATTTTTTTAAAAAAAGGAAACGAATATTGACAAGTGACTATAATTGACATACTTTAGTAAGAAGGAGGAATCGTTGATGAAAACATTTAAATTAAAAGATTTAGAAATAGTGGCTAATGAAGAAGAAGGCATTGCCCAAAAGAAAATAAAAATTCATGACGGATTAGTTATTAATCGGGAAGATGAAATTGGTTGGCTTGTCGAAGCTTTTATCGATCGTTCTTATAAACCTTATTTCGAAGCAATTAAACATATTAAAGAGATTATGATTCAAGCAAAAATCACACGTGTGGATAATGATCCCGCATTTTTCATTACTCAAATCATTAGTGTTAATGAAATTGGTGAAGATAAATTAAATGTATTGTTTCAAGGTAAGGTAGTCGATAATAAAAGTCGTATCGAAGAAATGCTACGGGAGATTTTAAACCAAGGATATCAAGGAGAATCTTTATTGAAAAAGTTCAAGGAAATGATATAAAATAAAGGAATATTATAAAGAAAAGTAAGGTGCAAAAGGATGGCAGACGAACAAAAAGTATTGAAAAAATTACATAAATTATCTCCTGCACAGTTATTGCTAATTTTTTACGGTTTAGCAATTATTTTTTCAACGATTCTTTTATCTTTACCTGTTGCATATAAGGAAGGCGTCCATATCCCCTTTATTGATATACTATTTACAGCAGTAAGTGCCGTTAGTGTGACAGGATTAAGCACTATTTCAGTTGGAGATAGTTTTAGTACGACAGGGATCATTTTTTTAGCAATTATTTTACACTTAGGTGCAGTAGGTATTATGACAGTGAGTACATTCCTTTGGTTAATTATCGGAAAAAAAATCGGTTTATCGGAAAGACGCCTTATAATGCAAGACCAAAACCAAACGACCTTTGGTGGAATGGTCCATTTAATAAAACAGATTATTTTGATTGTATTAGTCATTGAAGCAATCTTTGTATTTTTACTTGGCACTTATTATATCCCGCATTTTTCGAATGTAAAAGATGCGTATTTGAATGGTTTTTTCAGTACGATTAGTGCTATATCAAATGCAGGATTTACATTAACGAATGATTCTCTTGTTCCATATGCAAACGATTATTTTGTTCAATCCGCAATTATGTTTTTAATTATATTTGGTGCGATTGGATTTCCAGTTTTAGTAGAAGTGAAACAATATATATTTTTACATAAAAGAGAAAAAAGACAATTTCGTTTCACATTATTTACTAAAGTAACATCGATTACGTTTTTTAGTTTAATTATAATTGGAACGATTTTTATTTATATATTTGATCGAACAAATTTCTTTCAAGGAAAAAGTTGGCATGAATCATTGTTTTATGCATTATTTCAATCTGTTACAACAAGAAGTTCTGGACTTTCAACGATGGATGTATCTATGTTATCGGAAACGAACCATTTATTTATGTCGTTTTTAATGTTTATTGGTGCTTCCCCTAGTAGTGCTGGCGGAGGAATTCGCACTACAACATTCGCACTCGTTGTCATATTTTTAATTACCTTTATTCGTGGTGGTAAAAACTTAAAATTATTTAATCGGGAAGTATATGAAGAAGATTTACAAAAAGCAGTAACAGTGATGATTGTAGCAATTATGATGGTGTTCGTAAGTTTAATGATTTTGTCGCTTATCGAAGATGTTTCCGTATTATCGTTGTTTTTTGAAGTAACATCTGCATTTGGTACGGTTGGACTATCTTTAGGAATTACAGAAGAGTTATCTACTGTAAGTAAATGTATTTTAATGATTTTGATGTTTATAGGAAGAGTTGGAATCATTACATTTCTTTTAACTTTTAGAAAGTTAGCAACGAACGAACAGTTCATCCATTATCCGAAAGAGCGAATTTTAGTCGGATAAAATAATATAAACGCTTTATTATTTATGAGAAAATTGGTATGATATAATTGTAATTTATATGTATTCATTATTTATTAAAAGCAGAAAGGGTGCTTCTATTATGTTAGTTACAATCTTTGGAATTGCTTGTTTAGCGTTTGCATTACTAAATATAGGGTATTGCCTGTTTGATCATGAATAAAAGGAAAGGTTAGGTTTCGTAACGTATGTTACAAAATCTAACCTTTTTTATCGTACTAGCTCAATATTATCAAATGGGTATATAATTAAAGCAGATTTGCCTGTTATTTCAGACCGATGGATTAAACCGAGTTCGTGTCGACTATCTAAACTAACAGGTCGATTATCGCCCATTACAAAGTAATAATCTTCAGGGATCTCTATCGGTCCAAAATCACCAGTTAAAATTTCCACATCACGACTCACATAAGATGATGATAAAGCTTCTCCATCAATATAAAGAGTATAATCTTTCATTTCGATCGTTTCATTTGGCATGCCGATGACACGTTTTACATAATTTTTTTCATCATGTTCAATAATGACGATATCCCCACGATGAGGGTTTGTAACTAAATAGGAAAATTTATTAATAATTACTCTTTCACCATCTTCTAATGTAGGGTACATACTGTTACCATCTACAATAGAGGTTGAAAAAATAAAAGTTCGAATGATAAAGGCAACAATTATAGCAACGATAATTATTTTTAACCAACCGTACCATTCATTGCGAGCAGTGGAGTTAGCCATGTGGGACATCCTTTCTTATGTACATACGTTAATAATATAACATAGCATTTTTCTAGTTTCGAGTAATTCGTCCAATAAAATTAAGGAAAATATTAGAATTTATAGGGAGAGAAAGTAAGTATGTGTATCACGAAAGACAAGCTTTTACATCATATTGAACGATATCGTAATGATTTAATAGAAATCGTTCAATTAAAAGGAATGACAAGTGAAGAGGCAATTGAAAAGAGCCAAGCACTTGATCATTTATTAAATAAATATAATCAATATTTTACTGAAGAGAGTCAACAACGTTAACTAACATATGTCGTTTTATTGTATGACTTTCTTTTTTCTATTGGAAAGTGATGGTAACTCAATTATCATTACCGCAAGAAGGATACATCCCATTCCAACAATTTGAAATATAGTAAATGGCTCCGTAAAAATAAAAATACCAATTAGCGTTGCAACGACAGGTTCCATTGTGGATAAAATAGCAGCTTTAGATGCTTCGATAAAAGAAAGGCCATATGTATATAAAATATAAGCAATTGCAGTTGGAACGAAGCCTAAACCTAGTGCATATAAATAAACATCAGGTTGGATGAGAAGTGCCCCTTTTTTACTAAATGGAAAAAAAGGAATTAATACAATCGCACTAACGAGAAAAGTATATGTAGTAATGGTTAAGCTATCATAATGTTGTAAAGCAAATTTGCTAAAAATACTATACAATGCATAACCTATACCAGAACATAGCCCAATGATGATCGTCATAATTGGGATTGTTTTATCCTGAAGTGGAAAAAATTCTACTACAAGTATGATGCCGACACATGTGCATAATAATGATAAAATTTTATTTCTCGTAATCTTTTCATGCAAAACTATGAGTGAAATAATAATGACAAATGCAGGTCCAGTATACAATAAAGCAGCCGATACTTGTACCGTAGATAATTGGATCGTTTTAAACATACAATAATTAAAAAATGTAATACTAAACACACCGGTACCAATAAAGTACTTGATATGTGAAATACGTTGTAACTTTAAACTTTTATTAGAAGTGAGCCCAGTAAAAACGCATAAAATAATTGCGGCAACTGTCACTCGAATTGTGACTACTTCCATCGGAGTGAAGCCTGCTTCATATAGATTTTTTACAAAAAAGCTAATCGTGCCCCAAAGAAATGCTCCTACTAATACAAATAATGTTCCACGACCCATTCTTCTACTCCTTAATTATATTTTGAAGGGAATCTTTTTGTTGGAGGCCATTCCATTTTTCCGAGAGAAGAAGGAATGTAAAAGGATGAATGCTTTTTATTTCTCGCTCTTTTTTTATTCGTATCATTTCTTCGATTCGTCGGTGGGTCATCCCATTCAATATATTGGTAAATAATTTTTTTAGCACGTGATAAAGACATCTTGGTACGAGGATTTCGATAATGATCATCCAATGAGCCTAGATGTTCTAACGTTTTGAAGTCTTCCTTTTTTGGAGGTAAATGAAAGTAGTAGTTTTCCACTTGTATTAATAAAATGGAATGTTGGTTACTAAGTTTCGGATTATTTGAAAAATGCAGTCCGATTTTTTTAGCTTTTTCTTCATCAAGTAATTTTTCGATTGTTTTCTTTTTGATGAAGTATAAATGTTGAGGTTCTAAAGCTGTTTTTGCATGTTTATTTATAGTGAATAATGCTTTTGCAATGTCCATTGTAGTAGTTTGTTCTTTCAAAGTAATCCTCCTTTTCATTTGTTTATATTTAGATTACACAAAAAAGCGCTTTCTTGCAATATTTATCAAATGAAAAAAATATGTTTTATGTCGTGTGATAAAATTTTATGTGTGGTACACTATAGATAAAGAGATATTTATAAAAAACGTAAGAATGAAATCGTTTTCTTTCTATGTTGTAGTTGAATTAGACGTACAATATTGAGGTAGGAAACTAATAGATAGAGGGGTTGCTTTACATGAGTATGACACAAAAAGATAGAGAAATTGATAATATTTTAGTACGTGATTTAATGATACCATCTGAAAAGGTAGCACATGTGCAATTAAATAATCCTTTGGAACATGCATTACTCGTATTAATTCGTTCAGGATATTTTGCTGTACCTGTATTAGATACCTCATTTAAATTAGCTGGCTCCATTAGTAAAACAGTTATTTTAGATCAAATTTTAGGAGTAGAAACATATGAAATGGAAAGGTTATCGGAATTAAAGGTGCATGAAGTAATGGATGAATTAGTGAGTATTCATCAAGAAGAATCATTTATTAACGGTTTAAAAGCAGTTATAGATTCACCATTTGTCTGTGTAGTAGATGATGATGGATATTTTGTTGGTATATTAACAAGAAGAGCGATATTGAAAACATTGAAAAAAGATTATTATCAAAAACGAAACCAACATTAATATCGAAAGGAAATGAATATTAATTAGATGGATGATCAGTTAAAACGGCCATTTATACTTGTAGCAGTCATGTTAGGGATGTTTTTATCCGCAATTGAAGCGACAATTGTAGCGACAGCGATGCCAAGTATCGTTGCAGATTTACAACATTTTTCGTTATATAGTTGGGTGTTTTCTGCATACTTATTATCATCAAGTGCAACTGTTTTACTTTTCGGTAAATTAGCAGATATGTATGGAAGGAAACCAATTTATTTATTTGGAATTTCTGTTTTTCTGCTCGGCTCCTTATTTGCCGGGTTTAGTGCTTCAATGTGGTCACTAATCGGATGGCGCTTTATTCAAGGGATTGGTGCTGGAGCGATGATGCCAATTGCAACAACAATCGTTGGAGACATTTATTCCAAAGAAGAGCGTGCCAAAATACAAGGATATTTATCTTCTGTATGGGGGATATCGGCAATTATCGGTCCTTTAATTGGTGCGTTTTTCGTTGATTTTTTAAATTGGCAATATGTGTTTTGGATGAATATTCCGATTGGATTATTATCGATGTTAGGAATCGCTATGTTTTTAAAAGAAACGAAAGTAAAAGAAAAACAATCAGTCGATATATTTGGTACAATAACTATGATGATTGGCATTACACTTTTTATGTACATTTTAGTAGAAGGTGGAAATTCATTGCCATGGAATTCGATACAATTTTATCTCATTCTTGGTAGTTCTGTCACCGCTTTATCGCTGTTTTTTATGAAGAGTACAAAGGGTAATTCAATGATTGCAAAATCAATTTGGTCTTATCAAACTATTCGATTAGCGAATATCGCCACATTTATAACTGGAATTATTATGATAAGTGTATCGAGTTATTTACCGACATTTGTACAAGGTGTATTAGGGAAATCGGCTTTAATTGCTGGATTTACGTTAACGACAATGTCTATCGGATGGCCGATTGCATCTGCCTTATCTGGTCGGTTATTATTGAAAATAGGATATCGTACAACGACATTAATTGGTGCATTGTTTTTAATGATAGGGACAATTTTATTTATTTGTTTGCCCATTGTACAATCTGTTTATATCGCTAGTTTTGGGTCTTTTTTCGTTGGTGTAGGAATGGGGTTAACGAGTACAGCTTTTATCGTGCAAATTCAATCTACCGTATCATGGAAAGAAAGAGGGAGCGCGACAGCTTCGAATACATTTATGCGTTCATTAGGAAGTGCTGTCGGCGTCGCTTTGTTTGGTGGAATATTAAACAATGCAATTAATCGACAAACGATACAATCACATGGAGAGGAACAATTAAGTGTAGACGATATCGATTTACTTTTACACGATGGCAAAATGGCCTCCTTATCAAAAGAGGCGATTCATATTTTGCAAAAAGGGTTATCGAGTGGATTACAATATATTTATATTGGTATTTTTATTTTGGCAATTATAGCGCTTGTTTGTATTTATTTATTACCAAAAAAAGAAGAAAGTTAGGAAGACGGTGTAGAAATGAAACGGGAATTTGCTGTAATCGGCTTAGGTCGATTTGGTGGAAGTGTTTGTGAAGAATTAAGTTTAGAAGGAATGAAAGTACTAGCAATTGATAAAAATGAGCATAAAGTAAATGAATTTAAAAATATTGCCTCCCACGCAGTAATTGCTGATTCGACAGATGAAGGTGTATTAAAAGAATTAGGCATTAAAAATATGGACCATGTCATCGTTGCAATCGGTGATAATATAGAGGCGAGTATTTTAACGACTGTTATTTTGGATGATTTAGGAGTCGAAAAAATTACAGTGAAAGCACAAAGTGACTATCACGCGAAAATATTACATAAAATAGGGGCAAACCAGGTTGTTCATCCAGAAAGAGATATGGGGAAGCGTATCGCCCATAGTATTATTTCAAGTAATATATTAGATTATTTAGAGCTATCGGATGACTATAGCATGGTGGAAGTTGCTGCGAGTAAGAAAATGCTAGGGAAAACATTGATTGATTTAAATATTCGTGCAAAATTTGGGTGTAACGTCGTAGCGATTAAAAATGGGAAAGATATTAACGTATCACCGACTGCTGATTACAAAATTAATTTCGAAGATACGTTAATTGTAATTGGGGCAGACGAAGACATTTCTAAATTTG
Source organism: Candidatus Pseudogracilibacillus intestinigallinarum (assembly GCA_019113205.1). Classification (GTDB taxonomy): domain Bacteria; phylum Bacillota; class Bacilli; order Bacillales; family Amphibacillaceae; genus Pseudogracilibacillus; species Pseudogracilibacillus intestinigallinarum. Next base: position 8,956 of record DXHX01000126.1, on the reverse strand, counting down.
AAAAACATTATGTAATTGATTAATACAAATCATCACATGCCTCCATTTAGTTCATTCATAAAAAAGTACTGTTTATCTTTTCACACATAAACAGTACTTTTTTCGCTTTTTACTCTATAGTTCGTCATTAATGGATGTTAAGTCATTGTCAAAATTGGAGATTTCATCCGTATGATAAAAATGGCATTAGTGGAAAGTAAAATCCACTAATGCCATTTACTACTTTTATTCGAGATCGAATATTTTATACTTCCATTATGATCGGTAAAATCATCGGACGACGCTTCGTTTTTTCATATAATACCGGTGCAATCGTGTCGATAATTTCATTTTTAATTTCGGACCATTTACTCGTTTTACGTTGCATAATTTTGTTTAAATGTTCTGCAACAAGTTTTTGTGCTTCATTTATTAAATCTTCAGATTCACGCATATAAACGAATCCTCTTGATATAATATCTGGTCCAGCAGCGATTTCGAAGTTCTTCATATCGATACTTACAACGACAATAACTAATCCTTCTTCTGAAAGAATTCGGCGGTCGCGTAAAACAATATTTCCGATATCTCCAATACCACTACCATCTACGTAAACAGAACCAGAAGGAACACGTCCAGCAATAGCTGCTGTATCTTTTCCTAAAGCTAATACATCCCCATTATCCATGACGAATGTATTGAGTTCTTCTACGCCACATTCTACGGCATGTTTCGTATGTGTTACTAACATAGAATATTCTCCATGGATAGGCATGAAAAATTTTGGTTGCATTAAACGTAGCATTAATTTTTGCTCTTCTTGGCTACCATGACCTGAAGTATGAATTTTACTTAATGGTCCGTGAATGACATTTGCCCCTGCACGCATCAATTGGTTAATTGTGCGGCTTACACTTATATTGTTACCAGGGATTGGTGTAGAGGAGAATACTACAGTATCTCCAGGAGCAATAGAAATTTGTCGATGTGTACCATTTGCGATTCTAGATAATGCTGCCATTGGCTCACCTTGAGAACCAGTACATAATACTGCAATTTCATTTGCAGGATAACGGTTAATTTGGTTTGTCTCGATAAATGTTTCTTTCGGTGCATTAATGTATCCTAATTCACGACCGATTTCAATCGCGGATTCCATACTTCTACCGATAATTGCAACTTTACGGTTATACTTAACAGCTGCATCTACAACTTGTTGTAATCGGTAAATATTGGAAGCAAATGTAGCAAAAATTAACCTTTCGTTAGAACGTGCAAAAAGATCGTAAATATTTTCTTTGACAACACTTTCTGAAAGTGTAAAACCAGGTACTTCACTATTCGTACTATCTGATAGTAAACAAAGTACACCTTCTTTACCAATTTCCGCCATTTTCGCAATGTTTGCAGGTTCGCCAACAGGTGTAAAGTCAAATTTGAAATCACCTGTATGAACGATATTTCCTGAAGGAGTTTTTACTACGACACCATAAGAGTCAGGGATACTATGTGTAACATGGAAAAAGCTAACAGATGTTTTATGGAACTTTACCACGTCGTCTTCACTAATAATGTTTAATTTTGCATTTCTTAATAAGCCATGTTCTTCTAATTTTTTTCTAATAAGCCCAATCGCAAGTTTTCCAGCATATATAGGTATGTTTAATTCACGTAATAAATATGGGATCCCACCAATATGATCCTCATGTCCGTGTGTAACGATTAATCCTTTAATCTTTTCTTTGTTTTGTACTAAATACGTATAGTCTGGAATAACATAATCAATTCCAAGTAATTCATCTTCCGGGAATTTAATTCCTGCATCAATGAGAATAATTTCGTCTTGGAATTGTACACAATACGTATTTTTACCGATTTCGTCTAAGCCACCGAGGGCAAAGACTGCTGTTTGATCGTTTTTAACAAATTTCATTGATTACACACTTTCGACTTTGAAATCTGGTGATTTTTTTTCATACTCTAAATGTGCTTCATTTAATAACTGGATTAATTCAATATTGTATTTGCGATCGCTTAACTTTTGTCGAACTTCACGTTCTGAAGATGCTTCTACGTATAGGCTTTTTGTTTTTTCACGTACTGGAGCACCTTCTATTGATTCTTGATATAAAACTTTATAAATCATTCTATCTCTCCTAAATTTCGTTTATTGTATTGTTTTGTACATCTGTTTTTTGTGTCATATGTGATTGCGGTACACGTCCCTTTAAAAAAACCTTCATTTCCGTCATGTTCACGCTTAGACGTCCTGCGATTATGTTGCAACAATGCACTCCTATCTAGTACATTTTGCAAAATGGTTAAACCGATCCAATCCCTATTATTAATCATTATAATATGATTTCGATATTAATGAAATAAATATTAATAAAATTGTGTAAATCTTTTACATATGATGTATCTTTTAGTTAGAAAATATACAATGAAATTGCATGAAAAGAACAATTCCCTTAAAGGAAATAATCTTTGTATCCTTTAAGAAAATTGTTCTTTACGATTACTCAATTATTTTAGCGTTTTCCGGAATGTAGAAAGGATTCTCTTTATTAATATGGTCATAAAACATAATTCCATTTAAATGGTCAATTTCATGTTGCATGACGATTGCCGGATATCCTTTTAATCGAATTTTCACTGGATTTCCATTGATATCAAAAGCTTTTACAGTGATCTTTGCATTACGCGGTACATAACCCTCGATTACTTCATCAACAGATAAGCAACCTTCCCCCCCACCTAAAAAAGCCTTTTGGACGGAGTGACTTATTATTTTAGGGTTCATTAATTGATAGCTGTACAATTGATCATCATATTCGAAATGTACGACTAATAATTGCTTGCTTATTCCAATTTGCGGTGCGGCAAGTCCAACACCCGATCGTAAATTATATTTTTCAGCTATGTCCTCATCTTGACTATTCTTAATAAATGTTAACATATTTTCTAATGTTTTTACATCTTCCTTTAATGGAGGAATTGTAACTTCTGTTGCTTTTTCTCGTAAAACAGGATGTCCATCTCTTACAATATCTTTCATTAATAACATACATATTACTCCTATCTCTATGATCAACATGTTCAATCATATCTTATCATAAAAATGAAAAAATATCGGAAAAGTTGTTCGAAAAGGATAAAAATTATTTTTATATCATGCATGAATCTATTTAAAGAGGGTAAACAATTCATGTGGGTGTTGTAGTAACACAGTGTAAAAAGCGCTTCAAATATTAGTACAGTTCATCTATTTAACTGTAACAGTTTTGCTGAATAACAATATTTCTAAATTTTAATTAAAAATTTCAGTTCAAAACATTGACGTTACGGATGTTTTTTCGTACACTGTAAATAGTTGATGTGTATCAATTAAAAGTGAGTGAATTTGTATAACAGTTTTGTTGGCAATTTACTCCAATAAATTTAAAAGCAATGATTTATGTTTTAAAAATAATAAACTTATGTAGGAAAGGATAGGTGAATACATTGAAACATGTATTACAAGATGTTGAAAATAAATTTGAAATGTTTCAAGTGTTGAATGAAGAAGGAGAAATCGTAAACGAAGAATTTGCTCCTGATTTATCAGATGAAGAATTACAAGAATTAATGACAAGAATGGTATATACAAGAGTGTTAGACCAAAGATCAATTGCATTAAACCGTCAAGGAAGATTAGGATTCTATGCACCGACAGCAGGTCAGGAAGCTTCTCAAATTGCAAGTCATTTTGCATTAGAGAAAGAAGACTTTTTATTACCAGGATACCGAGATGTGCCACAAATGATTTGGCACGGATTACCTTTATACCAAGCATTTTTATTCTCGAAAGGTCATTTTCACGGAAACCAAATGCCTGAAGGTGTAAATACGTTAAGTCCACAAATCATTATTGGTGCACAATATGTGCAAGCTGCTGGAGTTGCTTTAGGTAAGAAATTACGTGGCAATAAATCAGTTGCTGTTACGTATACTGGTGATGGTGGTACATCACAAGGTGATTTCTATGAAGGAATGAACTTTGCAGGAGCGTATAAAGCACCAGCTATTTTCTTTGTACAAAATAATTTATTCGCAATTTCAGTGCCTGTTGAAAAACAAACTGCAGCGAAAACGTTAGCACAAAAAGCGGTTGCTGCTGGTATTGAAGGTTATCAAGTGGATGGAATGGATCCGTTAGCTGTTTACGCTATTACAAAATATGCTAGAGAGCGTGCAATTAATGGGGAAGGACCAACATTAATTGAAACGATGACATACCGTTACGGGCCACATACAATGGCAGGGGACGACCCGACAAGATACCGTACGGATGATTTAGATACTGAATGGGAAAAACGTGATCCATTAGTACGTTTCCGTAGTTATTTAGAGAAAAAAGGCTTATGGTCAGAAGAAAAAGAAGAAGAAATTATTGAGCGTGCAAGAGAAGATATTAAAGAAGCGATTAAAAAAGCAGATGCTCAACCAAAACAAAAAGTAACAGAATTAATTGAACATATGTTTGAAGAGTTACCACAACATTTAGAAGAACAATTAGCGGAATATAGAGAAAAGGAGTCGAAGTAAAATGGCACAAATGACAATGATCCAAGCGATTACAGACGCTTTAAGAACCGAATTAAAAAACGATGAAAATGTGCTCGTATTCGGCGAAGACGTTGGACAAAACGGTGGTGTGTTTAGAGCGACAGAAGGTTTACAAAAGGAATTCGGTGAAGAGCGTGTATTTGATACACCGTTAGCTGAATCGGCAATCGGTGGTCTTTCAATCGGACTTGCACTAGAAGGATATCGCCCAGTACCTGAAATTCAGTTCTTCGGATTTTTATATGAAGTAATGGATTCGATTAGTGGTCAAATGGCAAGAATGAGATACCGTTCAGGAAATGCATTCAATTCGCCAATCACGGTTCGTTCTCCATTTGGTGGTGGTGTACAAACACCAGAATTACACGCGGATTCTTTAGAAGGTTTAATGGCTCAACAACCAGGATTAAAAGTTGTTATTCCATCTTCTCCATATGACGCGAAAGGTTTATTAATTAGTGCGATTCGAGATAATGACCCGGTTATTTTCTTGGAGCATATGAAATTATATCGTTCATTCCGTGAAGAAGTACCTGAAGAAGAATATACAATTGAAATCGGAAAAGCAGATGTAAAACGTGAAGGAAAAGATGTAACAATTATTGCATATGGTGCAATGGTTCACACGTCATTAAAAGCTGCTGAAGAGTTAAAAGAAAAAGGAATTGACGCAGAAGTAATCGACTTACGTACGGTTTCGCCGATTGATATCGATACTATTTTAGAGTCCGTACAAAAAACAAATCGTGTAGTAGTCGTGCAAGAAGCACAACGTCAAGCTGGTATTGCTGCGAATATTGCAGCTGAAATTCAAGAACGCGCTATTTTACATCTAGAAGCACCAGTCCTACGTGTTACTGCACCAGATACTGTATATGCTTTTGCGGCGGCAGAAGAAGTATGGTTACCAGATCATAAAGATGTAATCGAAAAAGTAGAAGCTGTTATGAACTTTTAATGAAATGAATAATGAATAGGAGGTAGACATCGTGGCTTTTGAATTTAAATTACCGGATATTGGAGAAGGAATTCACGAGGGAGAAATTGTGAAATGGTTCTTCAATGAAGGGGACGAAGTAAAAGAAGATGATGTACTTTGTGAAGTACAAAATGATAAGGCAGTTGTAGAAATTCCTTCACCAGTAGATGGTACGGTGTTAGAAATTAAAGTTGCTGAAGGAGAAGTAGCGATTGTAGGAGACGTGTTAATTCGTATCGAGGCAGAAGGGTATGAATCAGAAGAGCCTACAGAGGAAACTAAAGAAGAAGCACCGACAGAAGAAAAAGAAACAGAAACGGTAGAGGAAAAGCCGACACCAAAAGAAACGACAGAACCGGTGACTGAAGATGAGAAGAAATTAGTTATTGCAATGCCATCTGTTCGTAAATATGCTCGTGAGCAAGGGGTAGACATTCAAGAAGTAACTGGTTCTGGAAAAAATGGACGTATTTTAAAAGAAGATGTCGATGCATTTGTATCTGGAGATGTTATACCTAGTGAAGAAGCTACAGCAGAAGTGGAAAGCCTATCTGAAGAGCGTGTAGCACCTGTTGCAACAACTGGAACATATCCTGAAACTCGTGAAAAAATGAGTGGTATTCGTAAAGCAATCGCTAAAGCGATGGTGAATTCGAAAACGAAAGCTCCTCACGTTACGTTATTAGATGAAGTAGATGTAACAGAATTAGTAGCACATCGTAAACGATTCAAAGAAGTAGCTTTAGATCAAGGAATTAAATTAACTTATTTACCTTATGTGGTAAAAGCTTTAATTTCTGCATCGAAGAAGTTCCCTATTTTAAATGCTGCAGTTGATGATGAAACAGATGAAATAATTTACAAACATTACTATAATATAGGTATTGCTGCTGATACAGATAAAGGTTTACTCGTTCCAGTAGTGAAAGACGCAGATAGAAAGTCACTATTTGAAATTTCACAGGATATAAATGAGTTGGCAGAAAAAGCTCGTAATGGTAAACTAACAGCAGAGGAGATGAAAGGTGCTTCTAATACGATTACGAATATCGGTTCTGCCGGTGGACAGTGGTTTACTCCAGTGTTAAATTATCCAGAGGCAGTTATTTTAGGTATTGGTCGTATTCAAGAAAAACCTGTCGTTCGTAATGGGGAAGTTGTAGTTGCGCCGGTATTGGCATTATCACTAAGCTTTGACCATAGAATTGTTGACGGAGCAACAGGGCAAGAAGCATTAAATCAAATCAAAAGATTATTAAATGATCCACAGTTGATCATGATGGAGGCGTGAAATAATGGTAGTAGGAGATTTTCCAATCGAAGTTGATACGCTAGTTGTTGGTGCAGGTCCAGGAGGATATGTTGCAGCAATCCGTGCGGCTCAATTAGGTCAAAAAGTTACAATTGTCGATAAAGGAGCACTAGGTGGAACATGCTTAAACGTTGGATGTATTCCTTCAAAAGCGTTAATCCAAGCTGGTCATTTAACAGATGCAGCTCGTGGTAATGAAGAATTAGGAATTACGACGGAAAATGTAAAAGTTGACTTTGGAAAAGTTCAAGAATGGAAGGGAAATGTTGTAAAACGTTTAACTTCTGGTGTAGAAGCATTATTAAAAGGAAATAAAGTAGACATCGTTAAAGGTGAAGTTTATTTCGTTGATAATAACAATGTAAAAGTAATGGATGAAACTCAATCTCAAACATATACATTTAAAAACTGTATTATTGCTACAGGTTCAACACCAATTGAGATTCCTAGCTTTAAATTCTCAGATAGAGTACTTGACTCTACTGGTGGATTAAGTTTAGAGGAAGTACCTGAAAAACTAGTTGTTATTGGTGGTGGATACATCGGTACTGAATTAGGTTCTGCTTATGCGAACTTTGGTACAGAAGTTACGATCATCGAAGGGGAAAAAGAAATTTTAGCAACATTTGAAAAACAAATGTCAAACATCGTTACGAAACGTTTAAAGAAAAAAGGCGTGAATATTGTAACGAGTGCGATGGCTAAAGGTGTAGAGGAAACGAAAGATGGTGTTAAAGTAACGTACGAGGCTAACGGTAAGGAAGAAACTGTTGAAGCTGATTACGTATTAGTAACAGTTGGTCGTCGTCCAAACACTTCAGATATTGGTTTAGAGCAAGTAGGTATCGAATTAGACGAACGAGGACTTGTGAAAATTGATAAACAATGCCGTACGAATATTGATAATATTTATGCAATTGGTGATATCGTAGCTGGATTACCTTTAGCTCATAAAGCTTCTTATGAAGGTAAAGTTGCGGCAGAGGCAATTAGCGGTAAAAAATCTGAAATTGATTATATTGGAATGCCAGCAGTTGTATTCACAGATCCAGAAATGGCTTCTGTTGGATATACTGAAAAAGAAGCAAAAGATGCTGGAATTAAAGTTAAAGTTGGTAAATTCCCATTTGCGGCAAACGGACGTGCTTTATCATTAAACGACACAGAAGGATTCATGAAGTTAATTACTCGTGAAGAAGATGGTCTAGTAATTGGTGGTCAAGTAGTTGGGCCGAACGCGAGTGATATGATTTCAGAAATTGGCTTAGCAATTGAAGCTGGAATGACTGCAGAAGATATTGCTTTAACTGTCCACGCTCACCCAACATTAGGTGAAATTACGATGGAAGCAGCTGAAGTTGCATTAGGAACACCAATTCATACGCTATAAAAAATAATGTTTCATACGAACGTTGTAAAGTATATAAAAAAGAGGTTCAGTAATCTTACTGAACCTCTTTTTTGGGCTTTATATTACATGGTGTTGGTGGAAAGAGTTCATTGATGCCATTTTTTGGCATAAAGGGAGAAGAATTTTTGCTGTTGAATTAAAAAGGGATTAGAATACCATATGTATGATACGATAAAACTTATATATGCATGAATGTGTCATACAATATATTAAATAAAAAGCTTGAAACAATACGCAAGAATTAGTATGAACCAAGAATATCAACGAAAAACTTAAGAAATATAAATGGACTGTATCAGATGTAAATTCTTACATAGTCATCTGTACGTATTGCTCATAATAGGCTTAGCTGTTATATGCCTAAAAAGCGTTGTATATTTCTTGAGTAATTAATATGATCAGTTCTTGTTTCGAAAAGTTTTACGTAATGATGTTTCAAACTTTTTATCGTTCGTTTTTATTATTATTATTATTATTTATTATTGCATGTTGGACACGTGCTGTATAACTTTGTCACTTTTTCTTCTTCGTAGTAATTAATAACTTCCTGGCATTCTTGACAAATAATGATCCCCACAAGAGTCATCTCCTCTACAAATTTATTATGTAATAATTATTATAGTATGGCACATTTAAGTTGTCAACCATAAATAGTATAACACATTTG